>NZ_JBEZMS010000041.1:0-42071 GCF_040652815.1 Micromonospora sp. NPDC048169
CCGCTGGGAAATCCGCGACGACATCCACGAAGCCTTCCTCAGCCTCGCCTGCGCCCTCATCTGCTGGCGCCAACTCCAACGTTAGGAGTTCTTAAAGGGCCCGAGCTGTAGTCAGATCTCGACGTCAGAGGGATTCTCAGCCTCTTGCTGACAGCTGCTCCGCAAGGCCGCGTAGCACAGGGCGAGAGACTTCGAGAGACGCTCCTCCACCAAGATCGGGAGCTCTCCGAGGCCGAGGCCGCTGTTCAGCACGATCCCCGCAAGCTGCACTGCCTGGCGGTGGCTGATGCCTGCCGCCATACCCTGGTGGCGGAGGATCTCCCGAGCGACTCGAGCATCGCCCCAGGCGGCGCAGTTTGCGACCAGAGCCGCAGCGAGACGCAGCAGCGGTGCATCCGCTGTTCCGCCGGCCGCGTCGATGAGCGTCATGCCGAGGCGGGCCTGGAAGATGGCGAGAGGCCTCGCTCGCTGCAGTCTGAGGTAACCGTCCATCGCGAGTCTCAGGTGTTTCTGGGAAGACGTGTCACACAGGTAGGCCAGGCATGCGGTGACTGCGTCCTCCCAGGGCTCGCCAGGGGCGGTCGCCGCGACCATCGAGCGGGCCGACGCGATGTCGCCGGTCGTCAAGCGCGCGATGACCGCCACTTGACGTCCGTCGAGCATTCGTCGGCCGATGCCGTGATGTCGCCGGAGATGTTCATGCGCCTCGTTCCATCGACCCGTGCCGGCCAACGCGCGGGCACCCTCCGCGACGAGCACGCTCCACAGCCATCGCCTGACCTCGCGGTGGTCGTCCTCACCGCGGGTCAGCCGGCTCGCCGGCAGGGCCTGGCCGTCGATCACCACGTCCGTCCGTGACGACACCGCCTCGAAAAGAGTCTTGAGGAGTCGAAGGGCGGCGTCGCCGTCGCGGTCGCGAATGTGCAGCCGGGCGAGATTGAGCAAGGGCTCCAACGCGTGGCGTGCCGCCTGCGCATCCAGAGGAACGGCCTGCAGGTATGCGGCGGCATGCTCGTGGCACCACCGACGGGCCAGATTCGGCTGGCCGCAGTCCGAGGCGAGGAGAGCGGCCTGGTTGTAGACGGCCGAGGCCGCGGCTCGGTCGTCCTCTCGGGCGGCACGTTCCGCCAACTCGCACAGATCGTCGATGCGGGCGGCCAACGGTCCGGCGATGGGCCGTGGTCGCGCGACCAGTGGGAAGCGCCGAAACAGCGCGCTGTCCGACTCCACGGTCACTGCCAGGTGACGGTGATGGGGTGCTGCGGCCGGGGAAGGACGAAGCGTCCGGCCGAGGGGTCCGCCTCGACGGGAGCGTCGGGGATCTCGAAGCGGACGCGCCGGGAGCGATAGGTGGCATTCCAGACGCGGATCTCCTCGCTGACGAGAGCCGCGAGACCTGCGCCGTCCGGGCCGTGACCGATGACGCCTACCTCGTACATTCTGCTGTCGCCGGGTCTGGTCGGCGTTGGCCTGATGGTGAGGTAGGCAAGGTCGGCGCCGCGGGTGGTGGCCATCGCGCCCCACGGGAACATCGGGGTGACGGCGCCGCGTTCGATGGCTGCGGGTTGGACGTTCATGCGCATGATGGCGTTGTCGAGCCGGCAGGCCAGCCAGAGGTCCATCCACTCGTACGGCACCATCGGTGGGAAGAACACGTCTGTCCAGATCTTGCGCCGCTCGGTGTCCAGCACGCCGGCCAGTGCCGCGGTGTCGACGTCCTGTTCCTTGTGCACCTGGAGGATCACGTCCTGCTCGGGCGTGATCGGCACCTGCCGGCGGGCGTCGTCGCCGATGCCGCGCAGCGGTATGAAGACGGCCAGCTCGCTGCCCTGGTCGCGCCACCCGCCGTCGTACCGCTCGAAGATGATCGAGCGGGAGGCGGCGCCACGCAGGCGCAGCGGTACGACGAGTCGCCCGTGCGGGGCGAGCTGCTCCAGCCACGCTGTCGGGGTTTCGTAGGCGCCGACTGTGGCGATGATCCGGTCGTAGGGTGCGCCGTCGGGGCAGCCGAGCGCTCCGTCGCCGAGGATGACGTCCACGTTCGTGACGCCCGCGGTGGCAAGGTGTTTGCGGGCCCCGTCGACGAGGTCCTCGTCGACGTCGAGGGTGACGACGCGTCCGTTGTCGCCGGTGAGGGCGGCGAGCAGGGCGGCGTTGTAGCCGGTGCCGGCGCCGGCTTCCATGACCCGGTGGCCGGGGCGTACGTCGAGTTGTTCGAGCATCATTGCCACGATTCGTGGCTGTGAGGCGGCGCTGATGGAGGCGCCTCGGCCGTCGGTCTTGGTGTAGACGGGAGCATCGGCGTAGGCCTGCTCCAGCGGTACGCCGGGTAGGAACAGGTGCCGCGGGGTGGCGCGGATGGCGGCCTCGACGCCGGGCGTGCGGATGATGTTCCCGGCGCGCAGTGCGTCGGTGAGCGCGGCGCGCAGGTCGGCGGGGTCGCTGGTCACTCGATCGACGCTAGTGCTCGTGGGCGTGGGTTCTGCGATCGACACGGTGCTCCTCGTGGTGTGGTGGAAGACGTTGCGGACCGCGAGCGCGGCGAGGGTGGACTGGTCCTGAACGGACAAGCCACATCGGTTGGCGTGGAAGATGACGTGGTGTGCGATGACGGCGCGTAGCCCCCGTCGAAGGTGGCCGTGTCGAGCGAGGTCGGCGAGCGCCTGGCCGGCGGTTGCGAAGGCGTCGAGCCACGGGCCGAGCCCCACGAGCGGTCCGCCTGTCTTCGCGAGGCTGTGGGCGTCGACTGTCATGAGCCGGTTGATCGCTCGGGCCAGTTCGGCGGCCTGCTCTGGCACTGCGAGGCTGGGGGAGGGCCGCAGGTCGGCGATCTTCGCCCAGGTGTCGCCCTGCTCGTACCAGTCCAGACCGGCGCCGCGCATCAGGACGCTGCACAGCAGCACGGCGAGCTCTCGCCTTCCCAGCGTGGTGGCGGGAGAAAGGTCGAGCAGCAGGTGCCGGCTGTCCTGATGAAACAGCTCGTGGGCTATCTGCATGCCGGCCGACCCGCCGAAGGCCAGGGTCTCCGGTTCGTAGACGCCTCGGGTCCAGTTGGTGATTCGGTCCTGGCCCGCAAGTGTCTCCAGCAGATCCTCGACGCGGTGGGAGGTCGGGTCGTCGGCAAGGTAGCGCCACCGCCAGGTGGGGTACTTCCGGACGTACCACCACCCGTGCAGCACGCCCTCGTCCTGTGCGGCGGCCAGCGCCGGGGCCAGGACGGAGGCGGCGATGTCCTCGGCTGCGGTGGGGTCGGGGAACTCGATGGTGTACTGCCGCCAGGCGGGCGTTGGCATTCGGCGTCCTCACGTCAGGGGATGGGCGATGGGGCGGTGAGCAGGCAGGCGTCCCAGGAGCTGGTGTGCGCGCCCGCGCTGCTGCAGCTGAGCGCCGCCAGTGCGACGCCGGCGGCGCCTTCGAGCAGGCCAGGGTTCGCGGCGACCAGGGCAGCTGCGGTACGCCGGGGCCCGGCGCCGTCCGGGTCGAGCGCGCCGAGAAGCCGAGGGACCAGCACGCCAAGCGTCCCGGCGGTGTCGGGCAGGGTGTCGGCGGTCATCCGGTGCGCGATGTGGGCCAGGCCGGCGTGGCCGTGGCAGAGCGACGGGTCGGTGGTCGCCGCGAGCTGGCACGGGTCAGCGAGAGCGCGGACGAGTGCGTCTTCGGCGGCGGCGCGGCGGACGGGATCGTTCAGGGCCAGGGCGGCGAGCTGCTGGGCGCGCGCCAGCCCGGCCGTGCCGTAGCACCAGGACGGCCGCTGAACGCGGTGGACCTCGGCGCGGTCCGACCGGAGTTGCGTTCTGGTGATCCAGTACGGCCAGAGCGGACCGGTCGTGGAGTCGTGGCGCCATCGGTCGAGCCAGGTGCAGATCGTTGCGATGGCAGCGGTCTGACCGTCGACGACAGTGCCGTGCAGGGCCGCGAGCGCCAGTAGCGCCATGGGTCCGGCGATGCCGTGGGCCGTGCCGTTGTTGCCGTGTCCGCCGGGGAATCGGGAGTCGGCGCGGCCGGAGGGCCCGCTGCCGGTCCACCAGCCTGGTAACACCTCGCTGCCGGCGCGGAGTGGCTGCGTCAGCCGGACCAGATATCCGAGCACCATGGCCAGTGCCTCGCCGTCGGGTGCTCGGCGGAGCAGGTACGCCCCGACCCCGGCCAATCCTCGGATGGCGTCGAACTCGGCGAGCGCCGGTAGTTCCCCGACGTCGATGCGGGCGTGCGCGGCGGTCACGCGGCGCCGGGCGTCCGCGGCTATCGCCCGGTTGAGGTCGTCGAGCGCGCGGGCGTAGGCGCCGGGCCGGTGGGTGGCGGCGCAGGCGAGGACGTGGGCGAGCGCGGGTGCGCCGTGGAAGGGGTGGCTGTCGGGGCCCGCCGTTACCGGTCGGCTGGTAGCGGCGGTGAGCCACTGGTGGGCGCGTTGCCAGGGTCTTAGCCCTGCCGCTGCCAGCTCGACGTGGAGCAGGGCGATGCCGGGTACGCCGAGGGCGAGTGACTGCTGCCACCAGGGTTGCCGGATCGGCAGCCGTGGGTCGTCGGGATGGGCGAGCAGGTCGGCGACTGCGACAGCGAGGTCGTGGCTCTCGTATGGAAGGGTCATGGCCGGCTCCGGGCGAAGTAGGCCAGGGCGGCGGCGCGGGCGAGGTGGCGGCATTGGTCTTCGTCGTCGAAGTCGATGCCGACCGCGCGGATGTGGTGGGCGTGCATGAGGGAGCCGAGAACGTCGTCGCTGTTGATGCCGTCGGTGTGCGGTCCGGGTAGGTGGGTCCGGTAGACGGCGAGGGCGATATCGCGGTTCTTCCAGGCTTCGACGATGGCGGTGCCGCCGGGGACAGCGCGCAGTGCTGCCCAGTCGTCGCCGGGGTGGGCGAGTCGTACGGCTTCGCGGAACAGCGGCCGCTCGATCGGCTGCGGCGCGGTCGGGGGTACGTGGTCGATGAGCCAGCGCATGCCGGCGTCGACGTTGCCGGTGTAGGCGACGGCGATAGCGGCGATCTGCGCGGCGACGAGTGCCTGTCGGCGCGGGCGGACGGGCTGGTGTAGCTGTGTGAGGACGGCGTGGGAGTCGGCGATGAAGACCGCCTCGGCGGCCTGCATGGCCGCGCCGGATCCCCACCGCCCGGTCTCGGGGTAGGAGGTGGCGTACTGGATCTCCCGCAGCAGGCCACGTCGGCGTAGATCGTCGGCCCATGCGCTGACACGTCCGGCGGCCGGTCCGAATGCCGACGGGTCGGGCAGGGCGATGCGGAGGCGGAGATGCTGGTCGGGGTCGCGGAACCGGAGGAACCACCAGTCCGGCGGCACCTCCCACTCAGTGAGCAGTCGGGGCAGGTGCTCGGCGAGGAGGAGGTCTTGTCGGCGGATGTCTCCGTAGAGTTTCGCGAGCAGCAGCGGGGAGGTGGCGGGGCTCAGGCACTGGTCTCGTCCGATGACGCGGGCCGGGATCGGTGTGGGCAAGGGTGGCCAGGGTGGTCGCTCGGTGGCGTGCAGCGTCAGGATGACCTCGTGTGGGCGGCCGCCGGACCAGCCGAGTTCCTGTGGGGTGGGTGCTTCCACGAGGACCGCTCGCGGTGCGGTGAGCAGGTGGGTGCGCAGCAGGACGCGGTGCGCGGACTCGTCGAGGTCCAGCGGCAGGCGCCGGTCGGCTTCGACCAGCTGCACCAGGCGGGGCAGGCGCCGGCGGGCCCGCCACTGGTCGAGGGCGTCGTCCCAGGCGTACCAGGGCTGCCGCCGGTCGGGTAGCTCGGTAGCTTCCAGCCGCCAGGTGGCGGGGGCGAGGATTGCGCGACCGTAGCGGATGCGGGTAAGGAACGGCAGCTTGGCCCGGGCGGCGGCGCCCCAGTCGAAAGCGGTGACCTGGGCGCACTGGGCGCGGCCGAGTTCGATGAGGAACCGGGCCAGTGGTGGGGTGTGGGTGCGCAGGTTGAGCGCGTGCATGCCGACGGCTTCGATGCGGTGGCCCTGGTCGGGTGCGGCGAGGTACATGCGTCGGCCGTCGCAGCCCACCGCCAGGTCGTCGACGGTGAGTACCGACCGGTTCGGGCGCCGGTGCTCGGCCAGGCTGATGACAGTGGGCAGGATCTGCGTGGCGCGGGTGACGTGGGCGGTCGCGGGATCCAGCGGCGGGAACGACATCTGGGCGGGCACCGTGCCGTGATCGGCGGTGGGCAGGTCGGTCAGGCCGGCGGCCAGCTTCGCCGCGTCGACCGCCCGCAGCACGCTGAGGAACCGGCCGGTGAGTCCGCCGGCGCCCCGGGATACGGAGGTCACCTCGACGGTGAACCTGCCGCGCGCCAGGGCGGCTTCGTCGGCGGCGTGCACGCGGACGCTCGTCTCCAGGTGTGCCGGCAGCCGGAGCCGTGGCGGCCCCAGCTCCAGTTGTGCGATCAGCTCCTCGTCGAGCAGCACCTCGTCCGCGCCGTCCAGGGCGGCGCGCTGGGCGAGGGCGAGGAGCAGCTCGTCGCGGCGGGACAGGGGTGATCGTGGCTCGTCTGCTGGGGTGCCGGGGTATCCGTCGGGGAAGCCGATACCGCTGTCCGGGTCGACGACGTCGCGTACCGGCACCAGCGAGCCGATCCCGTACCGTTCGTAGAAGCGCTGGTGGTAGGCGCGCCAGGCCGCGGTGCCGTAGGGGTGGGCGCTGAGCCGGGTCAACGCCAGGGCGGCGCGTTCCACCTCCCGCGCCACCTGATCGGGCAGCGTGACCGACGCGTCCAGCCGGAGATCCACCGCGAGAGGCTCGTGGACGGAGACGCCGAGGGCGCGCATCCGGGAGGTCACCTGGGCGCGGGCCTCGCGGCCGTCCGCGCCGTGGGCGGTGCGGTGGCGTCGCAGCGCGGTGTGCATGTCGCGCAGGGCGCGGACCAGGTCGGCGACCGCCGCGATGCCGCCGGCATCGACGTCGTCGAGCTGGAGCAGCAGGTACGCCAGGGCGTCGGGTTCCGTGCCGGGCGCGCGCAGGCTGGTGATCAGCGCGCCGCGGGTGATCAGCTCGGCGAGCATCCCCTCAACGGTCGCCGTTGCGGCGTGCGGGAACGCGGCACACAGCCGCGCGGACAGTGCTTCCACCCGGATCGGGGCGTGGGCGGCGGTGATCGCGGCGCGGACCGGCGCGGTGTACCGCAGCGACACCTCCACAGCCGTCGTGCCCTGCGGTCGAGCGTGCGGCTGGTAGGGCAGGACGAGCCGGTCGTCGCGTACCGTCATGGTGTTGTTCGCGACCACCGGGAGCCGGGCGACCAGGTCCGGGCATCGTTCCAGGTGGGTGATCACGTCGGCGAGCCACGCGGCGCCCGCCCGGGCGATGGCCTGGTGTGCGGTGCCCCATCGGGTGGGCGAGCGTGACCCGAACACGGCGGGTGCCACCCCGGCGAGGAGACCGAACGGGGTCGGTCGGCCGCGTAGGCGCTGCGTGTAGCGGGCGACCGCCTGGATAACCCGCCGGGTCTCCCGGACGGTGAGGGCCTCGCCGGCGCACAGCCTGGCGACCTGCGCGGCGAGTACCGGGCTGGCGTGGCTGATCGCGTCGACGAGGGTTTCGTTCGTCCACACCTGCCGCAGCCATGCCACCCAGCCGGGGACGAGAGCGTCGCGTGGTTCGGTCAGGTCGGGCCACGGCGGCAGGTCGATGTCGGGGTGGGCGGCCGCGCGGACGAGCGCGGCACCGGTCGACCGGTATGCCGGAGAGCCTGTGGGAGAGCGCACGCTGCACCTCGGGTGGATGTCGGTCGGGGTGCCGGCCGGCGCGGAGAATGGGGGCATGTTGCCGCGCCGGCCGGCCTTCCTGGGGGAGGGTTCGTCGGTCAGGCGACGTTTGTGGTGCAGGCGGTGCAGGTGCTGCCGCAGCCGTCGTCGGTCAGGTTGACCAGGCCGGCGACGTCCGCCACCTCCAGCAGGTTGACGTCCAGGTCGAAGTCCCCGCCGTCGGTGGCCGTGGTCTGCTCCGCGGTGCTGGTGGACATGTCTTCCTCCAATCTCGAGATTTCCCCGGGCCGCGGTGACCCGAGGTGGTGCCGGGTGGCCGCGTCCCGGTGACGCGTCACCCCTACCGCCCGATGCGGACGGAGGTTGAAGCGGCAGTCGGCCGGGTTCGCCGACGTGGTCGTTGCTCGGTGTCGGGAAACGCCGCCGTGCCGGCGGCTCCGGCCGGCCCGCGCCACATTCGCCAGATCGTGGGTCCGCTGATGGGCAGGATCAGCGGCGGTCCAGCCCGGTAGCCGAGCCGCAGGTACAGCCTGCGGTTGCGCATGTTGCTGGCCTCCAGGTAGGCGGGCAGCCCCAGCGCGTCGAGCCGGCGGTGGTAGCTGTCGAGCAGGGCGGTTCCGACGCCGGAGCTCTGTTGGTCGGGGCTGACCGCCACGTACGCGAGGTAGTGGTGCGGTTCGCGGGGGTGGAACACGTCGAACATGGCCTCGAGGAGGGTGAACTTCGGCGCGTACGGTCCGGTGGCGGCTTCCACCGCCGCCTGGTGCTCCGGCGGCGCCGCGGGTGGGGGTTCGGGCCGGGCGTACCAGATCGCGACGGCGGACCGGTCGGTGGTGGTGTCGACGTGGCCGTGGGTGAGACCGTGACGCAGGACGAGGGTGAAGTACCGGCGGTAGACGGCGCGACGGTCGTCGTGGTCGGGGACCAGCCAGTCGGCGACCGGCCCGTCGAAGAACGCGTCGACGAGTACGGAGACCAAGGGGTCGGTGTCGGCGGGAGTGGCGCGACGGATGCTGACGCCGGTGCTGGGGACGGTCATGGTGAGCTCCTTGTTCAGACCGGCAGGCGGAAGCTGTCGGTGCGGCGCAGGGGCGCGGTGGCGCTGTCGGCGCCGAGTCCGATGGCGTCATAGACCTGCGGTCGCACTGCGCGCAGGACCAACGCCCAGGCGATGCCGGCGAGGGCGGCAATGGCGTAGGTGGCCGGGAAGAGCCAGCGCAGCGGTGAGTGCGCGCTGACGCCGAGGAGGATGTCGAACTCCCGTAGCGTCGCGGCGAGGAACCCGGTCAGCGTGAGCGTGGCGAGCAGCGGCGCGACGAACGCCGGCCACCAGCCCTCGCCGTGGGCGATGCGGGCGAAGAAGCCGATCACGGCGGCGGAGGTGACGGTCATCAGGATCAGGACGCCGAGGCCACCGGTCACCGTGACCCAGAAGAACAGGTGCACGATCGGGTCCGCGCCGGCAGTGGCGTAGGCGATGAGGACGACCACCGCGAGAATGCTCTGCAGGATCGACCCGGCCTTCGGGGCGCCGGTGCGGCGGCTGGTCCGGCCCAGTACGCCGGGCAGGACCCGCTCCCGGCCGAGAGCGAACAGGTACCGGGCCACGGTGTGGTGGAAGCTCAGCAGCGCGGCGAACAAACTGGTGATGAACAGGACCCGCCCGACGGTCACGATGCTGGACCCGAGGTGCGGTGAGACGAGATTGAAGATGAGGTCGGTGCCGTCGGTGCGGGCCGCGTCGACGATCCTGTCCGGGCCGGTGGCGACGGACATCGCCCAGGCGGACAGGCCGTAGAGCAGGCCGGTGGCGGCCACCGCGATGTAGGTGGCCCGCGCGACCGTCCGACGTGGGTCGCGGGTCTCCTCGGAGAACACCACAGTGCCCTCGAAGCCGACGAAACCCGTGATGGCCGTGACCAGTGCGGCGCCGATACCCGCGGCGAGGATGTGCGACGGGGCGAGGGTGTCGAAGGTGACCGTCCCGCCGGCGGGGTGCCCGACCATCACCGCGTCGAAGACCAGCGCGACCGCGCACTCGGCGACGAGCATGACCGCCAGGATCTTGCCGTTGAGGTCGATGCGCAGCACGCCGAGCACGGCCACCACGGCCCACCCGATCAGCGCCGGCACCCACCAGGTGACGTGCAGGCCGTACTGATCGCGCAGGAACGTCGCGAGGACCGCGCCGAACCCGCCGTACAGACCGATCTGCATCGCGTTGTACGCCACCAGCGCGACCATCGCCGCGCCGACACCGGCCGGACGGCCGAGTCCTCGGGTGACGTAGGTGTAGAACGCGCCGGCGTTGACGATCCGCCGGGACATGGCCACGAACCCGACCGAGAACAGCGCCAGCACGGCGGCGACGACAAGGTACGCCACCGGAATACCCGCCACGCCGGTGACCGCGTAGCCGGTGGTCGCACCGCCGGCGACCACCGTCAGCGGCGCGGCGGCGGCGATGACGAAGAACACCACCGAGGGGATCCCGAGCCGGCCGCGCGCCAGGACCTCGGAAACAGTGTCAGTAGTCGAATGCGACATCAGGTCTCTTTCACGAAGAGTGGATGGGGTGTTGCCGTCAGGAGGTGCGGTGGCTCAGGACCGCGCCGCCGACGACGCTGCCGAGATCGGCGAGTAGATCCCGCAACGGCGGCCACGACTGCTCGACCAACCGCCGCAGATGCGAGCGAACCGCCAGCGAGGCGCCGTCGAGCAGCGTCGTGTCCAGCTGGGTGTGCAGCGCCAGGCCGGCCAGGGCGAGGTCCACGCCGTTCAGGCTCCGGCCGTTGCGCAGGTGCTGGGACAGCCGCGCCCACGACCAGGCCGCGGTGTTGACGTCGGTCGGCACGTACAGGGTGCGTTGCCGCCAGAACGGGCCCGCCTGCTGCGGCCGCACCAGACCCGACTGCCACATCCGCTGGGCGACCTGCTCGTAGGCGGACGAGCCGAGGAAGGCCAGCCACACCCGTGTCGCGGTGTGCTGCTGCTCGGCCGCGATCCGGTCCAGGACCAGGTGCTGGAGCCAATCCTGCGGCGGCCGGATGTCCTTGACGCGCACGTGCCCGCGCTCGAACGTGATCCGCCCGCCGTAGTAGAGCTCGACGAGCAGCCCAGCGGCCAGGCCGTGCGCCACCGCCGAGTCGAACAACCGAGGGCGACCGGTCCGGTCGTCGTGGCACATGAAGAAGAACTCGTCCGCGATCCGGCTGGTCCGCTCGGAGGCGGCGCCGGCGGGCACCGGACGGGGGACCGGGACAGGCTCGGAACGGACATACGAGGCGGCGTGCTCGTCAGCGGCGCCGAGGGCTGGATTCACCGCGGCCGGCCTTCCTGAATCGTGTCGTCTACGGGGTCGAGAAGCTGGAGCTGTACGAGGAGGCGAAGGCCAGCGGGATGACGGGAAAGCTCCGCCACCGCCCACTCGTACTGGAGGCACCGGCCGTCGTGGCACTGGAAACACATCCGACCGGCGACGTGCTGAAGCAGCGTCCTGCGGGCTGAGTCGAAGCGGTCGACGGCCCGGTCGCTCTCCTCGACCCCAGTCACGGCGCGGGAGTGTGGCCTGGCCGTTGCGGCGGCGATCCCCGGCGCGGCCGGACGAGGATGTGAGTCACCGCCTTTACAGTCACTCCGGCGGACGATGCTCCGCCGCCGCGGCTCCTGATCGACTCGTACGACTGGCAGTGCTTCGGAGGGGCGGGCCATGCGAAGCGGGTCATCCGGACACCTCCTCATCAAGGTGCGCGGCCGGGCCCTACCCGACATCGACCGCGCACCCGGCTCATGTACATGAGCAGTCTCGGATTCGGAGCACGCGCGTAGGCCGTCGTGGGCGCGCGCTCGGCCGATGCTGCTCCGTGCAGCCCTCACCCCAAGCCGGCGCCCATCTACGACCTGAGAAACCACGTCGGCGACGAGGTCCAGTGTTGGAACCTGCCCGCCGTCGGCGACGGAGCCCGGACTGAGGACCCTCGGATCGGGGTGGCGTCTGGCTTGCACAGCATGACCTTGGTCGATGCTGTGTCGCTCAGCTAGCCAACGGTGAGCGCCCCACGGTGGGGCTCTCACCGTGAGACGACGGCCAGCGTCAACTGCGGCAGGCCGGACATCTCACCCGCGGGCGACTACTGTGCGCAGTAGTCGCGGTCGGAGGGAGTGACCATCCATGCAGCGGGTCGTCAGGCCGCAGTGGTGGCACGAGGGCACGTTTCGCGGCGCGGCGATACGCGTACACCTCGCGCGTCACGACATGGCGGCGGTCTTCGGCTTCCTCAAGGAACGGGGCTTCAGCTGGTCTGCGATCGCGACGGCGACCGGGCTGGGCGCCAGCCGGGTCTCAGAGATCGCAGCTGGGCGCCGTATCGTCACCGACTACACGGTGCTGGAGCGGATCGCCGAGGGGCTGTCCATCCCGCGTCACTTCATGGGGCTTGCTCTCGACGAACAGGCACTCCACCATCGGCGGGGTGACGCTCCTGAGCCGGCCCGAAGCGCTGGGCCCCTCGACCCCCACGAGTTGCTCGGAGTCGTCGCCAGCATCGCGGTAGGAGCGATACCCGAAGGCGTGGAACGCTGGCTGCCCAACTCCCAGAAGACCGCCCTCCCGGCCACCGTCGGTCCGGACGAGGTAGCTACCGTTCGCGCCGTTACCGCCTTCCACCGCCGGCTCGACGCCGCCGCCGGAGGCGGCCGGTGCCTGCAATCCGCGTGCGGCTACGTGGCATGGGCGACTCAGCTCCTGCAGGTGAAGTGCGCCGATGCCGTCGCTGTCGACCTCCGTACAGCGCTTGCCGAACTGCACAACCTCGTCGGCTGGGTGGCGCACGACTTCGACGATCACGACATGGCCCGCCGGCACCTCACCCAGAGCCTCGTCCTCGCGCGACAGACCGACTCGCTCCCGCTGCTGGCCAACACGCTGTACCGCCTGGGTAGGGTCAGTCTCCACCAAGGGCAACCGGCGGAGGCGCTCCAGCTGTTCGGCCTCGGTCAGCTCGCCGCACAGCAGGCCGGGTGCCATGCCAGCGTCGGCATACTGCACGCCAACTCCGCCTGGGCCTACGCCCTCCTCGGAGCCGACCACCAGGTCGTCGACAGCCTTTCCCGGGCACGGCGGGAGCTCGACCGGGCCGACCCGGACACGGCGCCCGCCTGGACCCACTTTGCGCTTACCGAAGCTGACGCACACGGGATCTCAGCCGTCGTCTACTCCGCCCTCGCCCGTCATCCGGAACACGTTCGATACGTGGATCGTGCCGCCGAGCACTCCTACCAGGCGGTGCAGCTTCGCCGGCCCCAGGACCGACGATCGTTCATCTTCGACACGATCTCCGTCGCCACAGCGGGTATCCTTGCCGGTGATCTCGCAACCGCTGGCGAGTACGGCACGAAGGCGGTGGGGCTGGTGGCGGACGGAATGCGGTCGGCCCGTGTCAACGATCGTCTGGACGCGCTCTGGACGCTTGCTGCGCCAAAGGCCGAGCGGGAGCCGGCGCTCGCCGCTCTCGGCAGTCGGCTAACGGAGTTGCGGGCGGGCTGATGACCACCGCGCTCAGCGACGCTGTCGCTTCAGAGCTTCGTGTCCATCTGGCCGACGTTTGTGCGCAGCTCGGCATTGAGCCGGATAGCGCCAGGCTCGTGAAGTACACGATGAACGCGGTGTTCGAGGCGCCGCCGTTCGTGATCCGACTTGCTGCCGGCCCCCACGCCTTCACGCTGGCGGAACGCGTGGTCCCGGTCGCTCAGTGCTTGGAGAAGGCGGGGATGCCGACTGTGCGGATCTCTTCCGGCGTCGCCTGCCAACCGATCTTCAGCGGGGAGTGGGTCGCGACGGCCTGGCAGTACGTTCCCACGGTTCGCGATGAGCCCAGGCCTGTCGACCTGGCCATGCCGTTGCGCGCCCTACACGGTCTTGAACAGCTCAATGTGCCGTTGCCGCGCTGGTCGCCGATCCCGAAGTTCCGCCGCCGTCTGGACGCCGCCGCATCGCTGCCGCCACGCGAGGCTGACGACCTGGAGGGATGGTCGAGGACTGAGTTGGGGCTCAGCGCCCAGGATCTGTTGCGTGATCTCCGCTGGCGCTGCGACCGTGCCGAAGAGGATCTCGATCGGGTGGCTTGGCAGTTGCCTCCGGGTGTGATCCACGGCGATGCTCACACCGGGAACATCCTCCTGCCTCTGCCGGGCCAAGGGGCGAGCAGTCCAACACCTCTGCTCTGCGACCTGGACGGGGTGTGCCTCGGTCCGCGGGAATGGGATCTCGTGCCCACCGCCCATGGCGCCACCCGATTCGGGCGATCCCGGATCGACTATGAGGATTTCGTCGATGCCTACGGGGTGGACCTCACCACCTGGACGGGCTGGCCGGTCCTACGAGGCGTTCGGGAGCTGCAACTTGTCACGAGCACGATTGATGCTCTCGCTGGCCGCCCAGACGTGGCCAAGCAGCTTGCCCACCGACTCAGGTCACTCTTTTCCGGTGATCTGAAGGCGACCTGGTGTCGTTACCGGTAAGGGCCCGGCCCTACCGGTGCCCGTGCAGGCGGCACCCGCGTCGACAGGGCCGTCGGAACATCAGCCGTTACAGGCTGGCCCCTGACCTCGCCCGCACCTGCTTCGGCAGATCGTGGTCGGGCGTGCTCCCAGTTGTCTTCGCCTGCAATTGCTCGATGGCCTCTTTCGTGTAGTCGTCCACCAGCTTTGAGAGTTGTACATCGTCGAGCGATTCGAGGCTGACCAATACCGCAAGTCGCCGGAGTCTGCGCGCGGTGATCCGCAGGATGTCGGTCCTTGCGGCGCCGGCCTCACCGGCTACGGTCAGGTGGCCATGGGCAATGGCGCGGGCGACGCGGGGATGCGCACCGAGCGTCGGGCGCTCGAGGATCGCGACGGCCTCGTCCTCGTAGAGTCGGGCGCCGAGGTCCTCGCCCAAGCTGTGGACACGGGTCCAGAGGCGTCGGAACACGTTGCGCGGACGGCCGATGATGCGTTCGTAGCCTGGCCGCCGTAGTGGATTGGGCCACCGCCAGAGCGCGATGTCCGGCAACAGGACCAGGCTGAGAAATGACCAGACCTCTTCGCTCGCCGCGTCGGCGGGCACGATGGTCATCTGCCGGTACAGGGCCGGTGCCAGCAGCCGGTCGAAGGCTGTGCCGTTCGTCTTGCCCAGAGGTGCCGGCCAGTTGGCTTCCGCGGCGATCCCGCGGACGGTCTGCTGCAGGGCACGGAGGTCGTCCTCCGCTACGCGGTGGGGTGCCGTCGGGTACCAGGTGGTGCGCGCATCGGCAGTGGCCGACAGCCTCCGCAGTTCGACGAGGTCCCGGCCGGTGTGGAGGGTCAGCAGCCGTTCCGCGACGTGTGCGGGTAGACGCGGGTAGACGTACAGCCGGTTCATGCGAGGACCCGGTCGAGACCTTGGATGACCGCCTCCAGTTCGCTCGGGTCGTTGCGGTGTTGACTACGTAGGTCGGAGAGCGACCGGTCGGGGAAGTACCTGCGTATCAGGTTGATGAACAGCTCGCCGAGTGTGCCTTCGCCGTGGTCGTGCTCGTCCTGGAGGTCCTCGCAGCGTAGCGCCGTCTGTATGAGCTGACGGACGACATCGTGCCGGAGCACCTCGGCGAGTGTCCTGGAGCCTTCCGCTTCCGGCTGGTTGAGCATCGTGGTGACGGCGGGGTGGTCCGAGTTGAGGTACAGCCGGATGCTGCCGGTGTCCGACCCGTCGAGATCCGGGGCGCAGGAGAGGTACCACAGCGAGCGGCGTCCCTCGGCGAGCCCACTTTCGGCGAAGCTCGTGGCCACCACGGGGAACCGGCTGCCGCTGCCTTCCAGGGTGAAGCGCCGCCGGGCCTGCCAGAGGATGGCGCCGGGTCGGAAGGCTGCCAGCGGCGAGATCGGTGTCGGGTCAGGTGCAGCCAGGACCAACCGGGCGGTCAGGGTGAGGTTTCCGCCGATCTCGGTGCCAGGGATCGCAACCGTCAGTCGGTTTTCGCCGTCAACCAGTCTGACCAGGGTGGAATTGTCGCGGCGGTTGGTGCTGCTGCTGTGCCAGGTGACCAGACAGTGCACGGCTGCGGCGGGCGACAGGCCACAGTCCTGCAGTACCCCGGGCAGGTCGACATGCAGGGGCCAGTTCGCGGTGAGATCGGTGAAGTAGTCCCAGTCAGGCACCGGCTCCCCCTCGGGGACGGGTATGCCCTGAGGACCGGTGACCGTCACGGTTCCGGATTGGATGCGCTCCTCCGCCGGGGTCAGGTGGCCCGCACTGATCGGGGCGCTCACGTCGGTGTCACCTCCTCCTGGCGTATCCGCACGGTGACGGCTGCATCAGCCGGTTGGGTGAGAGTGACGGTCCAGTGTTCCGACGTCACGGTGGTCAGGGTCAGTTGCGGACCGGGCGTGAGGTCTCCGTTGTCCCGGTCACGCCAGTGCAGTACTTCGACCGGAGTGGTCTCGTCGGCGGGCTCCGGTGCTCCGTCAGCGATCGCGACCAGTGGCTGGGCGATGAGGGTCAGCGACGCACCGGAGGCTCCGGTGAGGTCGAAGTCGAATTCAACCGCACGGCCGCCGTCCCTCAACACGATCTGGCGGGGACGGGGGTGGAAACGCAGTGTCGGACCGGTCGTGGAGCGCGACCCCCGCCCGTGGTGCCTCCGCTGGCGTCCTTTGCCGCCGTTGTGCGCTGTCGGTGTGTCGTTGTGGCCTGCCGGTGCTCCCGACGAAGTGGTCGGTGGATCGTGCACCGGGTTGTCCGACCCGGCCGGGATGCGGATGTCCGTGCCACCCGCCTGTGTGTCGAGGAGTGTGCCGAGGACGTTCGCCAGCCGTGAAACCCCCGTCGCGGCCTCGGTGGTGGGGGTCGTCGCGTTGTCCGTACGGCGTTCCTTGAAAATCCAGTCGATGCGGTTGAGTGCCTGGCTGACCGGGTTACGGGCGTACCGCTGCCGTTGCGCCAGCCTCGGCTGCCACCTGTCGTGCGTCGGTGGTTCGGCGCGGGCGAAATCCCCGTCGAGTTCGGGATCGGCGATGAACACGCCGCTGATGGCGTGCCCGAACGGATCCGGAGTGACGTTGCGGTACTCGACAACGAGGCCCGGTCGGCGCATGAGGGCGATCTCCGCGGGTGGCCGGGCATGGCTGCCTGAGGCGGCCGCCCTGTACGTCCGCCATGCCAGTACGCCGAGACGTTGCTCCGGACGGCTGCCGACGATCTCCTGGACAGCCCAGGGCCATGGATGGTCTCCTGCTGCGCCGTCGAAGACCGAGCGGCAGCGCCGGTGCGCCTCGACGAAGTACCGCAGCCGTGCATCGGTCGCCGGGTCGGGAAGTTCTATCCGTGACCCGTCGCAGGTGAACCGCAACGTGAGCCCGGGAGGTGACCCCACTTGCCCGACGGTGTTGGCCCACGCGTACCTCGTGGCGGTGTCGGCCATCACGGCGACCACGTCGGACAGGTGCTCCTCTCCGGTCCGGGGAGCGATGACCATGACCGAGGTGCCGGTTGCGTCCCCGGACAGGTGCGTCAGTCCGATGGCCCGGGCCATGTGCTCCGCCGTCGGGCCGGTCACCGGTTCCACGCCGACGTCGCTGTGTGGAACCCCCCACCAGTGGCGTCCGGTGTACTGACGTCGCCCGACCCGGTAGGGATCGGTGAGTGACATGCCGATCAGTCGGCACTCGATACCGGCGCTGGTCCTGATGCGGGTAAATATCACCACGGTGTCGATGCTGCTCGCCTCGAACAGCACGGCCTTGCCGTAGCCGTAGGTTCCGCCACCGAACCCCTTGTCGGGGTGTCGGCCGATGTTCCGGACGAGGTCGACGAAATTCCGTGGATCATCCTCACCCACCCGGTCCGCCCTGGTGGGACCGGTAAGCCCTTTCGTACCGGTGTCGGTGACCGTGAGGACCCTGAGGCCCGGGTTGTCCAGGTCGGCCCCGGGTAGAAGACGACGCAGGCTCTGCAGTTGCCCGGGATCTAGGGGCCAGCCGTCCACGGAGAACTCGGCGGGTCGGCTCTCTGTGGCGGCGTCCCAGCTGTTCTGCAGTGTCTCGCGCAGGAACAGCTCCCAGAAGTCCATGGAGTAGGTGCCGAGTGTCCGGCGTACCGACCGCGCGTCGATCCCTCCTGATGGTGGGAGCGGCTCGGCGTACATGGCGATGCGCGTCATGGCTGTTCCATAAGCGCGGCGGCTGCCGCGGAGGGGTCGGTGAGATGGTGATCGAAAGCTGACAGATCGATACTGTAGTTCAGGCGGACCAGGTGCTGCTGCAGTGACGCATCGAGCTGCCCGGACGTCACCCGGGGGAAACCCGGGCTGTTGACGTGGTACGCGGCGGCGCGTTTCACCCGGTGCCGGTCCCGGCGGTACGCATCGGCGTCGTCGTTGCGGTAACCGGTTGTGGCCAGGGCGTCCAGCAGGATACGCCTGTCCAGTCCCGTACCGAGGAGCCTGTCGACGACGTCGGGGACGCTGTCGCCGGCGCTGTCACGTTCGAACTGCTCGACGTACAGGTAGAGATCGGTGCCTGGGCGTTCCTCCAGTTGGTCGGCGCCGTGTACGCCGACGACCAGACGGTCGCGGTGCGTTGTGGCCTTGACTTCAACGGCAGCGGTGACGGAGGTGAAGTCCGCGCGTGCCTTGTGGGGACCGGTCCAGAGCTGGAGCGGCTCGGGGCCACCGAGCCCGCAGATCCGTTCGAGGAAGTGCAGCTCGGCGAGCAGGCCGAGCAGCGCCTCCGGTCCGAGTATCGGACCGGGTGCGGGGGAGAGCAGCTCGCGCCACCGGTGCAGGAGCTCCAGGCAGACCCGTCCGGGATCGCCGGGGCGGCGCTGCAACTGTCGGCTCAGGTCGTCGGTGAATGCCGCGAAGATGTCGTTGAGCTCAGGTAGCTGGCAGACCACATCCGCGTACCGTCCCGGGTGACCGGAGTCGTCCTCCAGGCTCCGGGTGGTGACGGTGACGCCGCGGCTGGTGGTGTCCTGCACTGTGGGGTGCCGGTCGGTCAGCGGGATGAGCAGATGTCGGCGCCCGGAGGCGTCGACGCCGACAGCGACCGGCCCCGCGGCCACCTCGACCGCACTGTCCAGCACGCGCATCTCCCGTGGCGGATCGGTCGCCTCCAGTCGGCGGAACATCTCCTCGGCGCTGCCTGTCATGACGCGGCGCCGTCGGTCAAGGCTTCACCCGCCCGTTCGTCGGCGGCGTCGATCTCGTCGATGTCGACGGTCTCGAGCTCCTCGTCGACCGGCGCGAGGCTGGACAGGTCGACCGAGACGTAGTCACGGTCCTCGGGTCCCCGGGCCTCGGGAAAGAACAGACCCACGCCGAGTATGTCCTCCACGGCCGCGAGTTCGGTTCTCGGATAACCGCGTTTGCCACTGCTGCGCTCGACCGTGGACCTCCTGCTCACGGGATAGAGACACAGGAGCCCGGTGCCCCCCAGCTGCCCGTCACGCAGCTCCCGTAACCTCCGGTCGGTGGGGTCTCCGTCGATCATGTCGCTGATTCTGATGGAGGCCGGTAGGTCGGCGACGCGGTCCAGGGTCGAAACCAGTGCCTTGATGTCGGCATAGTCCTCCGGCACCTTGAGCCGGCTGCGGTTGATCATGTGGTACTTGCGGCCCGCCAGCGCCATCCCGCCCAGGCGGTCGCTGCCCTGGTCGATCACGACGATGTTCCAGGTGCGCAATGCGTCGTAGTCGTTCTGCTTGGCGATGTACTCGCACAGGGCTTCCGGGCGGAGGCTGGGGCTGCGCTCATGGAAGCGGTAGTCGCGCAGGAAGGCCATCACTCTCGCGGCCGGCACCCCGGTCAATGCGGTGCGGCCGGCCCGCACGGGAACCTCCCGTACTCCGGGAAGCTTAAGGGCGGTGGTGAGGAGACGGTCGCCGGCGTCGATGTTGTGTCGCAGCCACCCCTCGTCCCGATGGTGGAATTTGATCGTCTGCATGACCTGGGAGCCGAAGCTGTAGCGGACCGTGACGCCCGCGCGCATCTTGGCGGCCGACGTCACTGCCATGGCCGGGTGTTTACGGATCATCACCGCCAACTCTCGTGGCGTCTTGTGCTCCGTCTCGTAGCGGCGGATCTGCTGCCGGATCTCGGCCTCCACGGTCGCCAGGTCCACGAACCATGCTGCGAGCTCGCCTGTCATCCATATCCGGGGCAGGTCCTCGTAACCGTGGCGGTAGCCGAACCAGCGACCCATCTGCAGCAACGTGTCGTAGGCCGAGGCCGCCCGGACGAAATAGCTGCACACCAGGCCGGCGAGGGTCAACCCACGGGAGAGGGTGTTGCCCCCGATCGCAATGGCGGTGACCGGCTCCTCTCCGTAGCTGAGCCGGACGTCGGACTGGTAGTTGTCGACCACCACCCGGACGTCGGCCATGACGCCGGGGATCCGGTCGTAGACCTGCGGCCACGGTACGGCCGGAAGTCCGAGATCGGCGGCGGGCACCCGGCCCGTCTCCCGTTCCCACTGCTGGTGGAACAGGTCGCGGAGGGTGGCGGTCGACCAGCCGCCGCGGAGCGTTTCCAGGTACGCCTGCACGACCTCGGCCGTCCGCTGGTGTGCGACGGCGCGCATCGACGTGTGGATCAGCATGGTCGAATCGGCCGGTGCACCGTCGCGGCAGCGGCGGGCGGCGGTGGCCAGGATGAACCAGCGGACAGCGTCGCCGAGGCTGCCGGTGACGGTCGGCCTCCAGTCGCCGAAGCCGGCACGGGCGCCGGGCGGCCGGACCGAGGGGACCTCGTCGTCAGGGACCGTCCGTACGACATCCAGGCCCCGGTCGACCGGCCCGGCCTCGTAGGTCAGCAGGTCGCGTCCGAAGATCCGCTCGGCACCGAAGTAGTCGTCGGAAGGGGGAAGGTCGACGATGAAGTCGGCGGGGTAGAGGTCGTCGGGCACGGTCGGATCCACGAGCAGGTTCGCGAACGGTGTCGCGGTGTAGGCGACGTAGGCGACCTTCGGTTTGCTCAGGATGCGGCGGATCAGGGAGTTGATGGTCGACTGCCGCCCCCTGTTGCCCACGTCGATGCTCGCCTGGTCGGCCTCGTCGTCGATGACGAGGATGGGACAGTCCTGCAGGATGGTGCCGGCGGCCTCCAGGAAACGGGCCAGTTTACGGAGGCGGTACGGGTTCTTCTTGACCACAGCGAGGAGCCGCTGGTCGGGATTGCTGAGCAGGTTGGCGGCATTGCGGGCCTGCCTGTCGTCGAAGTCCGTTTCGCCATCGGTCAGCAGATGCCAACGGCCGCGGTCGTCACCGACGAGAATCTGTTCCATCCGCTGCTGCGTCTGTGACCGCAGGTTGTCGGTGATGCCGGACAGCACCACGACCAACCGGTAGCGTGCGTCGCACAGCTTCGCCGCCACGGACATGAAGTTGGTCGTCTTGCCGCTCTGGACGTGTCCGAGAACCAGGCCGCGACTGCTGAACCGCTCGGTCCCGGGCGGTGGAACAAACGAGACGATCTTGCTCGACGAGTCGTTGATACGTCTGATCGGCTCGTCGTCGAGACCCGTGCCCTCCAAGCGGCGCCTCACCGACGGCCAGAAGACGTCGTCGGACCGGGGGATGTACCAGGGTTCCAGTTGTGTCAATGGATCCGTCAGGGAGCGGGGCTCGTGCAGGTCACGGGGGCGCCCGGCCCGGGCCTGGTACTCCGTGATGGCGACGTCGAGGATATCGGCCGGAACGAATTTGCCCAATTGGCGACGGATCGCCGGGATCGTGCTGTTGCCGTACACGGCACTGGCGATCTGTTCGACCAGATCGTTGAGGTCCTCGTCGCTGATCCGGTGCATCCGTGCCCTTCCGTCTTCGTGGTGCCGATGGGGTGGTTCCAGTGGGGACACCCGGCGGAGCATTGTCCGGTAACCACGTATACAGCATGGGTGGCGCAGGTCACCCTCCTCCGGGACCGTCCGGTTGTCCGGCCGGCCAGCAGGATCGCGCCGAAGCGATCCGATCCCACACCGGTCGTCGGTTCCGCGCTGTCCGAGCCAGGGAAAGAGCCGCATTCCGACGCCGGCGTCCGCGCCGGGGCGTGCTGGGCTGCGGGCGCCGTCACCGGTAACGTTCGTGCACGTGACCGACCGCGCCGCCGAGCCCAACGCACCCGATCCCACCGCCCGTCGCGGCAAGTACAAGGTCAGACTGGTACGTGGGCCGTTCGTGCAGCTGGCGCCCCACCCCGACGCCGTCACCGACAGCGACCAGCTCCTGCGGTACGCACAGGCGTCCCGTAGGGGAGGGCACCGGTTGGCGGTCGACCTGTTCAGCGGAGCGGGTGGTCTGAGTCTCGGTATGCAGAACGCCGGCTACCGCGTGGTCCTCGCGGTGGACCACTACTCGGAGGCGGTCGAGACCCACCGCCACCACCACGGTGGTCTGAGCGTGGACTGGGACCTGGGTGACCCCGCGCGCATCCGGGAGGTCGCCGAGCTCGTCCGGCATGCAGGCGTCGAGTTGCTGGCCGGCGGGCCTCCCTGTCAGCCGTTCTCCAAAGCCGGCCGGTCGATGATCCGCCACAAGGTGCGCCACGGTCTGCGTGATCCCTATGACGAACGGCGCGATCTGTGGCGATCGTTCCTCGAGGTCATCCGGCTTGCCCGTCCCCCGGCGGTGCTGATGGAGAACGTGACGGACATGGCTCTCGACAAGGAGATGTTCATCCTCCGGACGATGGTGCACGAGCTGGAATCGCTCGGTTACGCGGTGGAGGAGAAGGCGGTCGACACCTTCCGGTACGGCGTTCCGCAGTTCCGTCAACGGCTCATTCTGGTCGGCCTGCGGGACGGTCTGGCGTTCGACTGGCCAGGGGAGCAGCCGGAGCGGGTCACCGTGTGGAACGCGATCGGCGATCTACCGGAGGTGGAGGGGGGCTGGCGTCCGGAAGGGGGTGCCGAGGGTTGGGCCCCCTACGACGTGCCCTTGACAACTTTCCAGAAGCGCATGCGGGAGGGTGTGGCTGAACCGGATACGCACAAGGTCTTCGACCACATCACCCGCCCGGTACGTGAGGACGACCTGCGTGCGTTCGAGATGATGGATCCGTCGACCCGGTATTCCGATCTACCGGACGAGGTAAAGCGGTACCGCGACGACATCTTCGACGACAAGTACAAGCGCCTTGGCGAGAACGAACTGTCACGGACCATCACGGCGCACATCGCGAAGGACGGCTACTGGTACATCCACCCGCGGCAGAACCGCACCATCACCGTTCGTGAGGCAGCCCGTCTGCAGACCTTCCCCGACTGGTTCCGCTTCGCCGGTCCGCCGTCGGCCGCGTTCAAGCAGATCGGCAACGCTGTACCCCCGCTGCTCGGTGAGCACCTGTCCCGGGCCGTGCGCGGTGCGCTCGACAACCCCCGGCCGGCACACGTGTCGACGCGGGAGGTCGCCTCGACGCTCGCAACCTGGTTCGCCTCCGGTCAGGTGAGCGGCATTCCATGGCTGCGTGCGGAGACACGGTGGCAGGTCATCCAGGCGGAGATACTGCTCGACCGTGCCCACCCGGACGTGATGCGCCAGGTGTGGACCCTGCTACGGACATGGCGCCAGCCACAGGACACGGTGGCGGCGGAGGAGAATCTCCGTCGCACCGGCGGATTCATCTCAAGGGCGAACCGGGCCGGGACGGTGGTGGAGCTCGCCCAGCGACTCGCCGATGATCCCCGGGCACTGCGGGACGACGATGAACTGCGGCGGGTTCCCGGTCTCAACGAGTCCATCGCTGACCTGGCCGTGCTGGTCGTTCCCGCGGGCGCTGAGGACGAATCGGAGGAGCCGGTACTCGTCACGAAGGGTGTGTTGCGGGTGGCAGCCCGCTTCAGTGGCCATCCCGTCGACCGACGCAACCGCCTGACGGACGGCCGGCTGGAAGTCGCCCGCATGATCGGGATCGATAGCGATGCGCGCGCCGCGCATCTGGGCCTGATCGAACTCGCGAACACATTGTGCCGGCCGGTCGAGCCGCTGTGCCAGGAATGCCCGTTGGTGAAGAAGTGCGCCGGTGCGCGGATCGACCGACCTCAGCTGTTCTGACTTCCGGTCCGGGTCAGCGGTCCAGCCCGAGGAGCTGGGCCACCTCCGGCGACTGGGTGCGGAGAGTCTCCTCGATGCGCTGCCATGCTCCCCACTGATCCGCCTGCATGGCGGCCATCCGCAGAGCGAGGCCGGCGGTCGTGGCCGCCTGGGTGGCTGCACGCACCTCAGGTGATACATCCACGTCCGTCGGGAACGGTCGTCCCTGTCGCCGCGAGGTTCTGCGGTAGGCATCGTTTGCGAGAACGCACAGTTCGTTGACCGGCGCCTCCAGGATGTGGCGCAACTGGGCCGGCAGGCTGACGCGCATCTTGGCGACGTTGATGTTGAATGCGCTGTCGAGGTCGTTGTCAAAATCCAGCGCCGCCCTGGCCAATTTGGTGTGCTCGTCGATACCGCGGATCCCTCCCCACCCGCCCCACTGCACCAGTCGGTTGGCCCGGTACACGTACAGGCCCTGCTGCCGGTTCCAGTTCAGAGGGCCGGAATGCCGTTCGAATTCTGCGGCTGAGGTGAAGCAGTCACGCGGCGGTAGAACGAAGCGTCGGAGTTGAACCAGTCCCGCTGTGCCCGCCATCTCGATCTCGAACTGCTGCCGGGGCAGCTCGGAGGTGTGCGGCTCCTGCAGAGCGAACGGGTTCCACGGGCGCAGTTTCTGTCCATTGACCGAGATCACGATCGGGGCGAGTCCGTCGGACCCCTCCAGGAAGCGGTGGAAGACCATGCTCAGGTGGTCCGACGTGCGCGCTGCCAGGGATTCCAGACGCCGTCGGGCCCAGCCGCCCGCCGGGCGCTTCTCGGGCAGTACGCGATCGAGCGCCTGCCAGACGACCACGGTGCCGGTTCCCTCGGCCAGCCATTGCCGGGCTCTGCCGACCACCGGATCCTGCGGGGACGGGTCCACGACGACCCACTGGTCCCATTCCTCCACAAGGTCGAGGTCCAACTGCCGTGCGCTCGTCCGCGCAACCGTTCGGCTGCTGCGACTGATCACGGTGAGTGTCCGGCACTGGGAGAGCGACGCGGTCTTGAGGCCGAGGCCGTACCGCCCCAGCTCGCCGCGACGGTACGAACGTCTGGTGCCGAACCGGAGAGCCTCCGTGAGCTGGCCGGCTGACATCCCGTGGCCGTCGTCGGCGATAACGACACGGGAGTCCTCCCCGTCGAACTCGACCGTGACGTCGATGCGGGTGGCCCCGGCAGCGACGCTGTTGTCGACGATGTCCGCCACAGCGGTGGGGAACTCGTACCCGATGTCCCGCAGCGACCCGGTCAGTCGTGCGGCCGAGGGCGCCACGTCGTACCACGCTCTACCCGGCATCGGCACCTCCGCTCACGTCGTCCGTGAGGACCAGGATGCCACACCCACCCTGCCTCACCCGACCGCCCACGCTGTGGTCCGGGATCGGCACCGTTCCCGCCAGAGCTGCTCGACGACATCCGCAACGGCCACGGGATACTCGTGCTCCCAGAAGTGCAGCACCGTCCAGCCGAGTGCTGTCAGGGCCTCGTCCTTCTCGCGGTCACGCAGCACGTTACGTTCCAGTTTCTCCCGCCACCACGTGGCGTTGTTCTTCGGCAGCACCGCATGCTCGGGGCACAGGTGCCAGAAGCATCCGTCGACGAACACGGCCAGACGTGCCCGTGTGAAGGCGATGTCCGGTCGGCCGGGCAGACCGGGATGGTTCGCCCTGAACCGTAGCCCCCGTCGGTGCAGCTCACGTCGTACCGACATCTCAGGCTTCGTCCGCGACCGCGGCATCCGGCTCATCTGCGCCGACACGGCGGCGTTGAGAGCGGTGGGACGTCCCGTCATTGCCGACAACCTACCCCAACGCGGCACGCCCGCCGCCGGTGGTTCCCGGGCCGGAGGGCCTTCACGGTGGTACCGCCGCGTTCGGATGTTCCGGGTCCGGGCTTACTGCCCGTCCCGTTCCGCCCACGTGAATGCCTGCGGCGGACGGCGGTGGGGCGCCGGGCCCCGGGGGATCGACCGACGAGATGGCGTCGAACCCACGGCGAGGTGCCGGGGCGCTGTCTCCCGCCTCGGATGTGTGGCAGAACGGACATCAGTTCATCAGATCGTCGGCGTCCGGCGCTGCGCCACCCAGGCGCGCCCTCATCCGCTCACGGAGCTGTGGCAGTGCCTTCTGCTCCAACTGGCGGACACGCTCGCGGGTGATTCCGAGTCGGCGTCCGATCTCGTCGAGGGTCATGGGGACGCCGGTTCCGACACCGGCCCGCCAGGCCAGGATTGCCGCCGAGCGTTCGGGGAGGTCCGCCAGCGAGGCCCGGAGAAGAGTAAGTGTCTCCTGACGCTGTGCAACCACGTCGGGTCGCAGTGTGTCGCGGTCCGGGGTCACGAATTCGGCCAGCGACGCATTGCCGTCCCCGATCAGCAGATCCAGCGACACCACTCCGGCATGCAGCCTGAGGCATTCGATTACCGTGCCCGGTTCCAGGCTGAGCTCGTGACAGATTTCCGACACCGTCGCCCTGCCGGAATGCGTCAAGAGCCGGTTCCGGCTCGCAACCACCTGACGTACCTGATCGGACTTGTAGACCGGCAGGCGGATCAAGCGGCTCTCGTTGGCGACTGCTCTCGTCACGGCCTGGCGGATCCACCAGACCGCATAGGTGGAGAACTTCAGACCGCGGGTGGGATCGAACCTTTCGACCGCCCGCATCAGGCCGACAACGCCGTGCTGGTCCAGGTCCTCGCTCTCCACCCCCTGTCCGACAAGGCTGCCGGCGACCGAAGCAACGAGCCGCCGGTTGTGCAGCACCATGGCGTCGAATGCCCGCGCCCGTTCGTCCGGGAGCTCGAGACCTGCGCGGTAGCCGTGCGGAACCTCCTCGTCCGGCCGGTACTGTTCCCCACGGAGCAGCAGCGCCAAGCCGACCTCCTCGGAGGCCGTGAGCAGGCGGTCCCATGGCCGGGACGACGTCCTGTCCCTACATAGGAGCCTCCGGGCGTCGGAAAGGAAGCGTTCCCTGTGGGACGGGTCGACCAGTCGAGCCGGCCCACGGCCATCGAGCTCGTCGCCACCCGGTGGGACGACGGCGATACCGAGCTTGACCAGCCTTTCAAGGACCTGCTGCCGCACCGTCGCACGTGGGTCGCCGACCAGCTCGAGAACGCTGTCGACCTCCCAGTCCCCGACCGACCTGTCCCGTACGTGCGCCAATATCAGTTGTACGCACGTGTCGACAACCTCCTGATCGGCTGAACAAGTCACACCGGCCATTGTGGCCCCCACGGACAACAGAGAGGTTCGGCGGGAGGCTCCCTCATCGTGCACAATCCTGCGGGTGCGGATGGTTCCTGAGCCGATCTCCCCGTCGATGAAGAGTGCCGCCGAGGCCGAGATCTACAGACGTCTCAAACTTGTGGATGCTGGATGGAGCTTCGCCCTGCACAGCCTCAATCTTCCCGAGCACGGATGGAAGCGCGTCAGCGAGATCGACTTCGTGGTGGCGGGACGACGCGGTGTGTACGTCATCGAGGTCAAGGGCGGCTACGTCGGCTGCGCCAACGGTGTCTGGACCTACCGCGACCGCACCGGCACGGAGCGACGGCGGAGGGAGAGCCCTTTCGCGCAGGCGACAGGCGCCATGTTCACCCTGCAGCGCCGTCTCGAGGACCGCCTCGGCCGCGAGACGATGCGTGACATCCCCATCGGTTTCGCCGTCGTCTGCCCGGACTGCCGACTACCTGAGCAGCCCTCGGTCGAGTGGGACGAGGAGACCCTGATCGACCGTCGGCAGCTCGACCGCACCGACGGCCTGCAACGCAGCCTGGGCCGGATGGCGGACTACTGGCGGGCCAAGCCCGGAGGACGTCGGGCCGTGCTCGAGGAACCTCTCCTGCGGGAGGTACTGCAGGCCCTGCGGCCGGACTTCGACGCCGTTCCCACGCTGCGCCAGATCGTCACCGACGCGGAGGCCGACCTCGTCGCCCTGACCGCCAGCCAGTACCGCACGCTCGACTACGTGGGAGACAACCCGCGGCTACTGGTCGAGGGCGGCGCGGGCACGGGCAAGACGATGCTCGCAGCCGAGATGTCCCGTAGATCGGCCGCGAGCGGCAAACGGACCCTGTTCACCTGCCGCAGCCAGGTGGTCGCCGGGTTCGTGCGACACCAACCCGGAATGCAGGACGTCCATGTCGTGCCCTTCGCCAACCTCGCGGGCGGCAGCGAGGGGACCTTCGATACCGTCGTCGTCGACGAGGCACAGGACCTGATCAACTTCGCCGACCTGTCGTACCTGGACAGCAGGCTTGCCGGCGGCCTCGCCGACGGCAGTTGGTACATGCTGCTCGACAGCAACAACCAGCGTGGTCTCGTCGGCTCCTGCGACGACGAGGCACTGGAATATCTCAGATCCCTACGGCCCACGCAGGTGCGGCTGCAGGACAACTGCCGCAACACGCGGCAGATCGTCACGTCGACTCAGCAGATGACCGGAGCGGACACCGGTGTCTCATCGGCGGGGGAAGGACCCGCGGTGGTGGTGGTCGAGGAACCGGACCGCTCCCGTCGGGCCGCGGCAGCCGCCGCAGAGCTCGAACGGCTCCACGACAACGGGATCCCGAACACGGACATCATTCTGTTGTCACCGCTGCCCCTGGCGGATTCCCTGTTCGCCGACCTGCCGGCCCGCTGGCGACACCGCATCGACGTGCTGGACCTGCACACGCTGCGGAAACCTGCACGGGGCCGGATCGCCTTCGCCAGGATCGAGGACTTCAAGGGACTGGAGAGCCGGTTCATCCTCCTGGCCGACATCGGCCCGGTCGATCCCCGTCGGATCAGCAACCTCTACGTAGGAATGACACGCGCGAGAGTGGGACTCTGGATGGCTGCCGGTGGGCAGGAGCAGGGGCAGGAGGACGACCGGTGACATCGACGCCCGTTCAGAGTGGCTCGGAGGACCGGGCTTCGGTCCTGGACTACCTCCGCCGGCAGCTTGTCGGTCCCTGGTACGGCGAGGACGAGGTTCTCGCCGAGCGACCGGACCGCCGTTACCTGGCCGGCATTCTCTTTCCCGGTGAAGTACCCCTCGACACGCACGATGACGACATCGTGGACGACAATCCAGCCGTCGGATCGAACGACGAGGCCGAGAGCGACGAGGATCCCGTGGCGCTGGCCGGGCAACTGATGCCGAGCTCGGTAGGACTGAGCTTCGTCATCTCCAGAAGGTCGACCCTCCGGATCGAGGTGACAGCCGCCCGCTACCTGCGTGAGGACCGGCAGACGTGGCGACGTCAGCCGATGGCTGCAACCGGCAGCGCCGCCCTGTACGTCGAGCCGCCGTCAAGGGGACGGCGGACCGAGCACCACCTGTTCGACGGGGACGCCTCCGTTGTGGTCGTCTGGCGGGAGTTCGGCGACGGCGTACTGGTCACGGTATCGCTCGTCAATGAACGGAAGCTGTCGGAGCAGGGGAAACTCGACCCCGCTGACTGTCTGCTGCAGGTGACGCTAGGGTGCAGCCCGGTCGAGGGCGCCATAACCCCGTATCCGTCGACACTGCGACTCCATTCGGACCCTGAGGAAGAGGAACTCGCGCTCCTCTACCGCAAGGTTCCTGTGTTCGCCCTGGGCCACGGCGCCGCCGCCAGTTGGCATGCGGAAGGTGACCTCGCTACGTCGGTGCAGACGACCTTCGTGCCCAGCCACGTCGTCCCCGATGTCGCGTTCGAACTGCCGGGTGACCAGGAGGTACTGAGTCTGAATCTCCTCACCGGGCTCGAGCGGGACACGGAAGGAATCATCAGCAGGCTGTACAACTTCGTGGACGACTACGACGTCTGGGCCCGGAGCAACCACACACGCCGGGACAAGCTCGCGCAGCCCCTCGTTGCGGCGGCTGACCGGCTCCTCGAACGCGTCGATCGCGCCCGGGGCCGGATGCGTGAGGGTGTGGAGCTGCTCCAGCGGGATCCCACCGCCCGGCGTGCCTTCGTCCTTGCGAACAGGGCCATGCTGATGCAGATGATCCGGGGCGGGCCTGAATTCGCCGGCACGGGCCGCGCCTGGAACGACCGTCTCCCCGCCGCGCCCGAGTACGACGACCCGCAGCGCCGCTGGCGACCGTTCCAGCTGGCCTTCGTGCTCCTGTCCCTGCCCTCCATCGTCGACACGGAGCATGATGATCGCGAACTCGTCGACCTGATCTGGTTTCCCACCGGTGGTGGCAAGACCGAGGCGTATCTCGGCCTGGTCGCCTTCACCGTCTTCCACCGGCGCCTGACGCTCGGGGACGCCGGCGCCGGGACCACTGTCATCACCCGTTACACACTGCGACTACTAACGGCCCAGCAGTTCCAGAGGGCAGCGACCCTGATCTGTGCCTGTGAGCTGATCCGGCAGGAGCGCGTCGAAGAACTGGGGACCCGGCCGGTCTCTATCGGGATCTGGGTCGGCGGTAACAACAGTCCGAACAGTTTCGCCGACGCGGCCGACCTGCTGCAGACCGTGAGGAATCGCGAGCCGACGACCAAAAGCTTCCAGGTCGAACGCTGTCCCTGGTGCGGCACCCAGATCCTTCCGACCGGTGATGCCCCGGAGGACGCGTGGGGAGTGCGCGCCGACAACAACAGCTTCCGGATCAATTGCCCCAACGTCGACTGCGACTTCCACAGATCGCTGCCGGTCGCGTCCGTCGATGACGCGCTCTACGCGGATCCGCCGACGCTGCTCGTCGCCACCGTGGACAAGTTCGCCCGGTTCACCCGCGAACCGCGGGCGGGCGTGTTCATCGGCGCCGGCGCCGATCCCGGTCCGGCGCTGATAATCCAGGACGAGTTCCATCTCATCTCCGGGCCGCTCGGCACCATCGTCGGGCTCTACGAGGCTGCCTTCGACGTGGCGATGACCCGTCACGGCGCCCGCCCCAAGATCGTCGCCTCCACCGCCACCATCCGTCGCGCCGATGCCCAGTCCCGCGGCGTCTTCGGACGCCCCATCGCCCTGTTTCCGCCCTCCGGCCTCGACGCGGAGGACTCGTACTTCGTCCGATCGGACCACGGCCGACCCGGCCGGCTCTACGCCGGGGTCATGCCCCAGGGGCACACACCTCTGACCGCGATGGTCCACCTCTCGGCGGCGATGCTCAACGCTCCCATCGAACTACCGCTCGGACCGCGGTCCGCGGATGCCTACTGGACCCTTGTCGCCTATCACAACAGCCTCCGCGAACTCGGCAAGACGGTCACCCTGGCACACGACGACATCCCCGCGCGGCTCGGCGTCATCGCACCTGCCGAGGACGACCGACGTGACCTCGACGATGCCGAGATCATGGAACTGACCAGCAACATTCCCCCGGCGGACATCCCGCGTCACCTTCAGCGGCTATTCGTGGAGCGCGGACAGCCAGGTGCGGTGTCGTTTGTGCCCAGTACGAACATGATCTCCGTCGGTGTCGATGTCCCGCGACTGGGCCTCATGCTGGTCGTCGGCCAGCCGAAGACGACCGCCGAGTACATCCAGGCCACGAGCCGGGTCGGGCGTCGCCACCCCGGCCTTGTGGTCACCCTCTACTCGCCGTCCAAGCCCCGCGACCGCTCACACTACGAGTCGTTCATCCCGTACCACACCTCCCTCTACCGGGTTGTCGAACCCACGTCGGTGACACCGTTCTCGGTGCCGGCCCGCACCCGCGCGTTGCATGCGGGACTTGTGATCCTGGCCCGCCATGTGCACATCTGGCGTGACGACCGCTCTGCCGCCGCCTTCGACCCGGAGGATCCCGCCTGGCGGGCCCTGGTGGAGGAGTTCATCACGCGCGCGCGGGCCGCGGATCCGGACGAGGCCGCCGACGTCGCACGACACGTGGAACAGCTAGAGGAACACTGGGCCGGCCTCGTCGACCGGGCACATCCGCTGGGAGGGCTCCGATATACCGACGGCGGGCGTGAACGTATCCAGCTGCTGAGGCAGTTCGACAAGCCCGGGCCGGGATGGCCGACACTCGACTCCATGCGCAACGTCGACACGGACGCCCGGGTGCTGGTGCGGGGGGAGGGGCAGTGACGGACCGTCGGTTGCGGCGTATGCAGGCTCTCTCACCGTTCGGCGTCGGCGCCATCGTGGACATGCTGGGTGAATCCTTCGTCGCGGAGGACGTAACCCGTTGGAAGGGGCGGCGGATGACTCTGGCCGCCCCACGCATCGCGGCACACTTCGGCGTCGAGGAGCTACGCCTTCCCCCGGCGCCGCGCGACGGTGGGCTACCCTACTACCGCTTCCCGCAGTGGCTGTTCTGCGGCACGTGCCGCACGATGACGCAGTGGAGCGTCCGCCGGGAGCAGCCGGGGAGAATACCCCGCTGCCAGCACTGCAAACGTAATCCCCAGCTGGTACCTATGAGGTTTGTGGCGGTGTGCGGCAACGGCCATCTCGACGACGTCCCCTGGGTGCGGTGGGCCCACTCCGGGGGCGGCCGGGGACGCGAGCAACGCCAGTGCGGGCGCGCCGAGCTGCAGTTCGATCACCTGACGACCGTGGGCGGCGGACTGGAGTCACTCCGGGTCCGGTGCCGGACCTGCCGGGCCGACAGGAACCTCGCGGACCTCACGTCGCCCGGCGCCCTCGGACGCATCAACATCCAGTGCCGCGGGCGGCAGCCCTGGCAGCGTGATACCGAGGCGGTGACCTGCGATCAGACACCCGTGGTCCTGCAGCGGGGTGCATCGAGCGTTTACTTCCCGGATACCGGATCCGCGATCGACCTTCCGCCCGATTCCGACTGGGTCACCTGGGGCGGCACGGCTGCGCGGGTCGAACAGAACCAGTACTTCCTTCTACTCCACAAGGAACCCGAGAGCGGTATCCGTGAACACCTGATCCGCATGATCGCCGAGCAGGAGAACGTCAAGGAGCAACAGGTCACCGCCATCCTGAACGACCGGCTCGGCGTCACCGGCGCCCAGGCCGGCTCGGGCACCTCCGAGGAGCTGGCGGAGCGCGAGTGGCATGCGTTGACCAACCCCAGGGGCGGACACCACCCGGACGACCGCTTCATCACGCGGCGCACCCCGTTCCCGGCGTCGGAGGGGCACGGCCGGTTGGACCCCGTCGTCGATCAGATGAAGTCGGCCATCTCCGACATCGTTCTCGTCGACCGCCTGCGCGAGGTCAGGGTTCTGAAGGGCTTCCGCCGTCACACCATGGATGTCCGTATTCCGGCCGACCTCGGAACACGCAGTGCGTCCCTACCCGCCGTAGAGGTGTACGGCGAGGGCATCTTCATCGTCTTCGACGAGGACAACCTCCGGCGGTGGGAACTGCAGACCCCGGTGGTGCGCAACGCCGCCACACTCCACAAGCGGTTCGCCGGCAGCATGCACGCCAGGTGGATCGAGAGCACACCCACACCCCGACTCATCCTTCTGCACACCATCGCCCATATTCTGATGCGGCAACTGACGTTCGACGCCGGCTATCCCTCCTCGTCGCTGCGCGAACGCATCTACGCGAGCACTCCGGATGCCGACACATCGATGGCCGGAGTACTGATCTACACCGCTGCCGGCGATGCCGAAGGCACTCTCGGTGGGCTCGCCCGATCCGGCCAGGCTGAGCGGCTCGTCACCACCCTCGCCGCCACCCTCGCCGCCGCCCGATGGTGCTCGCTCGATCCGGTGTGCCGGGAGTCGAAAGCCCAGGGCCCGGCCGGACTCTCGATGGCGGCCTGCCACGCCTGCGCGCTCGTCCCCGAGACCAGTTGCACCATGGGCAACGTGCTCCTGGACCGGACTCTCGTGATCGACGACGAATACGGGTTCATGCGTGACCCCCTCGCCGAGCTCATCGCCGTGCAGGCGGCCACGACGTGACTCTGCTACTGCCGCCGTTGCTGGACCTTAGTCCCGCTCAACGGGAGGTTCTCGCTCTGCCGTTCGAGGAGTCACACCTCGTCACCGGTAGTCCCGGGGCCGGCAAGACCATCACGGCGATCTACCGGGCAGCGGCCCTGCACCGATCAGGCAGACCGACCGTCATGCTCATGTACAGCAAGGTGCTGTCTGCCTACACGCGCGCCGCAGTGGCGCAGATCGGAGCGGCTGATGTCGCGACCACCTACCACAAATGGCTCCACGCCTTCTGGCAGAAGCACTACCGCCGGAGCCCGCCGAAGCTCGACCGGTACGACATCGACTGGATGGCCTGCCTGACCAAGATCGTCAGCGATCCGCCGGTCATGGAACAACGGCCGTACCTCGTCGTCGACGAGGGCCAGGACATGCCGGCTGACTTCTACCTCGCCCTCGGAGCCCTGTCCTCGTCGGTGACCGTGTTCGCCGACGAGAACCAACGCATCGGGCTCCGTCAGAGCACCCTCCGAGAGATCGTCGCCGCGGCAGGAACCAAGCCGCCTGTGGCCCTTCCACGCACTGTGCGCAACAGTCGGCAGATCCGCGACCTCGCTGAACACTTCTGCCCCGGCAGCAGGACCACGGACCTGCTGCCGGACGGTCCTGCACCTCGCCTGATCAGGGTGCCGCACAAGGCCGACGTGGCTGACCAGCTCCTCCTACAGGAGAAGCAGCACCCGAACGAGACCATCGGCGTGGTGTCCCACCGCAGCAGGGACCTGTTCTACTACCACCATCAGTTGAACCAACGCACCGTCAATCCGTTGCAGGGTTACGTCAGCGGACGCCGTACCGGAACTCTTTCCGATCCCGCCTTCAGCGGCCCTGGGATCAAGCTGATCACCTGGCAGAGCGTGAAGGGTCTCGAATTCGACTCGGTGGTGGTCCCGGAACTCCAGACCGTTCCCGGCGACGTCGCCAGCGACAGCATGCGGATGAACCTGTACGTGCTCGTCACACGGGCGCGGCGTCACCTCACCTTCATGTATTCGGGAGTGGGTGAGCCGGCGCTCGTGGACGCCTTACCGAAGCATCTGCTGGACCTGTCGCAATACACGCCCTGAGTGCTGGTGGTCGTGGCCTGTCTGCATCTCGAACGGCCCGGTGAGGAGATACGTACACCGGCAACGTCTACCTCGATCCAAGTTGTGCGGGCGGCGGTTGTTCAGGAGAAGTCGGACCGGTGCTGCCGCCAGTGTTTCTCTATCCAGCCGATCTGTCCGCGATCCAACCTGATCGCGAGCGGCCGGCCCTGCAGAGGCGTGTAGGCCGGGTATCTGGCCAGTTCATCCCGCAGGCTGATCGTGAGGGTGCCCGGGTCTACGGCAATGTCCCCCTGATCGAAGAGCCGGTGAATATCCCGTCTCAGGAGCAGCCCGCCATCGTCGTGATGCTGGCCGACTGCTGCGTAGCTGTACAGGTGCGCCGCTTCCAGCGCCGCAACGGGGCCGGGACCGGTGAAAGCGCATACCGGTCCGAAGGACGCAAGTAGGCGTTGCCTGAACCCACGCTGACCCACGCGGACGCGCACTCTCGCCGGTCGATGGCCTTCCGGACGTGACTGGACCCACCGGGTTGCGTCCTCGAGGAAAGTTGCACCCCTTCCCCTGCCGGCACTGCGCAGTGCCTTGACAAAAGCGTCCCACACGAGCGGACGCATGCTCAGCTGGGATTTCGGGGAGACACAGAGGCTGCGCAGAGTCCTTCCGTCCAGGCAGCGGCCGAGGTCGAGCCAGTTGGCGTCGTGGCGCGACCTGAAAGTCTCGACACGTTCCACGCGGGTGGTGGCAACGTCAAAGGTGTCCGAGCACGGGAAGCACCTGAACTGCGGTGATTGACGCTTACGCCTCTTGATGTCCGCCCTGTTGCAGCGGGGACACCGGTAAAGGATCTTCTCAGCGTGGCCGGTCTCGATCTCCTCGATCAGGGAGGCGCCGATGACTGCCTCCCTGTCCCACAGGACGATCCGGTCACCAACGGCCACGGTCCGGGCGTTCGGAACGGTGCTGTCCCAGCTGTAGTGGGCGTCCGGGTCGTCGTCGTAGCCGTCGTTCCCGCCGTGCTGTCGATCCGCACCGACAGCAAGCATCAGCCATGCCCTGGGCAGACCAGCATCCACCGCCACAGTCGCCTCCCTTTCGTGCGCGGGAGAGAACCTATCTGACGGTTGCGACACTCGCCCGGCCCGCCGAAGACGGTCGGAGCAATGATCGGAGCCGGACCGCCGGAGCGGGCGTGGTGATCATGAGCATGGGCCAGATAGTCGGTGTACCCATCGAACGGTCCAACGGCTGAACTCAGCCCGTATATGTTTTCCATGTCAGTCACAATCCGGCACGGACCGACTGCGCCACGTGGGATAACCTCAGCGGGCGTCACCCGTTCCACCCAATGCGCTGCGAGCTGCGCGAATGCTGAGGAGAGTCGGTGACACGAGCAAGGTCTGGCTGTACAATCGCCAGCGCACATTGGCGTTTAGTAGTACATGGTTTCTCTTGGAGGGGCGCCGCCGCTCACTCGTAGTTCGCTCTTTGCACTTCGTGCGTTCTTGGGGCGTCCATGAGAAGTGACACGAGGTCTTCGAGGATAATGAGGTCGCAGTGACGTGCGCCAGAGTCAGGATCTTGAAGAACGTGGGTTACTCCATGGTACTCACGCTGAGATACGTTTTCCGGCAGCAGAAGGGAAGTGACTGCGAATCTCTCCCGCCACTGCTCGCCCATCTTCCATGCCACGCACAGATCGATGTCCTTGAGATTCTTTTCCTGTGCATCTAGGTCGTTGAGTAGACCATCGACAGAATATTTGTATTCCAGCACCTTGGGCTGAGTAACTTTTCCGTGAAGTCCATCAAGCACCTGTGCATCGATGCCCAGCGGATTGCTGTCCTCGTCGAATTCAAGTAACTCGCGATCGTGCTGAAAATTGATCCGGAAAAGGCTGTCGTACTTGAATCGCTCGTTCGTCGACATGATGGACAGGCCGCGCACCACCCCGCCGGAAATGATCTCATGAAACAGGGCGATCGCATCTTGCTCACGCGTAGGGGTGGAGGTGATGCTAATTCGCTTCGTTGGGGCGAAGAAGTGTTCAGAAGAAAGAAGGAGGGGTGAAGCTGCTTCATGTTTGATCATCTCCTCTTTCCAGTCGTCAAGCTTAAGCTCTCGATCGAGATCGGGGGCGATGCCGGAGTCACGCTTCATGCTGGAGCGTAGCCGCGTGATTGGCCCTTGGACAATTGCAACAGCGACATCGGTGGCGAAATCGACAAGCGGCTTGGCGAAGCCCTTTCTGCCAAGGTCCGGGGTATAGTTCTTAAAGTGGATGAGGAGGTGGACCTGATTCTGTCGACCGGTATACCTGGTTAAGGGAACCTGAATTACGTCGCCCTGCGGCATCCCGTTCGCAGCAAGCTGAATTCCTGCCTTCAGCACCTGCATGTTGCCTCGGACGCCCAACTTCTCGTTGAACACCTTCCAGAGCTTGGTGGTGTAGCCATACTCAACCCGTATGGTCGGCTTGTGTGTTTCGATTACCTCCTGGTGCTCTGTGAACACGTCAGGGGCAAGAATTCTCTTGCAGTCGATTGGGTCATACTCATCATATATGAAGTCAAGCTGCCGATATGCGTTCGGCAACGGCTTTGAAGGCCCATATTTCTCGAAGAACTCAGATGCCTTCTGCTCTACATCTCTGATGCGAGCGGACTTGCTCTTCTCCTCGTGCAGCCAGAGATAAGAAATGCCGCCAGTGGTTGAAGTCGAGATTTCCCCACCGGCGATGCAAACCACTTCGACCTTCTTGTCCGACGCCGGTTCTACAGAGCCGATCCCGGTCTTCACCCTCAGGATAGTAAGCCATGTTTCTGCGTTTCTGGCAGACAGCCAACTTAGTTTTCTCGGCTGCGTTTGCCCGTCGAAGCGAACGGTTACAGATGTGCCTCGATCCATCTCTCGGAAGCTGTCATCGATGTCGGGATTTGGATCGGGTTCAACGAGCGGAGCATCGCTGCTGCTCGGCCCTTTCAGCCATGCGCGGCCGCCTAGGATCCGTCCGCAAGACTCATTTCCAAGCCCTCGGGTGTGCACTCGGAGATAATTGAACCCGTAGGCAAGGTACGTCGCTCCGACACCTTTATGGCCACGCGATGTGGCTTCCTCTTTGAATGAGAAGTTCGGCGCTAGGAAACGCTGAAACTCTTCATAGGTCATGCCGCATCCGTTGTCGGAGACTGTCAACTGATTCTCGTCCAGGTCAACAATAATGCGCAGCTGTTGTGAGTAGTTGCCGCTTGTTCCCGCCAACTCTTCGTCGCGTGCCCGTTTCTCCAGAGCGTCTAGCCCATTTTGGACTAGCTCGCAGAATGGGTCGTACCATCCTACGTACGAGCTTAAAATGTTCTCGATCTCACGCCTCAGGGCCCGCTGCGCTGCCAGGCTGTTTTCTAGCCGGCCCTTTACCTGCAGCGGATCAAAGGCGGCGAAGGACTGATTAACGGCCACAGTGGAGGTCACGACCGTAGGATAGTGGTTCCGTCGATGCACATGCATCAGACACTCGGAGACATGCGTTGACCAACACGCCGCATGGCGGGAACGCCGCGTGGGACGCCGGGCCGACATGACGTGCAGCAATGCGTGACTTCCGCCCAGTTCACGGTTGCTGAAGGGTCACGACGACACCGTGCCCTGACGCGTCAGCCAGAGCCTGCAAGACGGTCAGGATCTCGCGCTCTCAGCGACACCGGTGGGTCGACGCCACGGACCCAGTCCAGCTCGGCGAGGAAGGACCGCAGGGCCACTACCTGCGCCCGGGTCACCGCAGCCACCAGCGCGTCGGCCACCAGCGCCCTAGCAGGTGCTCGGTCAGCTGTCGGCGGTCGTCGGCGGGCAGCGTCTCGACCAGTGCGGTCACGGTGTAACGCCACTTGACCGAGAGTGTCTGCCGCCAGTGCACCGGCCCCGGGACGCAGGGCGTGCAGCCGGTCGACGATGTCGAGCAGCATCTGCGCGGCCTGCCGCTGGTCGATCGATAGGACTGGTGTGACGCCGTTCGCGCCGGAGTTGATGCGGACAACGACTTCCTCGCCTGGTTTGCCGACAGAGCTGCGGCACGGCTGCATCTGCGAGCGTTCACTGAGATGACGGGTGGTAGTCGATGAACGAGCGTTCGGCGGCGGAGGGTCGCTGGTGCAGTTCTCCAGCGCTGCTGCGCAGTCGGGCCGGCCGTGAGATCTCACGATCGTCTCACGGACGGCCCGGGACGGCCCGGTAGAGCCCGGCCTGCCTCGGACCGCCTCCTGCCGATGAGCTGCATATTCGGCAGGAGGCGGTATCGTCCGGCAGCCGCCGGTAGGCCTGCTAGTTCACTGGGGGTCAAGGGGTCGTCGGTTCGAATCCGGCCGTCCCGACAAAGAAAAAGCCCTGACCAGCGGGAACACTGGTCAGGGCTTTGATTTTCTTCGATGGAGATTTGAACCGCCCCCCGAAAACCCCCCGTTTACGCGGTGCGGCAACCAAGTTCGTCATCGGTGTGCATCGTTCTCTCCTGACGGCGATCCTTGGTTGCTCGGGTGGCTGCCGAGCCGTTCGAGGATGCCGGACACGTCTGGGGCTTGTACCGGCTTGGCGATGTAGTAGGTGTCGGTGACCTCCTCGCTGGAGTGCCCGAGTTGCGCTGCCGCGCTCTTGGTATCGATCTCCTCCTTGATGAGGGTGGCGACGGTCTTTCGGAAGGTGTGCGGGGTGACCCAGTCGAGGTCGGCTTCGGCGCGGGCCTGGCGCCACTGACGGCGGACGTTGTTGGGGGAGAGCCAGGTGCCTCGTCGGGAAGCGAAGATCGCGTCGTGGGGGTTGTCCGCGGCGGTGAGTTTGCGGGCCATGAGCATGCCGACCGCGAACCGGGGGAGGACGACCCTCCGGTAGCCGGCGTCGCTCTTGGTCCAGGGCTGTCGGAAGAAGCCCTGGCTCTTGATGAAGACCAGCGTTCCGCAGATCGTCAGGGTTGGTCGTTCGGCGGCGAGGTCCAGGTCCTCCCAGCGGAGGGCCAGGATCTCGCCGATACGGGCGCCGGTGGCGAGCATGAGGTCGACGACGTCGGCCAGGTCGCCGCGGTGCCGAGGCCCGGGCTTACCAGGGATAGGTCGCTGCCATTCGCGGATCGCCGTACGGACGGCTTGGAGTTGCTCGGCGGACAGGACGACGACGGTGCGGCGGGGTTTGCGGAGTCGGCCGGTGTCGCGGACCGGGTTGGTGGGGATGGCGCCGTGGCGTACGGCCAGAGCGAACATCTGACTGAGGACGACCTTCACGCCTTTGGCGGCTGAAGGGCGGTCCTTGGCGATGTCGCGCAGGAACCGGTCGAGGCGTCCGACGCTGGCTTCCCGGATTCGGAGGTTGCCGAGGGCGGGCAGGATCGAGGTGCGGACGCTGGTCGCGTATCGGTGGATGGTTTGTGGCGCGATGCGTTCCTCGGCGGTGATCTCTTCGACCCACAGTTCGGCGAGGGCACTGATGCGCGTTTCGCGGGTGATCTCGTCGTCGGTGGGGGTGGCACGGTCGCGGAGTTTGACCTTCAAGGCCCGTTCGGCGGCCGGTCCTGTGGTGTCGGTGGCTTCGATGTCGCGGGTGATGCCGTCGTAGTCGCGGAACCGGGCGCGTGCCCGGAATCTCTTCGGACCGAGTTTCTCGATCCGGATTTTTCCGGAGGTGCCGATGGCCAGTTCAGGTCGGGCCATGGTTCACCGCTCCGCGTCGGTGTGGTCTTCGAGCCAGCGCTCGACCTCGCTGCGCCGGTAGCGCAGGGTGTTGCCGACGCGGATGGCGCGAGGGCCCTTGCCTCGGCTGTGCCAGGCGTAGAGGGTGTTCTTGGGCTTGCCCAACCAGGCCGCGAGGTCGTCGATGGTCAGGAGTGGGTCTGGCCGCCATTCGGAGGCGGCGGGGCCGTTCATCGCCCGTCCAGGACGTCGGTCGAACCGGGCTGCCAGCGCCGCGTCGTGCGGTTGGCAGTCGGCCGGCGTGCGTCGGCACCTGGTCTGAATTCCGGGCCGGTTCGGGGTCGGGGCGGGCATGGATCGTGCTTCCTTTCGTTGGCCCGGCGTTGCTGGGGCCGGGGGTGAACGGGGTCGTCGCTACGACCCGCGGGTGCGGCATCTGACAGCTGTGGCCGTCTATCCATCCGTCGTGTCCCCCAGGGGTCAAGCCAAGGGCTGGGCTTGTCCTCGAAGAGGCATCGCAGGCTCTGTATCGATCGCGGACGGACGGCGTCCCCCTGGTCCTGCGGACCGCTGGATGGCGGGCAGAGGGCGTCAGTCGAGCCCTCGCTCGCCAGTTGCGAGACGCGGTGCGTCCCCGTACCGAGCTGGGTGTGGAAACGTGCGATCCGGGTCGCGGTGCTTGTGCGCCCGGTCATCTCGATGCAGATTGGGAAGTTCTGGAGTGTTCTCATCGTCAGTTGCCTTTCGGTCAGGCTGATGTGTGGGTTGGTGCTGGTCGTGGTCTGCGATATCCGGGCGCGTGGAACCGGTGACCTCCTTGCGTCAGAGGGCATGCGTGGCTGGCCCGCCGAGCGAGAGGCTCGGCAGGCTGGCTGGATTGAATGGACGGCCCGCCGATCTCGGCGGGCCGTCATCTGTTGGAGCGCTGCCTGGTGCTCACGCCGGTGGCGCCGTCATTGGCCGGACAGCGGTGAGTCCCGAGGGTTGGCGCCGGTGTTTGCTCTGACGACTCGTCAGGCTGTGTGGCTGCTGCCCGCGAGTCGGCGCAATGCCTGCCCGGCGCCGGGGTAGGCGAGCCGCAATGTGTAGGCGGCGAGTTGGACGGCCCACCAGGTGAGGGCGACGAGGTAACCGACCAGCAGGGCGCTGCTGGTGTCGCTGGTGAAGACGATGGCGTAGCCGATGGCGAGGCCGGGGACCGTGATGGTGCGGGTGGTGCGGCTTCGGCTGGTGGTCAGGGCGGTGGCGATGCCGAGCAGTGCTGCTCCGGCGCTGCCGATGAGGCCGGGCATGCCGGTCAGGTCGACCGGTGGGGTGAGGGTGATCGCCGCGCGCATGAGGCAGATGCCGGTGGCGGCTACGGCGGCGGGCAGGGCCGCCGGACGGGTGCGCGCGAGCCAGTTGGACAGGTGCGGAGCCGCGATGCGGGGAGCGGTGGCGGCGATGATCGCCGCGCAGGCGGCGAGGGGGAGCGCGGAGCCGAGGGTCCATTTCAGGTATGGCTCGTAGCCGAACTGGACGGCGGTGCCGGTGGCGAGGCCGTAGAGGGCGGCGGCGGTTGATCCGCCGACGGCGGCGGCGAGGTATCCGCGTCTGATGAGGTGGCCGGTGGTGGGTCTAGGGCGTGTTTCATAAGCCGGTCAGAGCCACTCGCAGATGATGGTGATGGTCAGGACGGCCTGGAAGCGGACGGCTAACTTGTCGTAGCGGGT
>NZ_JBEZMS010000042.1:0-40032 GCF_040652815.1 Micromonospora sp. NPDC048169
GGGAGGTTATGGCATGTCACAGAGAAGAGGAACGGGCGAGGGGCAATCGCTATCAAGCCGACACCTTCGCATCCCGGCCCGCGACCACGCCGCTGCACGCCGCGCCCGCCGCGCCCGGCACGATACGGGCCGGCGAGATCACAGTGCCGCAGTCGGCCTCGCTCGGTGACCGCCTGGGCCTGCAGCGGACCCTGCGACCGCTGACCCGGCGGGTGCCGTCCCCCCGGCAACAGGTCCTCGACGAGGAGGCGACGGTACGCGTCGCGGCCGAGCACCTGCTGGGCGGCCGACCGTGGCCGGCGGTGATGGTCCCGGCGACCGAGCGTTGGCTGGACCTGGCGGTGGTGGTGGACAGCACCGCGTCGATGACGCTATGGCGGGAACTGGCCGGCGAAGTGGTGGACACCCTCGCCGCCGCGGGGGTTTTCCGGCGCGTCGCCCAATGGCGGCTGGACCGGGACGACGCCGGCCGGGCGAGGCTGTCGACCTGGCGTGGCGACCCGCGCACCGGCGCCGAACTGGTAGATCCCAGCGGCCGTCGGGTGATCCTCGTCGTCAGCGACTGCGTGGACCGGATCTGGCACACCGGCGCGGCCGGCGCCCTGCTGCACCGGTGGGCGCGTCGCGGGCCGGTCGCCGTCCTCCAGCCGCTGCCCGAACGGATGTGGTCACGGACCGGCAGCCGGACGACGCCCGGGCTGCTCAGCACGCCCCGTCCCGGCGCGCCCAACTCCGACCTGCGGTTCGAGCCCTTCGACGGGTCCCCGCCACCACGCGGGGCCGTGGTGCCCGTGCTGGAGATCGACTCGGCGTGGTTCGGCCGCTGGACCCGGCTCGTCGCGGGTGCCCCGGCGGTCACCGCGGCCGTCACCGCCGTGACCGGTGAGCAGCGCGACGCCGTCCTCGCCGGACACGGAGGGCACCTCCCGCCCTCGCGGCGGGTCCGGCAGTTCCGCTCCTCGTCCTCGCCCGAGGCCGTCGAACTCGCGGCCTACGTCGCGATGAGTGAGCCGGTGCTGCCGGTCATCCGCTACATCCAGCAGGCGATGTTCCGCCGGGCCACCCCGTCCCAACTCGCCGAGGTGCTGCTCAGCGGTCTGCTGCGGGTGGTGGACGCGCGGACCGGCCGCTACGCGTTCGTCGAGGGTGTGCAGCCGCTCCTGCTGGACACCCTGAGCCGGCCCAAGATGGCCCGCGCGGCCGAACTGCTGGAGCACCTCTCCCGAACCGTCCAGTCGCGGATGGGCGTGGCCCGTACGCACTTCACCGCGCTCACCCCGGGGCCCGGGCACCCCGGGTTCGGACCGGACAGCCGGCCCTTCGCCGTCGTCAACCTCACCGCCCGGGCCCGGCTCGACCGGGCCGGGACGCCGCTGGCCGGCGCGTCCACGCCACGCCCCGCCCCCGACGACGATGCCGGTCCGCTCGCCACGCCCGATCCGGCACCCGGATCCGCGCCTGCCGACGGCATGCGGGACCTGCTCTCACCGTGGCGGCGGGCGGTACGGTGCACCGGCCGCGACCGGGAACTCGCCGAACTGCGTCGCTGGGTGGACCTGCCGGGGCCGTCGTTGCGGGTCGTGACGGGAGGGCCGGGCGTCGGAAAGACCCGGCTGCTGGTCGAACTGATCGCCCAGCTCGATGCCGCCCCGGTAGCGGAGGGCCACACGGACGGACGCCTCGTCGTCACCCTCGCCGGGGGCGGCGAACTGGTCGTGATCGACGAGGCCGAGACCCGGCCGGGGACCGTCCGGCGGGAGCTGGCCAGAGCCGACCGCGTCGCGTCGACCCACCTGCTCCTGATCACGCGGGCCGCCGGTGACTGGTGGCAGGAGCTGCGACGCACCGGCCCGTCGCGGCTCGTCGGCGACGCGACTGTCGACCGGCTGGACCCGCCCTGGCGGGCCGGCCCGCCGCGGCAGAGCGCGCTGCGTGAAGCCCTGCGCGGCCTGTCCCAGGCTCTGGACGCGGCTGCGGGCACGGATCGCTGGCGCGAGCACGGCGAGCGGATGCGGCTGCCCGACGTCGGTGACGACCGGTACGCCACCCCGCTGTCGCTGCACATCGTCGCCCTGCGCATGCTCGTGCGCACCCTGCGCGCACCGGCGCCGGTGACCCCGGAAGACCTGACGGCCGCGCACGCGACGAGGGAACGCCGGTACTGGGAGGACGCAGCTGTCGCCGCGCAGATCTCGTACGCCCGGCCCGGCGAGCTCGACCGGTACGTGGCGGCGGCGACACTGTACGGGGCGGCGACGGCCCGCGACGCCCAGGACCTCATCAGCCGGCTGCGTCCGGACATGGCCACCGACCGGCCGACCCTGCACCGGCTGGCGAACTGGCTGCACGAGCTCTACCCCGGCGGCCCCGAGGGGTACTGGACGCCCGTCACGCCGGACGACCTGCGATCGGAGATCGTGGTGCCCGCCGTCCTGGCCCACCCCGATCTGGTCACCGGCATCCTGGCGGACCGCTCGGCGGACCAGGTCCGGCGGGCGATGCAGATCCTCGGCCCCGGCTGTCACAGGCATCCCCGGCTGGTCGAGCCGGTCTGGAGGGTCGTCCGCGGCCATCCCCCGCTGTTGCTCGCCCTGCTCGAGCAGACCCGGTCCCGGACCTCGGTGCTGCCACCGGTCCTGGTGGACCGGCTACGGCGGCTGGTCGCCGACCCGGACACCCCGGAATCCACACTGCGCGCGGTCGCGGACGGGCTGCCCGACCCGGCGGCCCTCTTCGCCGGTCAGCCGGCATCCGTCTCGGAACGGCTCGTCGCGGGTTTCCGCCGGCTGTCCGACCGGGACCGCTACCTGACCCCGCTGGCGGACGCGCTGGCGCGGCACCGGGAACGGCTGCTGGCCGAGGGCGCGGCCGACGCCGTGACCGACGTCCTCGCCGAGGAGGTCGAGCTGCGGGCCCGGCTGGCGCAGCGGGCCGGGCCGCAGTCCGTCGACCGCGTCGTACGCGCGCTGGCCGCGACGCTCGACGCACAGACCGGCCACCTGGCCCGGACCGGACTGACGACGCAGGCCCTCAGCAGCGCCGACCGCGCAGTCGCCCAGTACCAGCGGTTGATCTCCCGGGGCTCCCGGGACGCCAGGGGGCCGCTGTGCGCCGCGGAGAACCGCCGGGCCCGGGTGCTGGCCGACCTCGAACGCGTCGACGAGGGGTTCGAGGCGGCGCGGCTCGCCATCGCGCACGGACAGGAGGTCGTCGCGGCAGGGGCGCCCGAGGGTGATGATCTGCTGAACGAGGCCCGCGCCACGCTGGCCATGCTGCACCGTCGCAGCGGCGACCCGGCCGCCGCCCTGGCCGTGGAGAACCAGTGCGTCCGCCGCTACCGGGAGCGGTACGCCGCCGAGCCGGACCGGCACGCTGTCGCGCTGGCCCGGGCGCTGCTCCGACAGACCCTGGACCTCGCCGACCTCGGCGCGGCGGACGACGCGTTGGCCACCTGCGAGCAGGCGGTGGCCCTGATCGGCGCCACGGTTCCGGCGCCGGTGGCGGAGATGGCTACCGCACGCCACTGCCAGGCCATGCTCCTGCGGTCCACCGGCCGGGCGGATCAGGCAGCGACGGTGCTGCGGGAGGTGGTCGTCCTGCACCGCCAGCTCGCCACCGGCGACCCGTCCCGCCGTGGCCGGGACCTGGCCGAGGTGCTGCGGCAGCAGGCGTGGATGCTCGCCGAGACGGGCCCGGTGGAGGCGGCGATCGAGGCGCTCACCGAGGCCGGGGACGTGCTGGCCCGGCTGTTCCGGGAGAACCCCGCCGACGCCACCCTGCGCGCCCTTCTGATGGCCAACCACCAGGACCTCGCCGAGACCTGGGACCGGGTGGGCGAGCCTGCGACGGCCGAGCGGCACCGGCAGCGGGCCCGGCTGCTCCGCGAGGCCGGCGGGGCCGCAGGGCAGCCGGGGTCCTAGTCGAGGGCCGTCCACACCGCCCAGAAGGTCTCCAGCAACTGCGCCGCCCAGCGCTGCGCTCCCTGCGGCAGCCCGGCCCGCACCGACCAGGCTGTCCCCGCGCCCGTCGCGGCGGCGGTCAGGGCGAGGATCACCAACCGGTATGCCCGGTAGGAGGGAGGCAGGTCAGCGGAGCGCACGGGCCACCTCCGCACCGACCCCGGGCCGGCCGCGCAGCAGCCAACGCAGCGGCTCCACCGGGGCCGGCTCGTCCCGGCCGCTGAGGAAGTAACCCACCTGGGCGAAGTCCCGGGCGGCCGTGATCACCAACTGGTCCAGTCCCCGCTCGTCGAGCCAGGAGCGGACCCGGTCCGGCGCCGGCATGGTGCCACCGAGCAGGCGCCGCAGGTGGTCGGCTCGGGAGACCACTACCGCGAGGCGGCATCGCCCGGTATCGACCCCCCGGTTGCGCAGCCATCCCACCACCAGTTCGTAGGCGTCGAGCGGATCGCACGGCTCCGGCACGTCGACGCCACCCACCAGCCCGGCGGCCAGCGGGTCGAGGACGAACACGAAGTGCCGCGTGCCGTAGAGGTAGGCGTACGAACGACAGACGACGGGGTCGAGCAGCCCGCGGGCGGGAGCGTCGAAGAACTGGAGGCGCTGGGCCGTCCCGGTGCCGCCCTGGACGGTCACGGTCACCACCAGTGGCCGCGGCGGCTGTCCCCCGCCCTCCACCCGGCTCACCAGGCACTGCCCGCCGGGGAAGTGGGCGACCAGCCCGGCGGTGAGCGCCTCCACCAACGTGCTCTTGCCGGCTGCCGCCGCGCCGAACAGCGCGATCCGCACCTCGCTGCTCGCCCCGCTGCCATCGGCGAGAGACGTCTGACACTTCGGACAGTACGCCGGCAGCCGGGGGCCGGCCGCGGCCGGCCCGACCGGCAGCTTCCGTCCACATCCGCACCGGCGCCACCGGAGACCCTGAAGCCCGGGACGGAGCATCCGATGCCGCTCGGCTCCCGCCGGCACGTCCCGGCCGTGCCGGCCCGAGCACCGGTACTCGGGAAGGTCGATGAGGAAGTAGCAACGCGGACAGCAGAGACGAGTGCCGCGCCGACGGCGGCGTCGGCGCTCGCCCGCCCGTAACAAGGCGGCCACCGCCAGGGTCCAGAACCAGGCCGGCACCGCCACCAGGGCGACGACCGCGCCGACGAGGAGCAGCGCGGCAACGACCCCCACTGTCAGCCCGGTCAGACCGGCGACCGGCAGCGCGAGCAGGGGCCAGAAGAGGACGATCGTCCAGGTCCTCGACCGGACGGCGGGGCGCGGGACGTCCGGGTCGCGTGCCGGCCCCTGGAGTCGCAGGTGGTAGCGGGGCATGGTGGGCAGGTCCTGCCAACCACGCCGCCACATGCCGCCGACCCGGCCGTGGCAACGCTCCGCCAGGTGCCGAAGGTCGTACCCGGCCTGCCGGTGGGCGTAGTGGACCCAGGCGTAGTCAGGCCGGCGTCCCCGGGGGAGCCGGGCGGTGAACTCGTCGTGCGGGGTCCGTACGCGCGGGACGTCCACCACCCCGCCGAACACGGCAACCGCCTCGGCCAGGCCGAGGGCCAGCCCGGCCAGGACGCCGCCGAGCAGGGCGTAGACGGTCAACGGCGCGATGGTGACAGTGGCCAGCCCGTAGAGCACGACGAGCACCACGAGCGCGGTCAGCAGGAGGACGGCCGGATTGGACACGGTCACCGCCCGTCCGCGCGCCGCCAGCGCATCAGCCTTCGCCGGTCGGCCCGTACGAGGGCGTTCCAGAGTTCCGACCACTTCGGTCCCAGGCTCTCGGCCTGCACCGTCATCTCGCCCAGGCGTTTCTGGGAGCAGCGGGCCACAGCGGTGCGGACCCGCTGGTCGAGGTCGGTCCGGACCCCTGCCTGGATCATCGTGGCGATCTGCGCCGACTGCTGCTCGGCGTTGACCAGGACGAAGGCCAGCACCACGTGGACCGGCCGGGAGTTCATGCCCAGCTCGGCGCGCAGCTTCCGCGAACACGCCTCGGCCAGCCGGGGCGCGTGCAGAAGCACCATGACGGCGGCGGCCACCGCCGGGGAGGCCACAACCTTGTCGCACAGCTCCGGCGTCCGCACCTCCACCAGCTTGGGCGGGAGACGTGCCGCCGCCTGGCCGAGCGCGCCGAGGTCGGGCCGATCGGAGCGCAGCTGATCACGTACGACATCCAGCGCCCGGTACCCGTCGACGGCCTGCGCCACCTCGGGAGGCAGCGTCCACAGCCCGTGCCGGACCAGGATCTGGGCCGCGTCGACGAACTCCGGGTCGGCCTGGTAGCTCAGCACCGTGATGCCCAGGACGTGGAAGGTTCGGGGGTCCAGCGGCGTGCCCGCCGGCACCGTCCGCCGCAGCAGGTCGGCCTCGACCCGACTGACCGGCCGTGCACTCCACAGCACGGCCGCCGTCCGGTTCATCATCGACATCCACTGTGGTGCGGCCATCGCGGTCCGCAGACACTGACCCACCAGGTCGTACCGCTGCGACCTGGGCAGGTGCCGCAGCGCGGCCGCCACCACGGCGGCATCCAGTGGTTCGTCCAGTCGCATCGGCTCCCGCAACAGCACGTCCCACCACTGGTCGCCCAGCACGCCGGCCACCGCCGGTTCCGCCAGCAGCCGCCGACCCAGTTCCTGTCGCAGCAGACCGACGACCTCGTCCGCGCAGGCCCAGGTCTGCGGCTCGTACGGACGGTCCGGATGGTCCGCCCAGTCCAGGACGAACTGCCAAAGGCCGGGGCGCAGGTCGGCGGCCGAGGGCCGCAACCCGAACCGTCCGCACAGCCGCAGCAGCGCGTCGAACTGTTCGGGCGGCGCCGTGCGCAGCGCCTCGACGCACGGCCGGAGCGCCCGCTCCTCGTCGTCCCGGGTCCACGCCGGCGGAGCGGGCGGCGCCGGCTCGTCCGGCACCCGTCCCGTTGCCGCCACCTCCCGCCGCTCCGCGTCGATGAGGGCCGTCCGGACCCGGACCGCGTGCCGGCCGGGGGTGACGGTCCGGCCGGCCTCGTCGAGGTCGCGCAACACACTCGCGGGCCACCGGTCGACGTGCTCCAGCAGCAGGTCGACGATTCCGCCGCCGTACCGGCGCACCAGCGGCGGAGGCCCGTGCCGCAGCCACGAAACCAGCGGCCCGACATCCTCCCGTTCGGGCAGGCGACGCAGGATCGCGGCCAGCGCCACCTCGGTCCCGGCCTCGCCGGGCAGCCCGGCCGCGGCCGCCACCTCCACCGCGTCGACCACGTCCAGGGGGTCCTCGGTGAGGAAGAGCTCGGTCCACCACCGTGCCTCGGGCGTCTCGGGCGTCGGTGTCCACACCTGCCGGACCAGGTCGACCACCAGGAACCCCTGGTCGTTGTCGAGGTCGGCGGCCGGGCCGGCCCAGTCGGGATGCACGGCCAGGATCCGCTGCGGCGCATACGCGGGGTCCAGCGTGAACACCTTGAAGCCGGTCCGCAGGGCGACCCGCTGCGGCAGGAGCAGTGTCACAGCTGTCACCCAGCGCAGCACCTCAGCCGGCTCCTGCGCGACGAAGAGGATCCGCCGGCCGGCGCCGTCCCGCAGGGTCGACAACAGGGCGGTGAGCAGAGCGGCGCCTTCCGGGGATCCACGCACGAACGCCTGGGCGTCCACCGCGCCCAACGGGCCCGGCTGCCAGCCCGCCTCGATCGGCGGGCAGCCGGGCCCGTCCGCCGGCTCGCTTGTCCAGAACGGCGCCCCGAACAGCTGGGCCGGGCGGACCAGGCCGTAGGAGGCCGGGTCGCTTGTCACGATCGCGTGGGTGAGATGGTTGCCCTCGCGCCCTCCGCCGCTCTCCCTGCCGAGGTACACGCCGGTCGCGGTGGCCAGGAGCCCGTCCCAGACGTGGGCGAAGGAGACGGGATAGGTGTTTGCCGCACGCCGCTCCCGCATCCACCGGGGCGGCGGCTCGTAGAGCAGGCAGTGTTGCACCACCGCCTCCGCGCCCTGGTCCGCGCCGGTGGACCGGGACTGGAATTGCAGTCCCGGTGTGCCGAGCAGCCCCTGACCTTCGCGGCAGTCGGTGTAGATGAGGGTGTCGAACCGCCCGGTCATTCAGTCCTGCCGGGGCACGACGCCGAACCGGTTGAGACTGAGCAGCCACAGCAGCGGCTCGTCCACCCGGTAGGGGCGGACACCGCCGGGCTCGACGAGCGCGTTGTCGTAGTCGGGCGGCGCGCCGAGCGCGGAGACGCAGAAGTAGCGGAACGTCCGGTAGTTCTGTCGCAGGAGCTGCTCGATGTCGTCGCCCTTCCAGCTGCGGAGCAACGCGGCTACGGCCTCGTGGGTGGCCCGGCCCAGCCGCTCGTCGTACGCGGGCCCGGGCCGCGGCTCCTGGCAGAGCGGGTGTTCCCGTCCCAGGACGTCGAAGAAGGCGTCCATCTTGGCGAACGCGACAGCGACCGGCTTGCCGATGCGCTCGCTCCCGCTGACCCCGGTGCTGGCGCGCAGGCTCTGGGTGAGCCGGTCCACCACCTCGATGGTCTCCTCGGTGGAGCGGATCGCGGATCGGGGAAGCCGCAGCCGCTCCCGGGCCTCCGGGAGCATGAACGGGTCGAGCAGCAGGATCAGCCCGTCCGCGGCGCCGACGTACGCCAGGTCGTGTGCGCCACTGAGGCTCCCGACGTCCTCCCCCGCCGTGTCGTGGAAGGACAGGTAACTGGTGCGGTAGGTGGTGCGGCCCCACTTGCGGTGCTCGCTGCGCCACTCGAAGACCAGGGGCTCGCGACGGCGTTCCCGGTTCGGTGCGGTCTGCGCCGGCAGCTTGTGTTCGGTGAACATCCGTTCCACGTTGTCGGCGAGCCAGCGCGACGGCGACTCCGACCCGCCCTGCCGGTCGCCGGTCATCCGGATGCCCGCGCCGAACCGCCGGCGCAGTTCCGCCGAGCGCAGCTGCCGGGCGAGCACGGTCAGGTAGACCGACTTGCCGGTGCCCTTACCGCCGAACATCGCGATCATCGGGCTGGCCGAGTGCCCGAAGTTGGGCGGTAGCGGGGTGTGGCACTCCGGGCATGCGCGGACGCCGGTACGCCCGCCGCAGTGCGGGCACAGCGCCAGGCGTGCCGGACGCAACCGCTGGGTACGGGGCGGCGCGAAGGTGGGCAGTACCGCCGAGCCGAACCCGGTCCTGCGCCGGCGTTGCTCGTCGACCCGCGTCCGGCATCCGTCATGGTCGGCGTCGCCCTGGCCGAGACACTGGAACCACAACGCCGTGCCGTCGATGCGTTCATAGCAGAACGGGCATACCACCTCAGACAACTCAGGTCACCTTCATCGATCCGACAGTGGGCAGGGCGACCACGGTGGGCACCGGGCCGTGGACGAAACAGCGGATCCAGTACGGATGCGCGCGCCGCGGCAGCGACGGCACCGCCACCTCCAGGTCGTGCGGCCGCTCGGGGCGCAGCTCCAGGTGTTCGGCGACGGCCAGCACGGACCCCTCTTCGACGCTTCCCGGCATGGTGGGCTCCGAGCCGAGCACCACGGTCGCCGTCACGCCGACGAGCACGGCGTCCGCCTGGAGCCGGACGGTGATCCGCCGTCGTCCCGCCCGCCAGAGCGGGCTGCGGTGCAACGAGTAGGAGACAGCCACCGGGCGCGCCGGCAGGGTGACCTCCCGTACCGCCGACCGCACCTCGTCGCCGACGACGTCCGTCACGACGACGACCCGGGCCACCGACTGTCGTGTGCCGGCGGGGATCCGGAAGCCGTTCGCGCCGGCGTAGGCCGACCGGGTCACCTCGTGACGCATGGTCCCGCCCGGGGCGGGCCACTCCACGACGGCCCGCCGCGCCCCGTGCGGCCAGATCCAGGTGAGGACGACGTCCTCGCCCCGCCGTTCCGCCTGCAGCCGTCGCACCGGCTCGGCGATGCCGAGCGCCACGAACCGGCCAGCGGTCAGCCGCTCCCCGTCGATCACGAAGGGCACGTAGAGGTGGTAGCCGACGGGGACCTCGGCGACGAAACCGGTCTCACCGTCACTGGTCTCCCTGGCGCCGGTCAGCTCCTCGCCGAAGGTGTCCAAGACCGTCATCGGCAGCGCGGAACCCACCGTCCAGGGCGGCGGCGAGGCGCAGCGGTGCACGCGGACCTCTCGGCCACCGGCGTCCGGCCACGACACGCGTACCCGGCACCGGTCGCCGCGAGCACCAAGCACCGACACGGTCAGCTCTGGGACTCCTGCCGTGGTGGCGGACCCGGTGTCGCCGGCCGTGGTGGACTCGCGGTCCGCCCCTGCTCCCCCTGCGGTGTCGGCAGGTCGCACGGGGGACGTGGTGGCCCCGGCCGGATCCTCCAGGCGAGCCAGGACGAACGAGCGGACCTCGGCCTGCCAGGACGGATCCACCGCGCCGCCGCCTGCCCTCACCGGCGCCGGACCCGTGGTGGGCGGTGGCGCGGCGAAGTGCCGGGCCTCCGCCATCGCGTCGCGTATTCGCCTCCGCATCGATTCCCGCGGCCGCGACGCCCTGGCGCCGTGCTCCTGCCACCAGGCCGGATCAGTCATGGAGTCACCGACGGTGCGGATCAGCTCCTCGTCGGCCCGGATGAGCAGCCGGCAGATCTCCGCCCGGCTGTCCGGTCCGACGGCGCTGTCCTGCCAGAAGCGGCGTACGACGGTCAGGTGACGGATCAGTTCCGCGCGGGTCCAGCCCGGCTCCACCGCGTAGCGGGCGGCAAGGTCACCGGGGGGAAGGCGCCCGTGGTGACCCCGCAGAGGCTTGATGACCTCGCGGTCGTAACGCTCGGCGTCGAACGCCATGGGTCAGCGAAAACTCGGGCGACGGGGAGCGGGGCGGGGTCCAGGCGAGCGGCCGCCGGTCAGGTCCGGCGCCCACGTCCATGCATGCACATCGGTGAGATCATCACAGCCCGGCGGGTGATCACAAGCAACTGTCGTCGGCTGGACAGATCATCGGTGGCGCGACGAACTCCGCCCCCGGCCGGGGCCGGGGGCGGAGTCGGCGTCGGTGTGCATGTCGCCTCTCGGCGAGTGGCGCGACGCGGCTCCAGCCGAACGGTATTCCGCGAAGGCAATTTAGGTGAGGCCCGGGGACACTGAACACACCGACGCTCTGCACAACGGTACCGGGGTCACGGTTCTTCCGCTCGTTCGTCGTGACCCCGGTCACCGCCGGGTCAGCTGTTCCAGTGCTGGGCGACGAGGTCGGCGGCCTGCTGTTCCCACTGGGCGTAGTGGTCGGGATAGGCCGACACCTGGACGGTCTGGGCGGCCTTGGTCAGTGGCATGTCCTTCCAGCCGTCGACCTGCTTGAGACCCTTCAGGAACGCGGTCGTGGAGTACTCGGGGTCGGTGATCTGCTCCACCGTGCCCCAGCCGCTGGAGGGACGCTGCTGGAACAGGCCCTGCGAATCGTGGTCGTTACGGTCGCCGAGGTGGCCGAGGTTCTCCAGCTTCGACTCCTGCAGGGCGGTGGCGATCGACACGACGGCGGCACGTTCGTCCATGCCGGCCTTCTTCGTCGCCGCGATGATCGCCTTGACGTTGGCGGTCTGCTCGTCGGTCAGGTCGATGTGGGACTGGGTGCCCTGGACGCCGTGCGGGATGAGCGTGGCGGTGTCGAGCGTGGCCGCCTGCGTCGTGGTGACGGCGGTGTCCCGGGTGGTGGGGGTGCTGTCGGTGTGGTTGAGGGGGCCGGCGGCGAGGCCACCGGCGACGGTCAGACCGGCGATACCGAGGATGCTCTTACGCAGGATGCTGTTCATGGGGGGCTCCATTCGGGGGTCGACGCCCGCGCCGTGAAGGGGGGATGCGGTGCGGGTGCGAGCACCGTCAGGCGCTCTTCAAAAAAGGGGGGTCGGTCCGGTTCACGCCGCGCCCGCTCACGCCGGACGGCGCGGGGCTGAGGTCGTGGCCGGAGGTATGTGCAACGACCACCGGCCCACCCGTCATTCCCGGGGCCGTGCCGCCCACCCCGGCTGGGGTGCGGGAGGCGCGCTGCTGCGGTCGTGCACCAGGTATAACGCCCCGGCCCGGTCCCCGATTCCGCCACCGGGGTGTCCCCGACCACCCCCAAACCCCGACACCCCGCCCACCCGCGGACACCGTCACCTACCCGCCCGATCCCGTCCACTCGCTCCCGCACCGCACCGCACCGCGCCGCCCTGGGCTGGGCTGGGCTGGGCTGGGCTGGGCTGGGCTGGGCTGGGCTGGGCTGGGCTGGGCTGGTGATCATGAAGTTGACGGCATCAGGTGTCCGTTTTGCCGCCGCCAACCTCATGATCGACGACCGGGGGCGGACCGGCTCGACCCCACGAGAGAGATCTTGGAAGGAAACGGCCCTCATGGGGGCCAAAATCCTCCAAGATCTCAACCGCCCCAGCCCACTCCCCATTCGAGCCCTCGCAGAAGCCGGATGTCCGCTTTGTCCACGCCGACCCGGCAACGTCGCACAGTCCGACCCCCGGCGCGGACCGCACCGCCCCCCGCGCCCGCCCCGGCAGGAGATCTTGGTACGGGACCGCCCCGATGAGGGCGGTTCTGCACCAAGATCTCCTGGCGAGCCCAGTTGATCATGAAATAGGCGGGGACGAATCGGGCGGCGGGTGCCGCTAATTTCATGATCGACGGGTTGAGGGGTGGGCGGGAGCGGGGGGAACGGCGCCGGGTTGGGGTTACCCTGATGCCATGTCGGTCAGCACGCACGCGTACCTCGCCCGTCCCGGGCGACCCGCCGTGGTGGCGCGCACCCTCGACGAGCTGGCCGGTCCCACCACGGGCATCGTCGAGCTGCCGGTACGCCTGATGTGGAGCAGCGAACGCGCGTTCGACCTGGGCGACCCCGACGAGCTGCTCTGGATGTACGAGAACGTGCTGCGCGAGACCACCCGCGTGGAGGACCTGCGCGAGCTGATCCACGCGGGCACGTTGCGCCGGTTGTGGCCGCTGCTCAACCTGCCCCGGGGCGTACGCCTGGCCTGGGAGGGCCGGCACCGGAGCCTGCTCCCGGCGTGACCCACCCGCACGAGTTCTACCGGCAGGTGGCCCGGGTGGCCCTGGCCGCCGCGGGCCCGCACCGCTTCGTGCTCGGCGGCGGCGTCGCGTGGGCCGCGCACGGCCTGGTCACCCGCCCCACCGAGGACGTCGACCTGTTCGCCGACGTGGAGGGCGCCGCCGCCGCTGCGGCCGACGGGGTACGCGCGGCGCTGGAACGGGCCGGCTACCGGGTGACCGAGGTGGATCCGGGCGGGCTGGGCGAGGTGTTCGACGGCTTCGACCGGGATCTGCGCGACTTCGTGGTGAGCCGGGACGGGCGGCAGATCCGGCTCAGCCTGGCCCGCCTGGACCGGCACCGCAGCCCGGTGGTGATGGATCTCGGCCCGGTCATGGACGTGCGCGACCTGATCGCCAACAAGACCGCCGCGCTGGTGAACCGGCGGGAGGTACGCGACTACATCGACGTGTCCGCCGCGCTGGACCGGTACACGGTGGCGCAGTTGCTGGAGCTGGCCCGGCAGGTGGACCCGGCGCTGGACGACGAGGACGTGCGCGCGGCGGGCCGCTACCTCGACGGCCTGGCCGACCGGCGGTTCACCCGCTACGGCCTGGACGCGCCGGGCATCGCCGAGGTACGCCGCCGGATGGCCGCCTGGCCCCGCTGAGCAGCGGAACCAGACGGCCGGCGCGAAACAGACGGCCGCCAAGGGGGCCGGGCGGGCGGGCGACGGCTCACTTCGTCGGGCGGCCACCGGTGACGCCGAGGATCTCGCCGGTGACGTAGCTGGACTCCTGCGAGGCGAAGTAGACGTACGCGGGCGCCAGCTCGGCCGGCTGACCGGGACGGCCCAGCGGCGTGTCGGTGCCGAACTCCTTCACCTTCTCCCTCGGCATGGTGGCCGGGATCAGCGGCGTCCAGATCGGGCCGGGCGCCACCGCGTTGACCCGGATGCCGCGCTCGGCCAGGTTCTGCGCGAGCGCCTTGGTGAAGTTGGCGATGGCGGCCTTGGTGGTGGCGTAGTCGAGCAGCTGCGGCGACGGGTCGAACGCCTGGATCGACGACGTGTTGATGATCGTCGAGCCTTCCTTCATGTGCGGCACCGCGAACTTGCAGAGCCAGAACATGGCGTACACGTTGGTCTTGAAGACCCGGTCGAACTGCTCGGTGGTGATGTCGAGCAGGCCGTTGTCCTGCGACATCTGGTACGCCGCGTTGTTGACCAGGATGTCGACGCCGCCGAGGTCGCGTACCGCCTGGTCGACAAGGGCGCGGCAGTTGTCCTCCTCGCGCAGGTCGCACCGGACCGCGACGCCGGTGCGCCCGGCCCGCTCGATCAGGGCGACCGTCTCCCGGGCGTCCTTCTCCTCCTCGTCGGCGAGGTAGGTGACGAGCACGTCGGCGCCCTCGCGGGCGAACGCGATCGCCACGGCCCGGCCGATGCCGGAGTCACCGCCGGTGATGATCGCGCGCTTGCCGGTGAGCCGGTCGCTGCCCCGGTACGACTCCTCACCGTGGTCGGGCTTCGGCCCCATCTCCTGCTCGTTGCCGGGCGGCGTCTGCTGTTGCGACGGCTGGCCCGCGCGCTGTCCGTACTGCTCGGCCGGGTGCTGCTGGGTGAACTGGTCCTCGCTCATGGATGCGCCCCTACCCCGGTGACCGGCGGGAAAACAGCAGCGCGTGACCGGAAGGGAAACAGTTCGGGCCGGTGTGGCGCAGGTGACATGTGGTGGTTATGGTGCGCAGCGGCGCCCACGAGGCGCGTACCCCCCATTCGGAAAGGCACCTCATGACCTCCTCCTCCGGCGCCTCGCGGCGCCAGGTGCTGGCCGTCGCGGCCGCCGCCGCGACCGCTCCCCTGCTGGCCGGCGCGCCCGCCGGGGCGAAGCCGAAGCAGCCGAAGACCTGGGACCTGACGATCCTCGGCACGTCGGACACCCACGGCAACGTCTACAACTGGGACTACTACAGGGACGCGGAGTTCGACGACAGCAAGCACAACGACGTCGGCGTCGCGAAGCTCGCCACACTGGTCAACCAGATCCGCGCCGAGCGCACCGGCCGGGCCACGCTGGTCCTGGACGCCGGTGACACCATCCAGGGCACGCCGCTGGCGACCTACTACGCCAAGCAGGAGCCGATCACCAGCACCGGTGAGACGCACCCGATGGCCCGCGCCATGAACATCCTCAAGTACGACGCGGTGACGCTCGGCAACCACGAGTTCAACTACGGCCTGCCGCTGCTGGCGACCTGGATCGAGCAGCTCGGCTTCCCGGCCCTCGCCGCGAACGCGCTGAACGCCAAGACCGGCAAGCCGGCCTTCCTCCCGTACGTGATCAAGGAGGTCAAGCTCGGCGGGCACGGCGCACCGAAGCTGCGCGTGGGCATCCTCGGCCTGACCAACCCCGGCGTGGCCATCTGGGACAAGGGCAACGTCGAGGGCCGCCTGGTCTTCGCCGACATGGTCGCCACCGCCGCGAAGTGGGTGCCGGAGATGCGCCGTCGTGGCGCCGACCTGGTGGTCATCTCCGCCCACGGCGGCGACAGCGGCACCTCCAGCTACGGCCCGGAGCTGCCGAACGAGAACCCGACCGCGCTGATCGCCGAGCAGGTCCCCGGCATCGACGCGATCCTGTTCGGCCACGCGCACAACGAGGTGCCGGAGAAGTTCGTCACCAACCGCACCACCGGCGAGCGGGTCCTCACCTCGGAGCCGTCCAAGTGGGGCCAGCGGCTGACCCGGATGGACTTCACGCTGACCCGGGAGAAGGGCCGCTGGACGGTCACCGCCAAGTCGGCAACCACGCTCAACACAAACACCGTGGTCGAGGACCCGGCGGTGCTCGCGGCCGTACGCGGCCAGCACGCCAAGACCGTCGAGTACGTCAACCGGGTCGTCGCGCGGTCCAGCGTGGAACTGTCCGCCGCCGAGTCGCGGTACAAGGACACCCCGATCCTGGACTTCATCAACCACGTCCAGACCGAGGTCGTCACCGAGGCCCTCGCCGGCGGCGAGTACGCGGGCCTGCCGGTGCTGTCCATCGCCGCGCCGTTCAGCCGCACCGCGGTGTTCCCGCAGGGCGACGTGCGCATCCGCGACGTGGCGGGTCTCTACGTGTACGACAACACGCTGGAGGCGGTCGTGCTGACCGGCGCCGAGGTGAAGGCGTACCTGGAGTACTCGGCGAAGTACTTCAAGACCTTCCCGGTCGGCACCACTGTCGACGTCGAGAACATCAACGACACCAACGTGCCGGACTACAACTACGACGTGTTCTCCGGCGTCGACATCGACATCGACATCGCCAGGCCGGTCGGGCAGCGGATCACCCGCCTGGTGCTGGCCGGCACCGACACGCCGGTCGCGGCGGACGCCCGGTTCGTGGTGGCGGTGAACAACTACCGGCGCAGCGGCGGCGGCAACTTCCCGGGCATCGTGAAGACCCAGGTCTACAACGCCCAGCAGGAGATCCGCCAGTTGCTCATCGACTGGGCGCAGGCCAGGGGCGTCATCGACCCGGCCGACTTCTTCGTACCCAACTGGAAGCTGGTCCGCGACGGCGTGCCGGTCTTCTGACCGTGGGGCGGCGGGGTCCGGGCGGCCCGGGCCCCGTCAGCCGCCCGCGCGCAGATGCCACTCCGACTCCCCGCCGACCGGGTCCGGCCGGTCCGGCGGGAACTCGGTCTCGGCGGACTCGATCCGCTCCTCCGGGCGTACCCGGACCGGCAGTTCGCCGAAGCGGACGTGCCGCAGGAACGCGTACTCCTCGTCGGTGAACGACTCGGCCGGCTCGCTCATGAGCGCATTGTGCGCCCACCCCTCAGGTCCCCGCATCAACCGCTCCGGCAGGGGTATGCCGCCGCGACGATTCGGCGACGAGGTGGAGGAGCCATGCGCGCAGTACGGATGACCGCACCCGGTGTGCTGGAGCACACGGAGGTGCCCACGCCGCAGGCCGGCCCCGGCGAGGTGCTGCTGCGCGTCGGCGCGGTCGGCGCCTGCCACTCCGACCTGCACATCCTCGACGCGCCGGCCGGGGTGTTCCCGGTCCCGATCACGCTCGGCCACGAGGTCGCCGGCACCGTCGACACGGTCGGCGCCGGTGTGGACGGCTGGTCGCCCGGCGATCGGGCCGCCGTCTACGGCATCATCGGCTGCGGCCGGTGCCGGGCCTGCCTGCGCGGCGAGGAGAACCGCTGCCGGGTCACCCCGGTCGGCGGCATCGGGCTCAGCCGCGACGGCGGGCTCGCCGAGTACGTGGTGATGCCCGCGTCCCGGCTGCTGCCTGTCGGTGACATGGACCTGACCCAGGCGGCGCCGCTGACCGACGCCGGGCTGACCCCGTACCACGCGGTGGACCTGGCACGGCCCCGGCTGCGGCCCGGCACCTCCTGCGTGGTGATCGGCATCGGCGGCCTGGGGCACATGGGGTTGCAGATCCTGCTGGCCACCACCGCGGTGCGGGTCGTCGCGGTGGACACCAACACCGCCGCGCTGGACCTGGCCACCCGGCTCGGCGCGCACCACACCGTGCAGGCCGGCCCGGACGCGGTGGAGAGGATCCGCGAGCTGGTCGGGCCGGCGCCGGACGGCGCGGACGTGGTGCTCGACTTCGTCGGCGCGCAGCCCACCCTGGACACCGCCCGGCAGGTGGTCGCCACCGGCGGGCAGATCCTGCTGGTCGGCCTGGCCGGCGGCACCCTGCCGGTACGGCCGGTCGCCGACGAGCCGCCGCCGGTGCCGTTCGAGGCCGGTGTGGTGGTGCCGTTCTGGGGCACCCGCGCCGAGCTGCAGGAGGTGATCGCGCTGGCCCACGACGGCCGGTTGCACGCCGACGTGCACACGTTCCCCCTGGCCGAGGCGCCGCAGGCGTACGAGGCGCTGCGCCGGGGCGAGGTGCGGGGGCGGGCGGTCATCGTCCCCTGACGCGGGGACGCTCAGTCGTGCTGAACGACCGCCGCGGCCCGTGCCCTCGCGGGCAGGCGGTCGAGCAGCGCCAGCCCGGCCCGCACCGGACGCCGGTCGAGCACCTCGGCGAAGCTCGCCCGGCCCTGACAGAACCGGACGAACATCCGCCAGCCGGGCGGGCTCGCGAGCATCGCGTGGAACACCTCGGGCCGCCGCTCGAACACCTCCAGCAGCCGGTGCCCGGCGCGCATCTCCGGCGTCAGCCGCCGGTCGACCTCGCGGGCGTACGCGTCGAGGTCACCGGCGGCCACCGCCTCCCCGGCCAGCCGGCCCGAGCGCAGCGCGTAGCTGATCCCCTCGCGGCTCCACGGCTCCAGCAGGCCGGCGGCGTCCCCGGCGACGAGCACCCGGCCGTGCCGCAGCGGGGAGTCCCCGCTGCGGCAGCGGGTCAGGTGGCCGGAGTCGTGCTCCGGCCTCACCCCGGACAGTCCGAGCCGGTCGGTGAAGTCGCGCAGGTAGGCGCGGGTGCGGTCACCGTCGCCCCGGGCCGCGATGACGCCCACTGTGAGACGGTCGCCCTTGGGGAACACCCACGCGTAGGAGCCGGGCAGCGGCCCCCAGTCGAGCAGCACCCGGCCGCGCCAGCGGTCCCGCTCGGCGGCGTCCACCGGCAGTTCCAGTTCCAGGCCCAGGTCGACCTGGCGGAAGCGCACCCCGACGTGGCGCGCCGTCACGCCGGAGGAGCCGTCCGCGCCGATGACGGTACGGGCGCGTACCAGCTCACCGCCGGCCAGGCGCAGGCGTACCTCGTCGGGGTCCTGCTCGATCGCGCGGACCGCGACGCCCTCGCGGACCTGCGCCCCGGCGGCGACGGTGGCGGCGCGCAGCCGGTCGTCGAACTCCTCCCGGCGGATCATGGTGACCAGCGGCGCCGGGTGCCGGCGGGTGAACGCGCGCCGCCCGTCCCGGGTGAACGTGAGCCGGTCCACCCGGTCGTGGGCGGGCACCTCGACGCGGCCGGCGACCTCGGCCAGCGACGTCCCGATCAGGCCGCCCCCGCAGGTCTTGTAGCGCGGATGGGTGGCCCGTTCGACAACGAGCGTGCGGACGCCGGCACTGGCCGCCGCGTGCGCGGCGGAGAGTCCGGCGGGTCCGCCGCCGACCACGACGAGATCCATGATCACGGGAGCAGCCTAGGGCACCGCCGTGCCGCACCGCCCGGTACGGCAGCCGAACGGGTGAGCATCATCGCCGCGCATCCGGGTAACCGCCGGTCGCCGGCCGTCCGCGGGGCGGGCGGTCCACGCCGAGGAGGGAAGCGATGCCTCAGGTCCAGTTGTCCGCCGTCGAGGAACGGGTCTACCAGGCGGTGTCCGCGCTGGAGGTGCAGGGACACGTCCCCTACCCGGACCTGATCGCCCAGGAGACCGGGATGACCGAGGAGGAGCTGCGCGAGCCGCTGCACTCGCTCACCGAGCGGGGTCTGCTGCATCGCGAGGACTCCCCGATGTCAGGTCTGGACTTCGGACCCCGGTGGTGCGCGCGTCAGGTGGCGTGATCGGGTCGTTTGCCCCACCGGGCACCGGGTAGCGATCGGAGTCGGGTGAGCGACGGTCAGTGGGGGGCACGATGAGCGAGGGCCGGGCGTCGACCCCCGGGTACGACGACCGGCGCCGCTGGCGCGCGCTGAGCGTCGGCCTGATCGCGGCGTTCATGACGCTGCTGGATGTCAGCATCGTCAACGTCGCGGTGCCGTCGATCGACCGGGCGTTGCAGGCCACGCCGAGCGACCTGCAGTGGGTGCTGTCCGGGTACGCGCTGACGTTCGGCCTGGTGCTGGTGCCGGCCGGGCGCTTCGGCGACGCGCGCGGGCGGCGTACCGCGTTCGTGGTCGGGGTGGGCCTGTTCACGCTGACCAGCGCGCTGGCCGGCCTGGCCCGCTCGCCGGAGTGGCTGGTCGTGGCCCGGCTCGTCCAGGGTGCCGCCGCCGGTGTGGTGAATCCCCAGGTCAGCGGCATGATCCAGGAGCTGTTCCGGGGTGCGGACCGGGGCCGGGCGTTCGGGCTGCTCGGTGCGACCATCGGCATCTCCACCGCCGTCGGCCCGCTGCTGGGCGGGCTGCTCATCCAGCTCGGCGGCACGGAGCACGGCTGGCGGTGGGTCTTCTTCGTGAACATCCCGGTCGGGATCGTGGCGATGCTGCTCGGCTGGCGGCTGATGCCGGCCCGGCCGACCAACCCCGCCGGCCGGGGCCGGCTCGATCCGCTCGGTGTGCTGCTCCTCGGCGCCGGGGTGACGGTGATCCTGCTGCCGCTGGTGCAGCGGGAGCAGTGGCGGGGCGCGGGCAAGTGGCTGCTGATCCCCGCCGGCCTGCTGCTGCTCGCCGGGTTCGCGCTCTGGGAGCACCGGTACGCCCGGCGCGCGCAGCCACTGTTCGACCTGCGGCTGTTCACCGTGCGCTCGTACACGCTGGGCGCGCTGATCGGCCTCATCTACTTCGCCGGTTTCACCGCGATCTTCTTCATCTTCACGCTCTACCTCCAGATGGGCCTGGGTTACAGCGCGCTCGTGGCCGGCCTGGCGATCACCCCGTTCGCGCTCGGTTCGGCGCTCGCCTCCGCGCTCGGCGGCCGGGTGGTCACCCGGTACGGCCGTCCGCTCGTCGCGATCGGGCTGGCGGCGGTGGTGGCCGGGCTGGTCGCGACCGACCTGGTGCTGGCCGGCGGGCCGCACGAGAACGTGCCGTTGCGGACCGCGCTGCCGCTGCTGGTCGCCGGGCTGGGCAGCGGCCTGGTGATCGCGCCGAACCAGACGCTCACGCTGTCCGAGGTGCCGGTGCCGATGGCCGGCAGCGGCGCGGGGATGCTCCAGACCGGGCAGCGCATCGGGTCGGCCGCCGGCATCGCGGCGGTGGGCGCGCTGTTCTTCTCGACGCTCGCCGCGGACCGCGGCGACTGGAGCACGGCGTTCCGCCACTCGCTGCTGCTCGCCGCCGGGATCGTCGTGCTGGCGCTCGGCGCCGCCGTGGCGGACATCGTGCTCGGTCACCGGCGGTCGGCGGGCGGCTCCTGATCGGCGGCGGGCAGCAGGACTGTGGTGATCAGCCGCCGGGTGCGGCCGGGGCCGGGGCGCAGGGCCGCGTACTCGGCGAACAGCTCGCGGAACCGGGTGACGAACTCGGCGGTCTCGTCGTCGGTGGCGTGGAACGCGTTCTGCCGGTAGCCGGCCACGTCGCGGGCCAGGTCTCCCCCGCCGGCGTCGAGGTATCCGTCGAAGTCGGCGAGCAGGCCCGCGACGAAGGTGAGGAACGCCTGGCGGTGCCGCTGCGGGCTCATGGCCCGTGCCTCGTCCGGGTCGACCGACGCGGCGGCCTCGTGGAGCCGGTAGCTGCGTTCGACGGCGCCGCGGGCCTGCCGCTGTCCCACCGTGTGCAGCACGCCGTGGTCGGCGAGCGTGGCCACCTGCCGGTAGAGCGTGGCCGGTGGGACGTCATTCAGCTCGGCGCGCAGGTCGGCGGTGGTGAGCGTGCGGCCACCCAGGAACGCCTGGACGATGCGCAGCCGGACCGGGTGCAGCAACAGCTCCACGGTGTCGAGTGCCACAGCGGCTCCTCTTTTGTTATCGCCTCCGGTAATGTTCTCACTGACGATAACAGAAGCGAGGAGTCCACCGATGGCCACCATCGACCTCACCCCCGACCGCATCGACGTCCGGCTCACCACCGCCGAGAAGATCTGGGCCCTGCGCGGCGACCTGTCGTTCCCCCGCTCCGCCGTCGCCGGCGCCGCCGTCGTGCCGGACGGGGCGCGCGCCACCCGCGGCATCCGGGCGCCCGGCCTCGGCGTGCCCCGCACGCGCAACGTCGGCACCTGGCGCGGCAAGGCCGGCAAGGAGTTCGTCAGCGTCCGCGGCGGCCAGCCGGCCGTCCGCATCACCCTCACCGGCCAGGCGTACGACTCCCTGCTCATCGGTGCCGACGACGCCGACGCCCTGGCCGCGGCAGTGCTGCGGTGACGATCCACCGACCGCTCGCCGTCGACTCGGCCGGGCAGCGGCTGTCCGGCACGCTCACCCTGCCCGACGGCGCCGGGCCGCACCCGGTGGCGCTGCTGCTGCCCGGCTCCGGGCCGATCAACCGCGACGGCGACCACCGCCGCCTGCCACTGGGGATCCAGCGGCACCTGGCCGCCGCGCTGAGCGGGGCCGGATTCGCTGTCGCCCGGTACGACCGGCGGGGCGTCGGCGAGAGCAGCGGCGAGTTCCCGCGTACCGGCTTCCACGACAACGTCGACGACGCGGCGGCGGTGTTCGCGGCGCTGCGCGACGACCCGGCCGTGGACGCCGGGCGGATGTTCCTGGTCGGGCACAGCGAGGGCGCGCTCACCGCGATCGCGCTCGCCGCGCGCGGCGTACCGGTGGCGGGCCTGGTCCTGCTCTCCGCGCCCGGGCGCACCGGCGCCGAGGTGCTGCGCTGGCAGGCCGGGCGGCTGCTGCCCACGCTGCCCGGGCCGGTACGCCTGCTGCTGCGGCTCACCCGCACCGACCTGGTGGCGAAGGTGGCCCGCAACCACGAGAAGATCCTCGCCACCGACAAGGACGTGGCGTGGGTCGGCGGGCAACGGCTCAACGCCCGCTGGTTCCGGGAGTTCCTGCGCTACGACCCCCGGCCGGACCTGGCGCGCGTCGAGGCCCCGATCCTCGCGCTCACCGGCGACAAGGATTTGCAGACCGACCCCGCCGACCTGCCGGTCATCGCCGCGCACGCGGGCGGGCCGGTGCGGACCGGGGTGCTGCCGGACGTCACCCACGTGCTGCGCCGCCAGCCCGGACCGCCGTCGCTGCGGGCGTACCGGGACGAGGTGAAGCAGCCGCTGGACCCGTCTGTGGTCGAGCCGGTGCTGTCGTGGCTCACCGCGCACAGCGACTGAGGACACGCGAAAGGCCGGCACCCGATCCGGGTACCGGCCTTCGTCAGCTCTTACTTGTTCCAGTGCTCGGCGACGATCTCGGCGGCCTGGTTCTCCCACTGCGCGTACGCGTCGGGGTAGGCGCTGACCTGCACGGTCTGCGCGGCCTCGGTCAGCGGCATGTCCTGCCAGCCGTCGACCTGCTTGAGACCCTTGAGGAACGCCAGCGTCGAGTACTCGGGGTCGGTGATCTGCTCCGGCGTGCCCCAGCCGCTGGACGGCCGCTGCTGGAACAGCCCCAGCGAGTCGTGGTCGTTGCGGTCACCCAGGTGACCCAGGTTCTCCAGCTTCGACTCCTGCAGCGCGGTGGCGATCGAGACGACTGCGGCCCGCTCGGGCAGGCCCGCCTTCTTGGTGGCCGCGATGACGGCCTTGGCGTTGGCCAGCTGCTCGTCGTTCAGGTCCACGTGCGACTGCGCGCCCTGCGCGCTCTGGACCGCGACCGCGGCGGGCTTGGCGGTCTCCGTCGCGTGCGCGGCGACCGGGCCGGCGAACACGCCACCGGTGAAGGCGAGACCGGCGACACCGAGGATGCTCTTGCGCAGGATCGTGTTCATGGTGGCTCCGTTCGGGGGTCGACGCATCCGGGGACGGACGCGTGGGCACCGTCAGGCGCTCAAGAAGTTCGGGGGGATCCGGCAGCGCGAGGCGTGCCGGGTGTGCAACGACCGGCGGCCCGGGGCTGTTCCCGGGGGCGCCGCTCCGGTCGCGCACCGGGTTACAACGCCACCCGCCCGCCCCCGATTCCGCCCGCGCGGTGCCGCCCACCACAGCGCACCCGGACACTCCGCCCCACAGGCCCGCCCTCCCGCCCTCCCCGGTCGATCTTGGAGTTGTGGCGCCCAGGATGTCCGGTTCACGAGGTCTGCGAGGTGCCACAACTTTAAGATCGGCGGGGATCAGCCCCGCGCGCGGAACGGCCGGCCCCGGAAGGGGCCGGCCGTTCGCTACGGGTGTCGGGTCACCAGACCTGCTGGACGATGTCCGCCGCCTGCTCCTCCCACTGCGCGTACGCGTACGGGTAGGCGGACACCTGGACCGTCTGCGCGGCGGTGGTCAGCGGCAGCTCGTGCCAGCCGCCGACGTTCTTCAGCGCGTTGAAGAACGCCTTGCTGGAGTAGTCCGGGTCGGTGATCTGCTCGGACGTGCCCCAACCGGACGACGGGCGCTGCTGGAACAGGCCCTCCGAGTCGTGGTCGTTGTACGCGCCGAGGTGACCCAGGTTGTACAGCTTCGACTCCTGGAGCGAGGTGGCGACGCCGATCACGGCGCCCCGCTCCCCCACGCCTGTCTCCTTGGCCGCCTCGACGATGGCCTTGGCGTTGTCGAGCTGCGCGTCGTCGAGCGGGATGCGCGACTGCGCGCCCTCGACGCCGTGCGGCACGAGTTTCTCCTTGGCCGGCCGGTCGGCCCGGGTCGGCACCTTGTCCAGGCCGGTGGTCTGGCCGGGCTTGACCGCCTCGGTGGAGGTCTTCTTGCCGGTGGCCAGGTCGATGGCGGCCTTGGCGCCGGCGTGCGGCCCGCTGGTCACCGGCGCGGCCACGGCGACCGGGCCGACGGCCAGCCCGCCCAGTACGGCCACACCCGCCACGCTGAGCACCGCACGGCGGTTACGGGAGACGGCGGCGGTCTTCGCGACGGCGGTCTTCGCGATGGCGGGGAGCCATCGAGTGAAGTGCTGCTTCACGATGGTTGCCCTTTCGATCGTTACGACGCGCTCCGGGGTGAGCGCCCCTCGAGGGACTACCGCCGGGTAGGTGTTTGGGTTCCGGCGGTACGGGGGACACAACGAGCCCGCCGTGTCGGTCATTCCGGAAATGCCAGGTACGGCGCGGGCTGCGGCCCAGGTCACCCGGGATTCCGGGCAGGCGCGCCGTTCCGGCGGCGGACCGGGACGATCAGGCCGGAGCGCCGAACCGGACCAGCACGTGCCAGAGCTGCTTGAGGTGCTGCGACGTCACCTCGACCGGTCCCCGGTCGGCCCAGCGCTGCGGTTCGCGTACCACCGAGGCGGCGGCGCGGCCCACGAGCGCCGCGTGCAACGGCTCCCCCGGGTGCCCGAACTCGGCGGCCACCCGCGCGGCCAGCGGCGGGATGTCCGGGCCCCGGAACTCCGCGTCCACGCCGTCGACCGGCAGCACGAAGCCCGGGTGGAACCGCAGCGCCAGGCCGTGCCGCGCGGCGATCGCCTCCAGGCGCCGTCCCACGTCGGTGCCACGGAACGACGGGTCGACCACGAGCGCCTCCACGTCGCGGGCCAGGCTGATCTCGCCGTGCACCTGCGCCTCGACGTAGTCGTCAAGCGCCCGGCCGACCCGCCCGGACTCCCGCTCGCGGCGGCACAGCAGCGTCCGCAGCAGCGTGCCGGTGTCCATGCCGGCCACGCCCAGGGCGACGCCGGTCCCGGTGGTGGCGTTCAGCAACGCGGCGAACACCGGCTCGAAGACATCGGCGGTGCCGAACTCGGTGGGCTCGACGTGGCTGTCCCCGAAGCTGAACGTGGCCCGGGCCAGCACCTCCGGGCGCAGCCGCAGGTGGCAGGAGCCGAACCGGGGGCACGCGCCGTCGGCGTGGTCGAGCAGGTTCAGGCCGCCGTACTTCGGGCGCTCCGCGGGCAGCACGCCCGGCCGCTGGTACGCGCCGCCGAACATCGCCCGCTCCCACACGTCCCGGTCGCCGCCCGGATACGCGGTCAGGCCGCCGTTGGAGATGCCGGTCTCGAACTGGCTGCGGTAGACGCCCTCCTCGTCCAGCGCCTCGACCACTGTGCGGCCGTCCCGCAGCACCCGGTCGGGGTGGAAGTTGAGCGTCAGACGGCCGTACCCGGTGATCGCGTCGACGACCTCCTCGTACCGGTAGGTGGCGCCGGAGGCGGCGAGGTGGTCGGCGATGACGGCGAGCGCCGACGGGCGGTCGCGCAGCGCGATGTCGCGAACGTGGCGCAGCGCGGCGGACTGGGCGGCGGTGAGGGTGGCGACGGGCACGGGCCCGAGTATCACCGGACGGCGGGCCGCGCGGCCACACGGTTTTCCGGGCCGCTCCGAAGCGGACGGAGACGCGGCTGTCCCGGGCACTGACGGCCGCAAGACGCCGCGCGGGCCCGGCCGGGCCCGCGCGAACCTGTCGTCCTCAGTGGCCCCGGGCGATCCACTCGTCCAGGTGCGGCGCCTCGGCCCCGATCGTGGTGTCGTCGCCGTGCCCGGTGTGCACCACCGTCTCCGGCGGCAGCGTGAGCAGCCGGGTACGGATCGACTCGACGATGGTGCCGAAGTCGCTGTACGAGCGTCCGGTCGCGCCCGGCCCACCGGCGAACAGGGTGTCCCCGGTGAAGACGGCGCCCAGGTCGGGGGCGTAGAGGCTGCACGCGCCGGGGCTGTGGCCCGGGGTGTGCAACACCCGCAGAGTGGTGCCGCCGACGGTGATCGTCTGCCCGTCGGTGAGGTCGCCGTCCGGTTCCGTGCCCGGGTGCGTCATGTCCCACAGCACCCGGTCGGCCGGGTGCAGCAGCACCGGAGCGCCGGTGGCCCGGGCCAGCTCGGGCGCGACCCGTACGTGGTCGTCGTGGGCGTGGGTGGCGACGATCGCCAGCACCCGCCGGTCACCGATGACCTCGCGGATGGCCGCCACGTCGTGCGGCGCGTCGAGGACGACGCACTCGGCGTCGTCGCCGATCACCCAGACGTTGTTGTCCACGTCGAACGTCTGCCCGTCCAGCGAGAACGTGCCGGAGGTGACGGCGTGGTCGACGCGGGCGGTCACGGGAAGACCACCACCGAGCGCAGCACGTCGCCGTGGTGCATCCGGGCGAACGCCTCCTCGACCTGGTCCAGGGCGATCTCCTCGGTGACGAACGCGTCCAGGTCCAGCCGGCCCTGCCGGTACAGCTCGGTCAGCATGGGGAAGTCGCGGCTGGGCAGGCAGTCGCCGTACCAGCTCGACTTGAGCGCGCCGCCGCGGCCGAAGACGTCGAGCAGCGGCAGGTCGACTGTCATCTCCGGCGTCGGCACGCCGACCAGCACGACGGTGCCGGCCAGGTCGCGGGCGTAGAACGCCTGCTTCCACGTCTCCGGACGGCCCACCGCGTCGATCACCACGTCGGCGCCGAAGCCGCCGGTGGCCGCGCGGATGGCCTCCACCGCGTCGTCCTCGGAGGCGTTGACGGTGTGCGTGGCACCGAACTTGCGCGCCCAGTCGAGCTTGCGGGAGTCGGTGTCCACCGCGATGATCGTGGTCGCACCGGCCAGTGCCGCGCCGGCCACCGCCGCGTCGCCGACGCCGCCGCAGCCGATCACCGCGACCGAGTCGCCCCGGGTCACGTTGCCGGTGTTCATGGCCGCGCCGAGACCGGCCATCACACCGCAGCCGAGCAGGCCGACAGCCGCCGGCCGGGCCGACGGGTCGACCTTCGTGCACTGCCCGGCGTGGACGAGCGTCTTCTCGGCGAACGCGCCGATGCCGAGCGCGGGCGTCAGCTCGGTACCGTCGGTGAGCGTCATCTTCTGGGTGGCGTTGTGAGTGGCGAAGCAGTACCACGGGCGGCCACGGCGGCAGGCCCGGCACTGCCCGCAGACCGCGCGCCAGTTGAGCACCACGAAGTCGCCGGGCGCCACGTCGGTGACCCCGTCGCCCACCTGCTCCACGATGCCGGCGGCCTCGTGGCCCAGCAGGAACGGGTAGTCGTCGTTGATGCCGCCCTCGCGGTAGTGCAGGTCGGTGTGGCAGACGCCGCACGACTGGATGCGGACCACCGCCTCGCCCGGCCCCGGGTCCGGCACCACGATGGTGGTGACCTCCACGGGCGCGCCCTTGCGCCGCGACACGACTCCCCGGACTTCCTGGCTCACGGTGCCTCCTCCGTTGCGTGGTCTGCCTCTGCCGAACCTACCGCTGATCATGACCCGCGACCCAACGAAGGCCGCCGGATTGTCCTGGTCATGACCGGGTACCCGGGATGCCGGCTCTACCAGGTGGGACGGGAGTGATCATGAGGTTGTCACATGCGCCACTGCGCGTCGCGATCGGCGCGTACATCCTGAACTCCGGGCTGGGCAAGCGGAACCTGGAGGGCGAGGCCGCCGCCGGGATGCACGGCATGGCGGCCGGCGCGATGCCGCAGCTGGGGCAGATCCCGCCGGACCGGTTCGGCGTGCTGCTGTCCCGGGGCGAGATCGCCCTCGGTGCGGCGCTGCTCGCCCCGTTCGTGCCGTCGCTGCTGGCCGGCGCCGCGCTCACCGCGTTCGGTGCCGGACTGGTGCAGCTCTACCTGAAGACGCCGGGCATGCGCGAGGGCACCAGCCTGCGGCCCAGCGAGGCGGGCATCGGCCTGGCCAAGGACGTGTGGCTGGTCGGCGCGGGGCTGACGCTGGTGCTCGACTCGCTGGTCCGGCACCGGCGCTGAACCGGCCGCGCCGGGCCGCCCGCGCGCTGCCGGACCGGCCGCGTACTCAGGCAGGCGCCGCGACCACGACGGCGGCCCGCTCGTCGGCGAGCCGGCGGCGGGCGGCATTGCGGTAGCGCAGCACCTGCACGGCGCCGAGCGCCCAGAGCAGGAACTGCACGGCGAACGCCCAGCGGAACGCGGACAGCGGCGGCGCGGCCTGCCCGGCCGGGGTGGCCAGGTCCAGCACCACGCCGACGGCCAGGATCAGCACGATCGAGGCGGCGAAACCGCCGACGTTGACGATGCCGGTGGCGCTGCCGATGCGGTGCACCGGGTTGAACGAGCGGGCGTAGTCGAACCCGATCATCGAACCGGGACCGTTCACCGCGAGCACCACCACGAGCGTCACGAGCAGCCAGTGCGGCGCGCGGCCGGGCCAGACCAGCACCACCGCCCACACCCCGGCGGTGGCGGCGGTGATCGCGAACACCACCGCCGAGCGGTGGAACGGGTGGCGGGAGCACAGGTGCGCGAGCACCGGCCCGCACACCAGCGTCGCCATCGTCATCAGCGTGAGCATCCCGGCCGCCGCGGTCGGCGAGAACCCCTGCCCCTGTACGAGGAACGGGTACCCCCACAGCAGGGCGAACACCGCGCCGGAGAACTGGGTGACGAAGTGCGTCCACAGCCCGAGCCGGGTACCGGGCTGGGCCCAGGCGTCGGCGAGCTGGCGGCGCACTGTGGCCAGGTCGGGGGCGAGCGCGGTGGCGTGCTCAGCGTGTGGGGTGTCGCGTACCGCGACGAGGACCAGCAGCACCACTGTCGCGCCGAGCGCCGCGGCGGTCAGGAACGCCGGGGTCCAGCCCGCCTGGTGCAGCAGCGCCACCAGGGGTACGGCGCCGAGCACCGCGCCGAGCTGGCCGACGGTGCCGGTGAGCTGCACCAGCAGCGGGTTGCGCCGGCCGGGGAACCAGAACGCGACGATGCGCAGCACGCTGATGAAGGTCATGGCGTCGCCGAGCCCGACGAGCACCCGGGCGGCCACGGCGGCCGGCACGTCATCGGCGACCGCGAACAGGAGCTGCCCGGCCACCATGAGCGCGCCACCGGCCAGCAGCAGCCGGCGTGAGCCGTACCGGTCCAGCAGCACCCCGACCGGGATCTGCATGGCGGCGTAGACGGCGAGCTGCGCCACGGAGAAGGTGGCGAGCGCGGCGGCGTTGATGTGGAAGCGGTCCGCCGCGTCGACCCCGGTGACACCGAGCGAGCTGCGGTGGAACACGGCGGCCACGTACGCGGCCAGCGCCACCGCGTACACCAGGACGGCGGGCCGGCGACCCGCGTTCACCGCAGCGTCCCGAGCATCCGGGCGGCGGTGTCGATGTGCGCGGCCACCGCGTCGTGCCACGCCCGCGGGTCGTCGCCGTCGAGCGCGGCGAGCTGGCCGGCGTGTTCGGCGAGGGCGACCTCGGCCCAGCCGGGCGAGAGCCGGAAGCTCGCCTCGCCCATGCGCAGCTGGCGGTCGCGCAGCCTGTGGTAAAGCTCGGCCAGGATCTCGTTGCCGGCCGCCTCCACCACCGCGGCGTGGAACGACCGGTCGGCGGCCATCAGCGCGGTGAGGTCACCGGCGGCGTGCGCGCGGCGCATCTCGTCCAGCCAGCGGGCCAGGTCGGCGCGCAGCTCGGCGCGGCGCGGCCAGACCCGGTCGGCGGCGTGCAGCTCGACCAGGCGGCGGGCCTCGATGACGTCGGCGATCTCCCGCGCCGAGACCGGCCGGATCAGCGCCCCGCGCTTCGGGTAGAGCTTGACCAGCCCTTCGGACTCCAGCCGCAGCAGCGCCTCCCGCACCGGCGTGCGGGACACGCCGGTCGCCTCGGCGATCTCCCCCTCGCTGACGAGCTGGCCGCCCGGGTAGACCTGTTCCAGGATGGCCTGCTTGAGGTGCCGGTACGCCCGCTCGGCGGCGGACAGCGCGGTCCGGCTGGGATGCGTCATGTATCTAAGCTTGCTCCCCGGGCCGCCCGGACGGCCCGGCGCGGGCCCGGACAGTGGCGCGGGCCACCGTCAGGCCCACAGCCGGCGCAGCAGCGCCTCCACCTCGGCGGTCCGCTCGATCTGCGGCATGTGCCCGGTGTCGGGGAACAGGTGGCTGCGCGCGTGCGGCAGCCGGGTGCGGGCGTACGCCAGGTGCGCGGCGGGCAGGATCAGGTCGCGGTCGCCCCAGACGAGCAGCGTGGGCAGGTCGAGCGCGGCCACCGCGTCGAGCAGTTCGGTACGCCACCGCGGGCGTACGCCGCGCCAGGTCCCCAGGTCACGGACCAGCTCCAGCATCACCCGGGCCGCGTGCGGCTGCCCGGCGACGGCCAGCGCGAGGGCGATCCGTTCCTCGGTGACGTGCCCCGGGTCGTAGAAGATCGCCCGCTCGGTGCGGCGGACGATCCTCGGATCGGGGCGCAGCAGCAGCCGGGCCAGCGGACGCACCGCGAGCAGCCGTAGCGCCACCGTCACCTCGCGGCCGAAGCCGGCGCTGTTCAGCAACGCCAGGCTGGCGACGCGCCGCGGTTCGTCGGCGGCCAGGCGCATCGCCACCGCCCCGCCGAGGGAGTTGCCGACCAGGTGCGCCGGGTCGCCCACCCCGGCCACGTCCAGGAAGCGGGCCACCGCCGCGGCCAGGGCCGGGAGCGTGTGCGGGCCGTCCAGCGGCGCGGAGCCGCCGTGCCCGGGCAGGTCCACCGCGAGCACCAGGTGGTCGCGCGCCAGCGCCGTGTGCAGGGCGGCGAAGTCGTCGAGGGTACGGCCGATGCCGTGCAGCAGCACCACGGGCGAGCCGTCCCCGCTGATCCGGCACCGGACGCGCCGCCCGTCGACTGTGGTCTCGCCGGCCGGGGGCAGGGCGAGCGTCACGCCCGGCGCCCGGATTCCGGCACGGCCTCCTCGCCGGTCCGGGCGGACGGCACCGGCACGTCGGCCCGGACCGCCGGCGCTTCGACGGCCGGAGTTGCGGATGTCTCGGCGGGCACGGCTGCGGACGCGGCGACCGGCGCCTCGGCGGGCGCGGCTGCGGGGGTCTCGGCCGGCCCGGCCGGGCGCTGGCGCATGCCCAGGGCCAGCACCTTGCCGTACCCGGCGGGGGCGATGCGGGCAAGCAGGTCGGGCAGCTTCGCCGACCAGCCGATGAGCACCCGGCCCCGGCGGCGCTGGGCGCCGCGCAGGATCACCTCGGCGGCGGTGGCCGGGTCGATGGTGAGCAGCTTCTCGAACTGCTTGCGCCCGGCCTCGTACTCGTCGAGGGCCACGCCGCTGCCCACGCGGGCGCTGGCGGCGATCCGGGTCCGGATGCCGCCCGGGTGCACCGACGTGACGCCGACGCCGTCGTCGACGAGTTCGTGCCGCAGCGCCTCGGTGAAGCCGCGCACCGCGAACTTGCTCGCCGCGTACGCGGCCTGCCCGGCGGGCGCGATCAGGCCGAACAGGCTGGACACGTTGACCAGGTGGGCCCCGGGCTCGGCCTTGAGCGCGGGCAGCAGCGCGTGGGTCAGGCGTACCACCGCCCGGAAGTTGATCTCGATGACCCAGAGGAACTCCTCCAGGGTCACCTGGTCGAAGCGCCCGCCCAGCGCCACCCCGGCGTTGTTGATCAGCAGCCGGATCCGGGGGTGCGCGCGGTGGATCTCGGCGGCGACCCGGTCGGTGGCGTCGGCGTCGGCCAGGTCGACCAGGTGGGTCTCGACGCGCCGGTCCGGGTACGCGGCCCGGATCGCGGCGACTGTCGCGGCCAGGCCGTCGGCGTCCCGGTCGAGCAGCACCAGGTCGGCGCCGCGCCGGGCCAGCCCGTGGGCCAGCGCCGCGCCGATGCCGCTGGCCGCGCCGGTGAGCACCGCCGTGCCGCCGGGGAAGACGAGGTCACGCATCGGTTCCTCCCGAGGTGGTGGCCGCCGTGGCGGGTACGCCCGCGCGGGCGAACCGTACGCCGTCGGTGAGCGGGCCGTGCCGCATCAGGCGTACGTCGCGGGGATAGTTCTGGTGCAGCCGCCACGGCGCCTGCGGCCCCTGCTTGGGCAACTGGTCGACGGCACGCAGCACGTAGCCGGACTGGAGGTCGATGATCGGTTCGAGGTCGTCGGTGTCCGGCGCGAGCGGCGTGACGATCTGCTGCCCGGTGTCGTCGAGGTGGCGCAGCAACCGGCAGACGTACGTGGCCACGAGATCGGCCTTCAGCGTCCAGGAGGCGTTCGTGTAGCCGATGGTCATGGCGAAGTTCGGCACGCCGGACAGCATCATGCCCTTGTAGGCCACAGTCGAGGCGAGGTCGACCTCCGCGCCGTCGACCGCCAGCGTCATACCGCCGAGCGCGAGCAGGTTGAGGCCGGTGGCGGTGACCACCACGTCGGCGGGCAGTTCCTCGCCGGAGGCGAGCCGGACGCCCCGCTCGGTGAACGTGTCGATGGTGTCGGTGACAACCGACGCGCGGCCGGCGCTCAGCGCGGCGAACAGGTCCCCGTCCGGCACCACGCACAGGCGCTGGTCCCACGGGTTGTAGCGGGGCGAGAAGTGCCTGTCGACGTCGTACCCGGACGGGAGGCGGCCCTTCGCGGCGCGGCGCAGGAACCGCTTCACCACGCCGGGGGCACGGCGGCTGAGCTGGAAGTTGGCCACCCCGAGCGTGACGTTCTTCCACCGGGCCACCGCGTACGCGGCCTTCGGGGTCAGCCAGCGCCGCGCGGCGTCGGCGAACGGGTCGCGCGAGGGCAGCGCGATCACGTACGTGGGTGAGCGCTGGAGCATGGTGACGTGGGCGGCCCGCTCGGCCATGGCCGGGACCAGGGTGACAGCCGTGGCGCCGCTGCCGATCACCACGACCCGCTTGCCGGCGTAGTCCAGGTCGTCCGGCCAGTGCTGCGGGTGCACGAGCGTGCCGGCGTACCGCTCGACGCCGGGGAACCGGGGCGTGTAGCCCTCGTCGTAGCGGTAGTAGCCGGAGTTGGTGAACAGGAACCCGCAGGTGAGCGTGACGTCCTCGCCGGTGTCGTCGCGGTGGGCGTGCACCGTCCAGCGCGCGGTGGCGCTGTCCCACTCGGCGCGCAGGGCCCGGTGGTGGAAGCGGATGTGCCGTTCCACGCCGTACTCGCGGGCGGTCTGGCGCACGTACGCCCGGATGGCGTCGCCGTCGGCGATCGCCTTCGGATCGGTCCACGGCTTGAACGAGTAGCCGAGGGTGTACATGTCCGAGTCGGAGCGGATGCCCGGGTAGCGGAACAGGTCCCAGGTGCCGCCGATCGCGCCCCGGGCCTCCAGCACCGCGTAGGTCTTGCCGGGGCATTCGCGTCCGAGGTGGACGGCGGCGCCGATGCCGGACAGGCCGGCCCCGACGATGAGGACGTCGACGTGGTCTGCGGCCATCGGTTTCTCCCGTTCGCACCGGCGGTGGACCGGACACTATCCATCGCCGTCGACCGCAGTCAACACCGTGTCGAGTCGAATCGACAGGGTGTCGAGCGGGTGTAGCATCAGCCGACATGACGACCGCCCGTACGCCGACCGGCGCCGCGCCGACGCGCGGGCGGCGGGCCGGCCGGTCCACCGGAGACGACCGGGAGACCGCGATCCTGGCCACCGCCGAGCGGTTGCTGGCGCAGCGCCCCTTCGCCGACATCTCCATCGACGACCTGGCGCGCGGTGCCGGGATCTCCCGGCCCACGTTCTACTTCTACTTCCCGTCCAAGGACGCGGTGCTGCTCACGCTGCTCGACCGGGTCACCGAGGAGGCCGACGCCGCCGCCGGTGGCGTGTTCGAGCGGCTCGCCGAGGACCCGCGCGCCCACTGGCGGGAGCTGATCGCCCGGTTCCACGCCACGTTCGGCGGGCACCGGGACGTGGTGCTGGCCTGCGCCCAGGTGCGCGGCACCAACGCCGAGGTGCGTCGGCTCTGGGCCGAGGTGCTGGAACGCTGGGTCCGCGCGGTGCAGGCCGCGATCGAGGCCGAACGCGCGCGCGGCGCGGCCCCGGACGGCCTGCCCGCCCGGGACCTCGCCATCGCGCTGAACTCGATGAACGAACGCGTCTGGTACGCCACCTTCGCCGGGGACGGCCCGGCGGTGGCCGAGCGGGACGTGGTGGACGTGCTGCTCGACGTGTGGCTGACCGCGATCTACCGGACCACCACGCCGCCGGTCACCGCGTCCGGCGGAACTCCATGACCCAGTTGGTCTCCCAGGTGCGTTCACCGTCGGTGGAGAACGCCTGCTCCCAGCGGCAGGAGTCGGCGGTGATCGCCGACCAGAGGAAGCGGCAGCGCACCGGCCGCCCCTCGTCGGTGTCGTCGGCGTGGAACTCACCGACGCCGCCGGTGAACCGGCCCACCACCGGCGGCAGTTCCAGCACCCCACGGCTGCTGTGCATCCAGTAGAGCGACCACAACCCGGTCGACGGGTTCAGGATGCGCACCGTGGAGCCGGAGAAGCCCCGGCTCGGGCAGCGCATCTCGTCGAAGCTGCCCGCGCCGTCGAAGAACGAGCGCGCCTCGCTGACACCGGCGAACTCGTCCCAGTCGTCGCTGCCGACGTGGCGCTGCCGCAGGCGCCGGTTGGTCACGTCCCAGGTGCCGACGAGGAAGTCGAAGTCGCCCATCAGCGGCCCACCGGCCCCTCGGCCCGGGCGTCCGCCAGGTAGCCCGCGAGGTCCGGCCGGTCCGGCGCGAGCACGTGCCGGATCCAGGCGGCGCGCTCGTGTTCCAGCACGCCCAGTTCCCAGACGCAGCCGACGCCGGGGCGGGTCAGGTCGACGAAGTGCGCCGGGTCGTCGTCCGGGCAGTCCAGCGCGGGCTGCCCGGCGATCGCGATGCGGCACTCGACCACGTTGTCGAAGAACCAGCTGTACGCCAGCAGGTACGCCCCGGTGTCCGCGCCCCGGTGCAGCACCACCCAGCTCGCCGGCGGGGTGGAGCCGTCCGGGGCGGGCAGCAGCGCCGGGAGGTACGCGTACGCGGCGTCGACCACCCGCGGTTCGAGGCGGCGACCCGGCTGGTCCATGTGGTAGCGCTTGACGTGCCGGCCGGCCACCTCGACGGCCCCCGGCACTGTCAGATCCTTGTCGTGAAAAGCCATGCGGGCACGCTAGGGCCGCTCCCCTGACAGCTAGTGTCAGGAGAATGCGGGCCAGTCGACTCCTGTCCATCCTGCTGCTCCTGCAGGCGCACAACCGGCTCACCGCCGCCGACCTGGCCGCCCGCCTCCAGGTGTCGGCACGCACGATCTACCGGGACGTCGAGGCGCTGCACGCGGCGGGCATCCCGCTGTACGGCGAGGCCGGACACGACGGCGGCTACCGGCTCGTGGAGGGCTGGCGGACCCGGCTGACCGGGCTCACCGCCGAGGAGGCCGACCGGCTGCTCTTCGCCGGGCTCCCCGGGCCGGCCGCCGAGCTGGGCTACCAGTCGGTCGTCGCCGCCGTGCAGCTCAAGCTGCGGGCCGCGCTGCCCGCCCCGCTGGCCGACCGGGCGGCCCGGCTGGAGCAGCGGTTCCACCTGGACACACCGGGCTGGTACTCCGACGGCGACCCGTCGCCACACCTCGCCGAGGCGGCCGAGGCGGTGTGGCGGCAGCACCGGGTCCGGGTGCGGTACCGGGGCTGGCGGGGCGAGACGACCCGGGTCCTCGAACCGTACGGGCTGGTGCTCAAGGGCGGGCGCTGGTATCTGGTCGCCGCCGGGCCCGACCGCGCCGACCCGGCCACCTACCGGGTCAACCAGATCCTCGACCTGACCCCGCTGGACGAGACGTTCGAGCGGCCGGAGTTCGACCTGCCGGCCTGGTGGCGCGCGCACGTGGTGCGGTTCCGGGCGGGCCTGCACCGCGACGAGGCGCGCATCCGGCTGTCGCCGCGCGGCTTCGCCCGGCTGCGCGAGGTCGGCAGCGACGTGGTGGTCGCCGCCGCCGAGGCGAGCGCCGGCCCGCCCGACGCCACCGGCTGGGTGCACGCGGTCATCCCGATCGAGTCGCTCACCCACGCGCACGGTGACCTGCTCCGGCTCGGCGCCGAGGTGGAGGTCCTCACCCCGGAGGCGCTACGCACCCGCCTGACCGAAACGGCCACCGCCCTCACTACCCTCTACCCGCCGCCCACCCTGCCCACCGTCCCACCCACCCCGCCTCTCCCCCGGTGATCAAGGAGTTTGTGTCCTTCGAGGAGATCGACTCGGACACGAACTCCTTGATCACCGAGGCGGGGTACGGAGGGCGTCGGCCACCGTGGAGAGGGCTCGGTCGATCTCCGACGGCGGGGTCGAGGCGTAGCCGAGGACCAGGCCGGGCGGCTGTGGGCGCTGGCCGTGCCAGGACAGCGGGTGGACCTTGACGCCGTGGCGCAGCGCCGCCGCCGCCAGCGCCCGGTCGTCGACGTCGCCGGGCAGCGTGACCATCAGGTGCAGCCCGGCCGCGGCGCCGTGCACCACCGCCCCCGGCAGGTGCGCGCCTACCGCGCGGATCATCGCGTCGCGGCGGCGTACGTGCCGGTGGCGCAGCAGCCGCAGGTGCCGTTCCAACGTGCCGGACTCCATCAGCTCGGCCAGCACGAGCTGCGCCAACGCCGGGTTGCCGAGATCGGCGGCCCGCTTCGCGGCCACCACCTCGGCGTGCAGCGCGGGCGGCACCAGCATCCATCCGATCCGCAGGGCCGGCGCGAGCAGCTTGGAGATGCTGCCGACGTAGCAGACGCGGTCCGGCGCCATGGCCCGCAGCGCCGGCACCGGCGGCCGGTCGTAGCGGTGCTCGGCGTCGTAGTCGTCCTCCACCACCAGGCCACCGTCGCGTGCCCACCGCAGCAGCCGCCGGCGCCGGTCGCCGTCGAGCACCACTCCGGTCGGGAACTGGTGCGCCGGGGTGAGCAGCACGGCCGGCGCACCGGACCGCTCCAGCGCGTCGACGCGCAGGCCCCTGTCGTCCACCGGGACCGGCGGCGTCGCCAGCCCGGAATAGGCCAGGTGCTGCCGTACGCCCAGCGAGCCGGGGTCCTCCACCGCGACGGTGTGCGTACCCCGGTCGTGGAGCACCCGCGCGAGCAGGCCGAGCGCCTGGGAAACCCCCGCCACGATCACCACCTCGGCCGGGTCGGCGCGGATGCCCCGGTTGCGGGCCAGCCAGTTCGCGACCGCGAGCCGCAGCGCGGGCGTACCCGTCGGGCCGCCGTAGCCGAGCGCCGCCGGCGCCACCCGCTGCAGCACGGCCCGTTCGGCCCGCAGCCAGGCCGCGCGGGGAAAGGCCGCCAGATCGGGTACGCCGGGCGTCAGGTCCACCTCAGCGGGTACGGCACGCAGCTCGTCGATCGCGTCCATGCCGGGCCGACCGGCGAACACCTCCGGTGTCCTCCTGGGCCGGGGCGGCCGGGTGAGCGCGGCGGCCGGGGTGGCGACCACAATCGTTCCGGCCCGGCCACGCCCGGCGACCTGCCCGTCCTCGGCCAGCCGCTGGTAGGCCTCGGTCACCACGCCCCGGGAGACGCCCAGCTCGGCGGCGAGCACGCGGCTCGCCGGCAGGCGGGTGCCCACCGGCGCCCGGCCGTCGGCGATCGCGGAGCGCAGCCGGGCCGCCAGCCAGTCCGCGCGGCCACCGGGCGGCGCCTCGCCGACGTCGAGCTGGAGGAAGTCGGCACCGGCCGCTTTGGACTCGTGGGAAGCGACGGCTTTGGCCCTGTCCATCGGGCCATTATGGCCACAGGCTGGACCGCATGACAGCCGCGTTTCTGCTGACCTCACTGATCGTCGCGGTCAGTCCCGGTACCGGGGTGATGCACACACTCGCCACCGCCGTGACCGCCGGGCGCCGGGCCGGGCTGGCCGCTGCCGCCGGCGCCACGCTCAGCCTCGTCCCGCACGTCATCGCCGCGGTGACCGGCCTGGCCGCCCTGCTGCGCGCCGGCACCCCGGCGTTTCGCGTGGTGACCTGGCTGGGTGTGGCGTACCTGCTCTGGATGGCCTGGTCGGCGCTGCGGGACCGGGGCACGCTCACCGTCGGGAGCGACCGGCCGCCACGTCCGGCGGCTGCGGTGTTCCGGGACGGTGTGCTGCTGAACCTGCTGAACCCGAAGGTGACTGTGTTCTTCGTGGCGTTCCTGCCGCAGTTCGTACCCCCGGACACGCCCGCCGCCACGGCGCGGATGCTCGCCTGCGGCCTGGTGTTCATGGCTGTCACGCTGCTGGTGTTCGCCGGGTACGCGCTCCTGGCCGGCGCGCTGCGTCGCCGCGTGCTGTCCCGGCCCCGGCTGACCGGGCTGCTGCGGCACGCCGTCGCCGGCGGCTTCCTCGTCCTGGGCCTCGGCCTCGCCCTCACCGCCTGACCCGTTCCAGTTCACCGCCCGAAAAGGAGTCTCCCTGTGCGTTTCCGGCACTCCCCCGAGGTCTGGTCGGCCTTCCCGGAACTGACCTGCGGCGTCCTGCACGCCACCGGCGTCACGCCCGACGTCGACGTCACGCCACTGCTGGCCGGGCATCTCGGCACTGCCCGGGACCGCCTTTCCGCCGGGCCGGAGGGTGGCTTCCCGGAGATCCAGGCGTGGCGGCGCGCGTTCACCCGGATGGGCTGCCCGCCGACCCGCTACCGCTGCGCGGCCGAGTCGCTGCTCCGCCGGCTGCGGCGGGACGGGGACCTGCCCCGCCTGCATCCGCTGGTGGATCTCGGCAACGCGCTGTCGGTCCGGTACGCGGTGCCGGTGGCGGTGCTCGACCTCGCCCACGTCGACGGCGACCTGACCGTACGCCCGGCCGAGGGCACGGAAACCTATCTGACCCTCGGCGGGGAGGCGGAGCACCCGGTGCCCGACGAGGTGATCTTCGCCGACGAGGGCGGGCACGCGCACGCCCGGCGCTGGTGCCACCGGCAGAGCGGCGCGTCAGCGGTGCGGGCCGCCACCACCGAGGTCCTGGTGGTGGTCGAGGCGATGCACGACGGGGCGGCCCCGACCGTACGTCAGGTCGTGGACGAGCTGGCCGCGGCGCTGGCCGAGCTGTGGCGCGTGCCGTCGCGGACGGCGATGCTCAGCGGTGACGCGCCGGAGTTCGCCGTGCCGGTCCGGACGGGCTGATCCGCCGGCGTGGTGACGGCCGGTCGCGCGGCGTGACGCCGGTGCGCAGGTTCCGGGCGTCCGGCGACGACGCTGGGAGCCGCCCGGCTCGTCGTCAGGCGTCGGGGTCGGTGCGCTCGCGGGTCGTCAGCTCGTCGAACTCGGCCGGGGTGATCTCGCCGGTGCGCAGGCGCCGGGCGTTGGCGGTGAACCGGGCCAGCGCCGCGCCCCGCGCGTCGGGCTCGGTGAGCAGGCCGGCGTCGGCGGTCAGGGCGTTCGCCGCACCCGCGACGTCGTGCGAGTCGGCCGGCTCGCCGTGCAGCTCGCGCAGGGCGTCGGCGAGGCGCGCGTCGGCGGCGTCGCCGGTGCCCCACAAGCGCCGGGCGAGGTCGACGGTGCGGCCGAGCGAATCCTCGCCCGCCCGTTCGGCGCCTATCTCGGCACGCATCATGCGCAGGAAGCGGACTGTCACGGCATCGGAGTCATCGGCGATCACGTCCGTACCCTAGCGAGCGGGTCCGACGAAACCGCCGGGCGAGCCGGGGTCGTCCGGCCGGTCGAGCGGGCTGCCCACGGGTAGTGCGCGGACATGCCCGAACGATGTCCGATGGTCGCCCCCGGCCCGTCGTGAGTCAGGTGCGTTCGTCGCTGCCGGGCGCCGGGGTGGCTTCCATAGGCGTGTCGAGCGGTGCCTCCTTCTCGGGGTAGTGGCAGGCGGTGAGTTGTGTGCCGTCGTCGCGGGTGACGAGTGCGGGTTCTTCGGTGGCGCAGTGGTTGGTGGCTTTCCAGCAGCGGGT
>NZ_JBEZMS010000043.1:0-13538 GCF_040652815.1 Micromonospora sp. NPDC048169
GGGCGGCCCGGGCGGGGGGGGGGGGCCCGGGCCCCCCCCCGCCCCGGGGCGCGGCCCCGCCCCGGGCCGCGCCCCGGGCCGCGGGGCCGGCGCCCGGCCCGACCCGGACCCCGCAGCCCGCCCGCCCGGCCCTGGCGCCGTCCGCCGGGCCGACGCTCGCACCGCCGCCCACCGGCCCGGCCCTGGTGCCGCCGCCCACCGGCCCGGCGCTTGTGCCGCCGCACCGTCCGGCGCAAACGCCGGCGGCGGGCCCGGCCGCGGCCCCGGCGCTCGCACCGCAGCACCGTCCCGGGCTCGCACCGCAGCACCGGCCGGCACCCGCGCCGCCGCCGGGTGGTGCCCGCCCGCCGGCACCGGCCGGGTCACCGCCGGCCATGCCGGCGCCGACCGGGCCGAACCCGGTCGGCCCGCCCGCCGGCCGGCCCGGCACCCGGTCGCCGATCCGGCAGCGGGTACCCGGCGCGAACCTGCCGGCCGCCCCGCCGGCCGCGCCGGCCGGTCCGGCCACCGGCGGTCCGCTGATCGGCGTGCCGGCGGATCCGTCGAGCGTCCGGGCCCTGGTCGAGGAGTTCGAGGACGGGGTACGGCGGGCCCAGGGCGACGTCGGCGGCACACCTCCGGTGGCGGAACGTCCCCGGCTCAGCCGGCGGGTGCCCGGCGCGAACCTGTCCGTCGCTCCGACGCAGTCCGTGCCCCCCACCAGCTCCGACCCCGGCGATCCCGTCGAGGTCCGCAACCGGATCAGCGAGTTCGAGGCGGGCGTCGCCCGTGCTCTGCGCGAAGTCAGTACCGACCGCCGCTACGAAGAGGACCCATCACGGTGACCAGCCCCTTCCTCCACGAGAACGTCGAACAGAGCACCGCCACCGGCGACCTCAGTCCCGAGGCACGCACCTTCAACTGGCTGCTCGACTCGTTCACCTCCAGCACCGCCGGGGTGATGGAGGCGATCGCGGTCTCCTCGGACGGGCTGCTGATGGCCATGTCCGCGATCAAGGACCGGTCCAACGCGGAACGGCTCGCCGCCGTCGTCTCCGGCATGACCAGCCTCGCCGGGGGTGCCGCCAGCTGGTACGCGCTCGGCGCGCTCAACCGGGTGATCGTCGACATGGCCGAGGGGTACCTGCTCATCAGCGCGATCAGCAGCGGCTCGGTCCTCGGCGTCGTCGCCGACCGCACGGCCAACCTGGGCACCGTGGCGTACGAGATGACGCTGTTCGCCGGCCGGGCCGGCGGCGCGCTGAGTCCCCGCCTGATCGCCGAGCTGAAGAACGCCGTACAGCAATGATCCCGGGGGCCGCCGGCGCGGACCCGGAGCCGGAACCCGGCATCCGGATCCGCCCTTTCCTGAACGCGTCCGCTCCGGCACCGGAGCCGGACGCGGTCGACGGGGAGCCGACCGGCCCACGCCCCTTCGTGCTGACCTCCGGACGGGTGGACGGCGACCCGGCGATCGGCCTGGAGACCCAGGTCACCGCTCACCCGGGCAGCACCTCGTGGGCGGTGACCGCCCGGTTGGCCCCGGAACTCGCGGCGATCGTCGCGATCTGCGCCGAGCCCGTCTCGGTGGCCGAGATCTCCGCCCGGACCCGGATGCACTTCGGGGTGACCCGGGTGCTGGTCGGCGACCTGCGCGCCGCCGGCCATCTCGACGTGCACGTCGCGGACGTCGACGACGCCCTCGATCCCGACATCATCCTGCGAGTGATTGATGGACTTCGTGCGATCTCCTGAATGGCCGGCAGCCGCCACGGGCGGGCCGGCCGCCAACAGCGCGCCGAGCCGCTACGGCGGCCCGGCGCCGCTGATCGGCCGGGCCACACCACCCCCGCCCACCCCGCCGCTGCCGTACCTGCCGCCGGGTGTGCCGCCGGCCGAACCGGCCCCGATCGTCAGCCGGGTGCCGGCGCCCCGGCCGCCGATCCCGGTGAAGATCCTCATCGCCGGCGGCTTCGGGGTCGGCAAGACCACCACAGTCGGCGCGATCTCCGAGATCGCGCCGCTGACCACCGAGGCGGAGATGACCACCGCCGGCATCGGCATCGACGACCCGGGCGGGGTCGCCGGGAAGACCACCACCACCGTGGCCATGGACTTCGGCTGCGTGACGATCGACCGCAGCCTGAAGCTCTACCTCTTCGGTACGCCCGGCCAGGCGCGCTTCGGCTTCATGTGGGACGACCTGGCCCGGGGCGCGCTCGGCGCGCTCGTGGTGGTGGACAGCGCCCGGCTCGACGACTGCTACCCCGCGATCGACTTCTTCGAGCGGTCCGGGCTGCCGTTCGCGGTGGGCGTCAACGCCTTCGACGGCCGGCTGGCCCTGGACCTGCCGTCGATCCGCTGGGCGCTGGCGATCGGTGAGCACGTGCCGCTCGTGCAGTTCGACGCCCGGGACCGCCTCTCGGTACGGGACGCCCTGCTCGTCGTCCTGGACCGCGCGCTGGACCGGGCGACCCGATCCCGGGCAGGCTGAGAACCGGCAGTCGTTTCGATCCGTTGTCTGGCGAAGGGGTGGACGCCATGAGAGGTGATCTGGACGAGACACTGGCCCGGATGGCCCGGCGCGAGGAGGCGCTGCGCCGCCGGGGGCCGATGGCCGGGCAGCCCGCCGGTACGCCCGAGCGGGACGTGCCGGCGGAGATGGCGGAGCCGGCGGACGAGCCGGGCGACGGGCGGGCGGGGCACGGCGCGTACCGGCTGCGCGGCGGCGACGCTCCGGTACGGCGTGACCCGGTCGAGGAGGTCGCCGAGGCGGTCCGCCGGGTGGTGGCCGAGCACCCCGGACTGGCCGTGACGCTCCGCGTGGAGCTGGGCGAGCAGGCGTACCCGCTGCGGGTCTCCTGGTCCGGCACCGCGGTGACGGTGGGCCCGGCGGCGCCGCCCGCGCCGCCACCGGCATGGCCCATGTCGGTGAAGACGGTGCCGGCACCCGGCCACGACCCGCTGGAGTCCGACCCGGCGGCCCGGCTGGCCGAGATGATCCGGCGCGACCCCTCGCTGCTGGACGACCCGGGCCCGCGGTGACCGGGCACCTGATGATCCGGGCGGCTACTGTCGGCGGGTGGCCGAACCCGACCTGACCCTGACCGCGACGCTGCGGCCGGCCGCGCTGGACGCCCGCCGCGGCGTGGTGCGCCTGCACCCCGAGGTGCTCACCGCGCTGGCGCTGCGGCCCGGCGACCCGGTACGCCTGACCGGCCGCCGGGTCACCGCCGGGATCGCGGCCGCCGCCGAGGCGAGCACCAGCGGCGCCCTGTTGCACGCCGACGACCTGCTGCTGGGCAACCTCGGCCTGCGAGCCGGCGGTCAGGTCACGGTGAGCCCGCTACCGGCGACCCCGGCACGCCGGCTCACCCTGTCCGGCCCGCCCGCCGTGGTCGCCGCGGTCCCGCCGGAGATGCTGCGGCTCGCGCTGCTGGGCAAGGTGGTCACCGCCGGGGACGACGTCTCGCTGCTGCCGCAGGACGTGCTCCCGGACGCCGCCGTGCGCGGCCTGATCGAGGCCGCGCGGCGCAGTCTCGCCAGTTCCGTCGGGTACGCCTGGACCAGCACGCTGCTCACCGTCGTGTCGGCCGAACCGGCGGTCGGCGCGCTCGTCACCATGGACACGGTAGTGGGCTGGGAACACGGCCCCGCCACCCGCGGCTCCGGCCCGGCGTCCTCGGCCTCCACCGCACGCGTCTCCGCCCCCGCCACGCCGCCCGGGACGGAACCCGACAGGGACCTGCTCGGCCCGGAGGACGCGCCCGACGTGGACGAGCTGCCCGGCCTGCGCGCCCAGGCCGAGGAGCTGACCGAACTGCTGGACCTGGGCTTCCACCACCGCGAGGTGCTGGGCCGGCTCGGCACCACCGTCTCGCTCGGTGTGCTGGTGGAGGGCCCGGCCGGGTCCGGCAAGTCCGCGCTGGTGCGCGCCGTCGCCGCCAGGGTCGGCGCGGGCGTCCGGCCGCTCTGGGCGCCGGAGCTGGCCGCGCTCACCGACGACGCGGCGGCCGGCCGGCTGCGCGAGGCGGCCTCGGCGGTACGCGCCGGTGGCACCGCCGTGCTGCTTGTCACCGATGTGGAGGCGATCGCCCCGGCCGACGAGCCGGGTCCGCTGGCCACCGTGTTCCGGCAGGTGGTGGCCGAGACGCTGCGGGCCGGCGTGGCTGTGGTGTGCACGACCGGACGCCCCGAGGCGGTGGACCCGGCGCTGCGCGGCCCGGACCTGCTCGCGCTGCGGATCACCGTGCCGCTGCCCGACGCGGCGCTGCGCCGCGAGCAGTTGACGGTGCTGACCCGCGAGGTGCCGCTCGCCGGTGACGTCCGGCTGGACGAGGTGGCCGGCCGTACCCCCGGGTTCGTCGCGGCGGACCTGGCGGCGCTGGTGCGCGAGGCCGGGGTACGCGCGGCGCTGCGCCAGAAGACGGCGGAGACCCCGAGCGTGGCGATGGCCGACTTCACCGCCGCGCTGGAGGTGGTCCGGCCGACCACGATGTCCGCGTCCACGCTGGAGCTGGCGTCGGTGACGCTCGACGACGTGGGCGGGCTACACGAGGTCAAGCAGACGCTCACCGAGTCGGTGCTGTGGCCGCTCACCTATCCGGACACGTTCGCCCGGCTGGGCGTGACGCCGCCACGCGGGGTGCTGCTCTACGGTCCGCCCGGCTGCGGCAAGACCTACCTGGTGACCGCGCTGGCCGGCTCCGGACGGGCGAACGTGCTGTCGGTCAAGGGCGCGGAGCTGCTCTCGAAGTGGGTGGGTGAGAGCGAGCGGGCGGTCCGGGAGCTGTTCCGCCGCGCTCGCCAGGCCGCGCCCACGCTGGTGTTCCTGGACGAGGTGGACGCGCTGGCCCCGGTACGCGGGCAGGCCACCGACGGCGGTACGACCGACCGGGTGGTGGCGGCGCTGCTGACCGAACTGGACGGGGTGGAGGCGCTGCGCAACGTGGTGGTGGTCGGTGCGACCAACCGCCCTGAGCTGGTCGACCCGGCGTTGCTGCGTCCGGGCCGGCTGGAACGGCTGGTCTACGTGCCCCCGCCGGACGGTCCGGCCCGTACGGAGATCCTCCGCGCGTCCGCCCGGGACGTCCCGCTCGCGCCGGACGTGGACCTCGACGCGCTCGGCGCCGAGCTGGACGGCTTCTCCGCCGCCGACTGCGCCGCGCTGATCCGGGAGGCGGCGCTCGCCGCCATGCGGGAGTCGTTGAACGCGAGCACCGTGACCGCCGCGCACGTCGAGGCGGCCCGGGCCCGCGTCCGGCCCTCCCTGGACCCGGTGCAGCTCGCACACCTGGAGTCGTACGCCACCGGCCGGTAGCGACCGGCCGGCTCCCCGGGCGGCCGGTCAGCTCCCAGCGCGAGGGCGCGCGGCCGGTCAGCTCTCGCCGCGGCGGCGCGCGGCCGGGCGGCGGGGCGGCTCCGGGACACGGCGGCGGCGCCCGGGTTCCCCGCGCCCGCGCGCCTGCCGGTCGCGGGAACGCTCCGCCGCCGACCGGACCGGCTGGCCGGCGTACTCGTCGTCGCCGAAGTCGTTGCCCTCGTCGTAGGCGGCGTACTCGTCGTCCGCAGGCCCGGCGTCACCCCGCTCCTCCCGGAGCGCGGTCGCGTGGTCCCTGACCACCCGGGAGTCCTCGATCTCGCCGCGCCAGCCCTCGACCGCGTCCGGGTCGAGCACGGTCCGGGTCATCACGTGCCGGACGAAGTGCCTCAGCTCCAGCCGGACCCGGCGGCCCTGGGCCCGCCACAGGTTGGCGGTGTGCTCGACGAGGCCGCGCGGGTGGTACTCCAGCACGACCAGGATCCGGGTCAGTTCCGGGGCGACCTCGTGGAAGCTGACGGTGCCGTCGACGGAGCCCTTCTCGCCTGTGGACCGCCAGTGGACGAGCCGGTCCGGGACCTGCCGGACGATCGTGGACTGCCAGCTCCGGCGCGACCAGAGCATCCGCGCCGTCCAGGTCATCTTCTCGTCGGCGTCGCAGTCGGCCCGCTCGACCTTCCGCATGAAGCTCGGGAAGTCGCCGAACGTCGTCCACTGGTCGTACGCGACCCGGACCGGCACGCCGACCTCGATCGCCTCGACGATGTTCGTGACCCCTGGCGTACGGCCGCCCTCCCGGCCTCCCCTGCGCACGCCGAACGCCGCCATCAGCTTCTCCCTACCGCCGGCCAGGCCGGCCTGGACCATCGCCTTGACCGGGGAGGCGCCCTCGGCGAGCCGGTGCGCGCCGGTGGCGGCGGCCACCAGGCCCGGATCGCCGTCGCGCTTCGCGTACTCGCTCAGCCGCCCGGTGGCGTCGGTGACCCGGTCGGTGACCACCTGCACGGCCCGTTCACCGAGTGCGGTGGCGAGGTTGCGCAGCTCGCCGCCGATCTGGTCGCGGGCCCGGTCGGCCAGGCTGCTCGTCGCCACGGCTCACCGCCCCCGTTCGGCAGGGGCCGGCACCGGCTCGTCCGGCTGGTCGTCCAGCTCCGGCTCCTCATCGGGCGCGGAACGCTCCTTCCCCGGCGCGGAGCGCTCGGCGGCCGGGCGGGCGGTGCCGGTCCTGCGGCGCAACGCGTCGGCGCCCCCGCGCAGCCGTCCGCCGATGGCGTCGATGCCGTTGCCGGCGGCGGCGGTCGCGGCCGCCCGCCCGGCGGCCACCAGCGGCGGGCCCAGCCCACCGAGGCTGCGCAACTGCGGGCTCGCGGCCATCAGGTCCGCGCCGAGCTGCTTCAGGCCCCCGGGGTGCCGGCTGGCCCGCCCGGCGGCGACCGCCGCGGCGAGCGTCAACGCGGTACGCATCTTCTTCCGGCGACCCAGCAGGTAGCCGAACCCGACGGCGAACGCCACCCGTGCTCCGCTTCTCATCCGCTCTCCTTCGCGCTCCCCGGGAAGTCGCGGGCCCGGAGACGCGGGCTACCCGTCAGCCCGTCGGAGAAACGTCTCCGCACGAGCGCGGGCCGCCCACCGAGGCGGTGCCGGGCGGAAGGACCGGATGCGGGGATTCAGCGGATCGGCAGGGCGGAGTCCAGGGACATCCGAGCGCGGAGTTTCCCGTCTTCCTCGCGCAGTTCCGCGCCGCACTTACGCAGCACCGAGATCGCACCCGCGTTGTCCGGGGTGGTGTCCGCTACCACTGTGTGCATCCCGGCCGCGGCGGCGGCGTGCAGCAACTGGCGCAGCGCGGCGACGCCCAGGCCCCGGCCGCGCGCCGACCGGCCGAGCCACATGCCGGTCTCCACGGTTCCCGGCTCGTCCCGGCGCGTCATCCGCACCATGCCGACCACCTCGCCGCCGGAGACGATCGCGTACATGACCGTGCCGGTGGGGCCGTTCAGTCCGCCGAGGCTGGCGCGGTGGAACTCGCGGAACGCGTCGCGGCGGGCCAGCGACCAGCCCGCCGGGGCGTCCACCGGAGGCATGACGTCCTCCGGTTCCGCCTCAGCCGCCGCTACGGAGAGCAACGGTTCCAGGTTCCGTTCGTCCACCGGCTCCAGCCGTACCGCACCCGTCACGTCGCGAAGTCTGCCGCCCGCTGTCCGAGTCGTCCACCGCTTTGGAGAGGGATTGCCGCTATGGCCGAACGCCTCGTCCGGTCGTACCCCCGGGGTGTTCCCACCTCACGCTGCGTTGTCATCCGACCGGTCGTTCCGGGGTGAGCGTGGTCACGGGCGGGGATCGAACTCGCAGAGCACGGCCGAGGCGTCGTCGGTGCGCTTGTGCCGTCGCAACCGGTCCGGGTGCTCCCGCTCGGCCGCGCGGACCCGGTCGATCAGCCCTTCCGGGCCCTCCCGGGTGAGCACCTCCAGCAGCCCGGCCCAGTCGAGGAGGCCGAACTGGTCGACCACGCAGGACACGCCGTCGCTGAGCAGCGCGGCCCGGCGCAGCGCCCCCGGCCCGCGCAGCGGAAGCGTCCCGGTCAGCGCGTGGTACGCCGCGTCCGGGTCGGTCGCCGCCGCCCAGTAGCCGTGGGTGCGGTTCATCCGGGTCCGCTGCACTGTCGTCGCGCGCCGGAACCGGGTCGCCGGATCGGTCTCGCCGTCGGGCAGCGCGGCGGCGGTACGGCGCAGGTCCGTCACCGCGGCCGCCAGCCGGTCGTCGGTGACCACCTCGATCCCGCGGTCGGTGTCGAGCACCAACGGGCTGTCGCAGAGCACCAGGTAGTCGACCCGGTCGCCGCTTTCCCTCAGCAGGCAGACGGTGGACGACGGGGTGCCGGGATGGTCGAGGTCGCACGCGCCGCCGTGGTCGGCCCGGACCGCGAGGATCGCCGCCGCGAGGCTGCTCACCAGCGTGGCGGCGGGGCGGGCCGCGATCGCCAGGCCGATCCGGGCGGCCAGGTGCCGGACGAACCAGGCGGGACCGTGTACGCAGCCGGTGTCGAAGCCCTCGGGCACCGTGGCCCCGTCGAGGACGCCGACGAGCGGGCCGAACCGGAAGACCACGTCCTCGTTCTCCGCGCGGCCCGGCGCCGGGTCGGAGGCGGAACGCACACGCATCACCGGTGCCTCCCCGGCCGGGCGGGCCGGTCCGCCGCCGATCGCGTACTGCCGGTCTGGTGCCCCCATCGTCGCCCTCCGTCCGTCGTCGCCGGCCGCCTACCCGGACCGCGCCCGGTCATCCGCCGCCGACCCGATCGAGGTAACTGTGCGTCATCGACGCCAGACCTTCGGTAGCGTCGAACGCGACGGGTCGGTGGCGGTGACAGGGGGTACGAGATGTTGGAGCGGCTGCACGAGGGTGGCATCCGGGCGGAGCACGCCTACCTCGCCGGATTCGTCAGCACCGGCCTCTCGGTCACGAGCTGGTTCCTTTCCAAGCACATGGAGCGCGCCGGGGTGGCGCGGGCGGACCGCTGGGGCATCTTCATCGGCGAGTGGGCGCCGACGTTCTTCGCCATCGGCAACGGGCTGCGCACATACGAGAAGTGAGCCCGGTCAGCGTCGCCGGTTACGGGCGCGCGACGACCGCAGCCGGCGCAGCCGGCCGACCAGCACCGGCTCGGCGGCGAGCGCGGCCGGCTGGTCGAGCAGGGCGTTCAGCAGCTGGTAGTAGCGGGTCGCGGAGAGCCCGAACGTGTCCCGGATGGCCTGTTCCTTGGCGCCGGCGTGCTTCCACCACTGCGCCTCGAAGGCGAGGATCCGCTGCTCCCGCTCGGTGAGGCCGGTCGGCGTGGCGACCGCGTCGGTCGCGTCTGCCGCATCCGGCTCGACCGGCGCGGCGGACTCGACGGGCGACGACCCGGGCTCGGCCGGTCGCGCGGACTCCGACGGCGCGTCCGGCTCCGGCGGTGCCGTGGACTCGACGGGAGGAGCGGTGCGCGGCGGCGGAACGGTCCCGCCCGCGTGGCGCGTACCCGCTGCCGGGCCGGACCGGTCGACGGCGGCCCGCTGCGGTGCGTCGGCGGACATGGCGCTCCTCTCCGACGGCGGGTGACCGGCACGCGGAACGCGCCGGCCGGGGGAGCCCCAGCGTAACCAGGGCCGCCCCCTGCCGCATCGGACGCGGGGCCCGCGCCGCCGGCCGGAGCCGGCGGCGCGGACCAGGTCAGGCGATGTCCCGCCGCCGCATCGTCCAGAACGCGGCCACGAGCGCGCCCACCAGCGCCACGCCGAACACCACCGCCGACTGCTGCCAGGTGACCAGGTACGTCGCCGGCTCGCAGGAGCCCTGGGAGAACTGGCAGGTGTCGTAGTCGAACAGCTCCGCCTGCTTCAGGAACCACGACTGGGCGTACGTGGACAGCACGTACCGGTCCCCGAACTGGACCCCGAGCACCGCCACCGCGATCCGGATGCCGATCTCGCTCACCGCGAAGATGCCCACCGCCGCGCCCAGCGCCATCGCCGTGTGCCGGCCGAGCGAGGCCAGCGCGAACCCGACCGCCGCCACGAGCAGCGTCATCCCCAGCGCCCGCAGCCCGTCCAGCCCGATCGACTGCCACACTCCGGAGGTCATCTTCGCGGTGCTGCCGCGCTGGCTGGCGATCAGCCAGAACGCCGCCGTCCACAGGGCGCCGAGCACCACCGTCAGGCCGAACACTGTGGTGAGCAGGGCCGCCAGCTTGGTGCCCAGCACGGTGAGCCGTTTCGGCCGCCAGAGCAGCAGGTTCATCATCCCGCCGGTGTTCCACTCGGCGCCCACGAAGGAGGCGCCGACGATGAAGCCGAACAGCGCCACGGAGGCGGCGAACACGGCGATGAACAGGGGGAACTCGGCCCGGAAGTCGAACTGGTACGGCAGGTACCACTTCGCCTCGAACATGTCGGGCTGCGGCTGGTAGTCCTTGCCGCAGTTCGGGCCGTACCGTTCCTCGGTCTTCTCGCCGCGCGCCTGGGCCGCCTCGCACTCCGCGATGGTGCGCTTCCATTCCGTCAGCGCGGACTGGTAGTCGTTGGTCGCCTTGGCCTCGGCCTCGGCCACCACGACGGGCGAGAGCTTCTCGCTGGAGAAGCTGAACGCGGTCGCGACGGTGGCCAGGCCGAGCACCAGCAGCACGAGCATCAGCCGGGTGACCCGGCGCTTGCCGAGCCGGCGCAGCTCGGTGACGAACAGGCTCATGCGCCCCAACCTCCTGCGGTGCCGGTCTGGTCGACCTTGGCGGACTGATCGACCTGACGGTGCTGGCCGGGAACCGGCGCGGTGGCGGTCAGTTCGAGGAAGACGCTCTCCAGGTCGACAGCGACCGGGGTGAGCTCGCTGACGTAGAGGCCCTGCTCGGCGAGGAGCCGGCTGACGGTGGCCGGCTTGTCCACGCCGGACAGCATCAGGTGGTCCGGCTCGGCGGCCACGCGGACCCCGGCACGGCTGAGCGCGTCGGCGGCCTGCGGCAGGTCGCCGACCGCCTCCAGGCGGACCCGCACGGAGCCCTGGGAATGGGCCGCGAGCACCTCCTCGACCGGCCCGAACGCGACCCGGCGGCCGAGCGAGATGATGGTGACCGAGTCGCAGATGAGCTGGATCTCGCCGAGGATGTGGCTGGAGAGCACCACTGTCATCCCGGCCTCGGACAGCTCCCGCATCAGCCCGCGCATCTCCCGGATGCCGCCCGGGTCGAGGCCGTTGGCCGGCTCGTCGAGGATCAGCAGCTTGGGGTTCTTGAGCAGCGCGGAGGCGACCGCCAGGCGCTGCTTCATGCCGAGCGAGTAGGTCTTGACCCGCTCGCCGGCCCGGTCGCGCAGCCCGACCAGTTCCAGCACCTCGTCGACGCGCTGCTTGGGCAGCTCGCCGGCCTGGGCGAGCAGGCCCAGGGTGTCCCGCGCGGTGAAGTGCGGGAAGAACTGCGGGCTCTCCACGATGGCGCCGACCTGGCCGGCGACCGCAGGCAGCGCGTGCGGCAGCTCCTGGCCGAGAATGGCCATCCGGCCGCCGTTCGGCTTGATCAGGCCGAGCAGCGTACGCAGCGTGGTGGTCTTGCCCGAACCGTTCGGACCGAGGAAGCCGTGCACCTGGCCGGCCTCCACTCGCATGTCGAAGCCGTCGAGCGCGTGGCGTACCCCGCGCTTCCGGCTCCGGTACGTCTTACGGAGACCTTCGATCTCCAGGACAGCCGACACAGCTGACCTCCCCCGATAAGTAGGCGTCAGCGACACCATACGCGGTATGCACGCGATGGCAATACCCGGTATGCAGTGTCGGCGTGTCGGGGGAGGTCAGGCGCAGACGACGTGCACGCCCGCGTCGCGGAACGCCGCCACCACCTCCGGGGACGCGCCCGAGTCGGTCACCAGCGTCTCCACCCGGTCCACCGAGCAGATCCGCGCGAACGCGTGCCCGCCCAGCTTCGAGGAGTCGGCTATCACCACGACCCGCTTGGCCCGGGCCACCATGAGGCTGTTCATGGCCGCCTCGCCCTCGTGGTGCGCGGCGGCGCCGAGCTGCGGGTCGATCGCGTCCACGCCGAGCAGCGCGACGTCGAGCGTGACCTCGCGCAGCAGCGCCCCGCCGAGCGGGCCGACCAGCTCGAACGACTTGGGCCGGACCACGCCGCCGGCCACCACCACCTTCATCCGCGAACGCACCAGCAGCTCGTTGGCGATGTTCAGCGCGTTCGTCACCACTGTGAGCTGGGCGCCCTCGGCGCTGGTGTTGAGATCCGGACGGACCGCCAGCGCCCGGGCCACCTCGGTGCTCGTGGTGCCGCCGTTGAGGCCGACCACTGTGCCCGGCGACACCAGCGCGGCGGCGGCCGCGCCGATCCGCTGCTTCTCGGCCGAGTGCTTCGCGGTCTTGTAGCGCAGCGGCAGGTCGTAGGAGACGCCGTTGGCGACCGCGCCACCCCGGGTCCGTGTGATCATCTGCTGCTGGGCGAGCTGGTCGAAGTCACGCCGGATGGTGGCCTGGGAGACGTCCAGCCGCCCGGCCGCCTCCTCGACGCTGACCCGGCCGCTGTCGGTCAGCATCTCCAGCAGCGCGTTCCAGCGCGCGTAGCGGTCCACCGCGGGGCCCTCCCCAGACTGTGCGTGAACGGTGATCGGTTGCGTGCACACTAGTGCGCGAAACTGGGTCCGCGCAAAACCCTGCGCTGCGCGAACTGGGAGACGGTTGCCACGACCACAGGGTTTCACGCAGAATGACGCGCGAAAGGCGGCCGTATCGCGCCGTATTGCGCAAGGTCTCCCCTGGGGAGGAGTTGTCATGGCGTACGTGCACGCGGAGATCGCGAGCCAGCCCGACTGCTGGCGGGAGGCGGCGCGACTCGCCCCGACCGTCGCGGAGCACCTGCCGCGCCCCGGCGAGCGGGTCGCCGTGGTCGGTTGCGGCACGTCGTGGTTCATGGCGATGGCGTACGCCGGGCTGCGCGAGGCCGCCGGCCAGGGCGAGACCGACGCCTTCCAGGCCAGTGAGTTCCCGGCCGGCCGCCACTACGACCGGCTGATCGCGATCACCCGCTCCGGCACCACCACCGAGGTCCTCGACCTGCTCACCGCGCTGCGCGGGCGGATCCCCACCACGGTCCTGGTCGGCGACCCGGACTCGGCCGCCGTCGCGCTCGCCGACGCCACTGTCGCGCTGCCCTTCGCCGACGAGCGGGCGGTGGTGCAGACCCGCTTCGCCACCACAGCGCTCGCGCTGCTGCGCGCCCACCTCGGCGAGGACCTGGGCCGCCTGGCCGCCGACGCCGAGGTCGCCGTACGCGCCCCGCTGCCGATCGACCCGGCCGGCATCGAGCAGGTCACCTTCCTCGGTCGCGGCTGGACCGTCGGGCTGGCCCAGGAGGCCGCGCTGAAGTGCCGCGAGGCGGCCACGTTCTGGGCCGAGGCGTACCCGGCCATGGACTACCGGCACGGCCCGATCTCGGTGGCCGCGCCCGGCCGGCTGGTCTGGGCGTTGGGCGAGATCCCGGACGGGCTGCCCGAGGACGTGGCCGCCACCGGCGCCGCGTTCGTGCACAGCCGCACGCACGGCTGGCGCACGGTGCTGACGAGCTGGTCGGCGGGGCGCAACCCGGTCGATCCGATGGCCGACCTGATCCTGGCCCAGCGGTTCGCGGTCGCGCTGGCCACCAGCCGCGGCCTCGACCCGGACGCGCCCCGCCACCTGACCCGGTCCGTGGTCCTGGCATGAGCGAACGCAC
>NZ_JBEZMS010000043.1:13628-39745 GCF_040652815.1 Micromonospora sp. NPDC048169
GCGAACGCACCGAGCGCAGCGAGGGCCGTGAGCGCATGCCCAGCCGGCACAGCATGAGCGAACGCACCGAGCGCAGCGAGGGCCGTGAGCGCATGCCCAGCCGGCACAGCATGAGCGAACGCACCGAGCGCAGCGAGGGCCGTGAGCGCATGCCCGACCGGCAGACGGCGTGAGTGCCCGCGACGAGGTCGTCGTCGCGCTGGACGTGGGCGGCACCGGGATGAAGTGCGCCCTGGTCCGGCCGGACGGCACGACAGTGCACACCGAACGGCACGCCACCGGCGCGCAGCGCGGCCCGGAGGCGGTGACCGGCACGATCCTCGACGTGGCCGAAGGGCTCGCCGGCAAGGCCCGCGCCGACGGCCGCACGCCGGTGGCCTGCGGCATCGCCGTACCCGGAGTGGTCGACGAGGCGCGCGGGGTGGCGGTCTGGTCGGCGAACGTGGGCTTCCGGGACGTACCCCTGCGGGAGCTGGCCCGCACGCGGCTGGGACTGCCGGCGGCGCTCGGCCACGACGTGCGGGCGGGCGGCCTGGCGGAGGCGCGGCTCGGCGCCGGGCGGGACGCCGGCCACGTGCTGTTCGTCGCGATCGGCACCGGCATCGCCGCCGCCCACGTGGTCGACGGGTCGGCCGCCACCGGCGCGCACGGCGCCGCCGGGGAGATCGGCCACATCCTGGTACGCCCCGGCGGCCCGCGCTGCGGCTGCGGGCGGACCGGCTGCCTGGAGGCGGTGTCGTCGGCCTCGGCGATCGGGCGCCGGTACGCCGAGCTGTCCGGCGCACCCACCACCGCCGCTCAGGTGGCAGACCGGTCCGCGGCCGGGGAACCGCTCGCCGTGGAGGTGTGGCAGGAGGCGGTCGAGGCGCTCGCCGATGGACTCGCCACCGGGCAGGCGCTCTACGATGTGTCGACGGTGGTGCTCGGCGGCGGTCTGGCCCAGGCCGGTCCCCTGCTGTTCGACCCGCTGCGGCGGGCGTTGCGCGAGCGGCTGACGTTCCACCGCGAGCCGCGCCTGGTCGCGGCCGGTCTCGGGGACGAGGCGGGTTGCCTGGGCGCCGCCCTGCTGGCCCTGGACACCCTGGCGAAGGAGAGTCGATGACCCGGCGCGTGACCGGCAAGGTGGTGACCCCGACCGGCGTCGTCCGGCAGGGCTGCGTGGAGATCGCGGACGGGCGGATCACAGCTGTCGCCGAGTACCCGTCGGCGCGCGACGGCCACTGGATCGTGCCGGGCTTCGTGGACATGCACACCCACGGCGGCGGCGGGCACACGTTCACCACCGGTGACGCGGAGTCGGCCCGGCAGGCCGCCGCGTTCCACCTCGGGCACGGCACCACCACGCTGCTGGCGAGCCTGGTCAGTTCCCCGTTCGCGCTGATGCGCGACGCCACCGCCGCGTACCGCCCGCTGGTGGAGTCCGGCGTGCTGGCCGGCGTCCACTTCGAGGGCCCGTACCTGTCCGCCGACCGCTGCGGCGCGCAGAACCCGGAGTTCCTGCGTGACCCGTCGGTCGCCGAGCTGACCGAGCTGATCGAGCTGGGTGGCGGCGCGGTACGCATGGTCACGATCGCCCCCGAGCGCGACGGCGCCACCAAGGCGATCGAGCTGCTGGTGGCGCACGGCGTGGTGGCGGCGGTCGGGCACACCGACGCCACCTGGGAGCAGACCCGGGCGGCGGTGGCGGCCGGCGCGACTGTCGGCACCCACCTGTTCAACGGGATGCGCCCGGTGCACCACCGCGAGCCCGGTCCGGTGGTGGCGCTGCTGGAGGCCCCGAGCGTGGTGTGCGAGCTGGTCGCCGACGGGGTTCACCTGCACGACGGGATGCTCGGCTTCGCCGCCTCGGTGGCCGGTCCGGAGCGGGCCGCGCTGATCACCGACGCGATGGCCGCCGCCGGGATGCCGGACGGCGAGTACGAGCTGGGCGGTCAGGCGGTGACGGTGGCCGACGGCGTGGCCCGGCTCAGCCGTGGCGGTGCGATCGCCGGCAGCACGCTCACCATGGACGCGGCGCTGCGGCACGCGGTCGGCGCGGGCGTGAGCCTGCCGGACGCCTGCCGGATGGTCGCCACCACCCCGGCCCGCGCGATCGGCCTGGGCGACCGGGTGGGCGCGTTGCGCGCGGGGCTGCGCGCCGACCTGGTGGAGCTGGACGACGACCTGAACGTGGTACGGGTGATGCGCGGCGGCGACTGGGTGGAGTGAGCTGCCCGGCCGTCAGGTGGTGGGCACCTCGACGCCGAGCACGGCCTGCTCGTCCGGGCGGTGCACCAGCACGTCGGCCAGGTACGACTGCACCGCCCGGCGCATCCCGACGTCCCGTCCGGCCTGCTCGGAGAGCAGCCACTTGTGCTCGATGATCTGGGCGAACAGCTCCTGCGGCTCCAGCTTGTTGCGCAGGTGCGCGGGGACGGCCCGGACCACCGGCTCGAAGACCTCGGTCAGCCAGCGGTGCGCCGCCTGCTGCTCGTCGGTCAGGTCGCTCTCCAGCCGGTAGGCGTCCAGGTCGTTGAGGAGCCTGCGGGCCTGGTTCTCCTCCGCGTCCAGGCCGGTCAGGCGCAGCAGCCGCCGGGTGTGGTAGCCGGCGTCCACCACCTTCGGCCGCACCAGGTAGCGCCCGTTGTCGACAGTGGACATCGCCACCTCGGCCACGTCGAAGCCCAGCTCGTTGAGGCGGCGGATGCGGCGCTCGATGTCGTGCCGGGCGGCGCGCTCGACCTGCTGCTCGTAGGTGATCTCGTGCCAGAGCCGCTCGTAGCGCCGCACGACCTCCTCGCAGACCACCTCCGGGTCGATCGACTCGTGCAGCAGGCCGGCGGCCTGGAGGTCGAGCGCCTCGCCGAAGATGTTGACCCGGGCGATCTCCAGGTCCTCGCCGCGCTGGCCGTTCGACAGCGACGGGTGCAGCGCCCCGGTCTCGGCGTCGACCAGGTACGCGGCGAACGCGCCCGCGTCGCGCCGGAACAGCGTGTTCGACAGCGAGCAGTCGCCCCAGAAGAAGCCGGTCAGGTGCATCCGCACGATCAGCGCGGCCAGCGCGTCCAGCAGCCGGTTCATCGTCTCCGGGCGCAGCGTGTTGGAGAACAGCGCCCGGTAGGGCAGCGAGAACTGGAGGTGCCGGGTGATCAGCACCGGGTCCAGCGGCTCGCCGTCGTCGGTCTGCCGGTCGGCCACGATCGCGATGGCCTCGACCGACGGGAAGTCGATCCGCTCCAGCGCCCGCAGCAGGTCGTACTCGCGCTCGGCGACCCGCTCGCCGGTCTCCTTCACCGCGTAGACGTACCCGCCGAGCCGGACGAACCGCACGATGTGCCGGGAGATGCCCTGGGGCAGCGCCACCAGGTGCTCGGCAGGCCACTGCTCCAGCGGGGTCGACCAGGGAAGGTCGAGCAGCGCCGGGTCGACGAGGGCCGAGGTGATCCGCACGGCAACCAGTGTGACCGCTGACCCCCGCGCCGCGCTCCCCTTCGTGGCTGGGCACACAGCCGCCGATGCCCGCGCCGCCGCGACGCCGTCGGCGGCCGGTAGCGTGGTCGCGTGCGTCAGACCTCGGGGGTACGCGGTGGCCTGCGGCTGCGGCCGGTCCGGCCGGCCGGGTGGTGGTTCGACGGGCTGCTGCTCGCGGCACTGGTGGCGCTGACCGTCGCGCTCGCCTCCGGTCACCTGTTCGGCCTCGACCGGGCGGTCGCAGACTGGTCCGACGACAACCGTCCGACCGCCGCCCGCTGGGTGGCGATGACGCTGAACCTGCTCGGCCAGGGCACCCCGTTGACGCTGCTCGCGGCCGGGCTGGGCGTGCTGCTGGCGTGGCGGCGGCGCTCGGTACGGCCGCTGCTGCCGCCGGTGGTCGGGTTCGTGCTCACGTTCTTCACGATCGGCCCGCTGAAGGTGTGGACGGCCCGGCCCGCGCCCAGCGCCTCGATCAAGGAGCCGTTCCTGTCGCCGGAGCAGACGCTGCCGCTGTTCCAGCACGACCTGCCGGTGCGTTTCGCGCAGTCGTACCCGTCCGGGCACGTCGCCAACTCGATCGTCTGGTACGGCGTCCTGGCCCTGCTGCTGGCCCCGCTCGTACGTACCGTGCCGCCCCGGCTGGTCACAGTGGTCCGGGTGGTGCCCCCGGCAGTGGTCTTCTGCACCACCGTCTACCTGGGCTGGCACTGGCTGACCGACTCGATCGCCGGGCTGCTGCTCGGCCTGCTGCTGGACCGCCTGCTGCACCGGGTGCCCTGGGACGACCTGCCGCTGCCCCGGCGGCTCGGCGACTGGCGGCGCCCGGTCGGCTGGTCCGCGCCGCCGCCCGCCACCGCCGCGACGCGGTGACGGGCGGGCGCGGCGCTCAGCCCACCGTCCGGATCTCCACGATGCTGATCCGGGTCCTGGTGCTGTAGGTGAGCCGGCGGCGGTGGTCGTCGTCGGCGGGCCGCACCGCCACCTGGATCCGGATCTGGGTGCCCTTCGGCAGCTCGACACGTTCGTCGGGCGTGCTCACCACGAACACCCCGCCCGTCGTGTCCGGGTCGACAGACACCCGTTCCTGCCGCAGCAGCGGGGTGTCGGTCTCCCCGTCCCCGGGCCTGGTGTACTCGGCGCGGATCCGGACCAGGTCGTCGCGCCGCAACCCGCGCAGGTCGACTGTCGCCTGGATGCTCACCAGCCCGGGCTCCGGCACGGTCCAGTGGTAAAGCCCGGTCGCCCAGCGGATGGCGTGGAACCGGTCGGTGGTGTCGAGCGTGTCGCCCGCGTGCGCGGTGCTGGTGAAGGTGGCGATCACGTCCCGCTTCGCCGGCGTGGACGTCTTCTCCCCGATCATCTTCGCGAAGTCGTCGGCGGTGCCGCGGAACGCGTCCGCGTCGCAGGTGTGCTGGCGGCCGATGATCGCCGAGTCGGTGTACTGCCAGATACGCGGCGTCTGCTCCGGCTTGCCGTACCGGGCCCAGCCCGGGCCGGAGTCCCCGCCGGCCCGCGCGTACGCGGCCTTGAAGTCCTCGGCCACCCGGTACGGGTAGTCGGCGTTCCAGCGCGGGAAGTCGCCCAGGTCGTCGTCGCCGTACTCGCCGCGCGAGGCGTACATCACCGCCACCTTGCCGGTGCGCTCCTCCAACTCGTGGCCCACGTCGACGCCGATGTGCGGGGGCACGTCGTCGGTCGGCCAGCGCTCCAGGTCGATCTGCCAGAAGAACCTGTCGTAGTCGCGCCACCAGGGGGTGTGCTTGTCGGCGTAGTCGATCGCCGTGGTGACCTGGTCGTCGATGGAGACGTCGGAGTGCACCACCACGTACATGCCCAGGAACGGGATTCCCGCGTCCTTCGCGGCGGTGAGCATCACCCCGTAGTACTGGCTGTGGAACGTGCCGTCGCGCGACTGTTCCGTGCCCTTGTAGGTCATGAAGTCGATGCCCGCGGCGCGGGCCTCCCGGATCCGGTCGGTCGTCAACCCCCGGTCGACGTCGTAGTCGCTCGCGTCCCAGCCGAACAGCGTCATGTGCGGTACCTCCCGCGCTCGCGGATCTGACGTTCCCGAAACTGCCGGAGCCGATTCGAGGGCAGCATTGCCCGATCGACGCATGAAAAATCTGATCATCGTCAATGGATAATCGGTGAGAGGAATTCGAGAGACGTGCGTGCGGATTGCCTCGCCATCCGCACTGACCTGCGTAAACGACTCTACCGAGGTCGCCGGACAGCGGCCACCCGGCGAAGGCGGATTAATTATGCAAATGATTTTCGCCAATTCTCCGAACCGGGCACCCGCCGTTCACCTGAGCGCTCTAGGCTGCGCGGTGTGGAACGGCTGGCACGGCGACTCGGCGTACCCGATGCGGTGGTCATCGGTCTCGGCTCGATGCTCGGCGCGGGCATCTTCGTGGTCTTCGCCCCGGCCGCCGCGGCGGCCGGCGGCCCCGGCCTGCTCGTCGCGCTGGCGCTCGCCGGCTTCATCGCCTACTGCAACGCCACCAGCTCGGCCCGGCTCGCCGCCCGCTACCCCGAGTCCGGCGGCACCTACGTCTACGGCCGGGAACGGCTGCACCCGTTCGCCGGTTTCCTCGCCGGCTGGGGGTTCGTGGTCGGCAAGACGGCGAGCTGCGCGGCCATGGCGCTGACCGTCGGGGCGTACCTGTGGCCCGGGCGGGCGCGGCTCGTCGCGGTCCTCGCGGTGGTGGCGGTGACGGTGGTGAACCTGCGCGGCATCGGCAAGACCGCCGCCGCCACCCGGGTGCTCGTCGCTGTCGTGCTCACGGTGCTCGCCGTGGTGGCGGTGACCGGCGCTCCGCAGGTCGCCGCCGACCGGCTCACCGCCCCCGCCGACCTCGGGGCGGGCGGCGTGCTGACCGCCGCCGGCCTGTTGTTCTTCGCCTTCGCCGGCTACGCGCGGATCGCCACGCTGGGCGAGGAGGTACGCGACCCGGAACGCACCATCCCCCGCGCCGTGCCGCTGGCGCTCGGCGCGGTGCTGGCGATCTACCTGACGCTGGCAGTGGTCGCGCTCGGCGTGCTCGGCGCCGACCGGCTGGCCGCCACCGACGCGCCGCTGGTCGAGGTGGTGACCGCCGCCGGGCATCCCGGGCTCGCCTGGCTGGTCCGGGCCGGTGCCGCCGTCGCGGTGACCGGCGTGCTGCTGTCCCTGCTGGCCGGCGTCGGCCGCACCACGCTGGCGATGGCCCGCCACCGGGATCTGCCGGGCGCGCTGGCGGCGGTCCATCCGCGCCACCGGGTGCCGCACCGCGCCGAGTTGGTGGTGGCCGCAGTGGTGATCGCCGTGGTGGCCGTGGGCGACATCAGGGGCGCGATCGGTTTCTCCAGTTGCACGGTGCTGGTCTACTACGCGATCACGAACGCGTCGGCGCTGACGCTCGGCCCCGACCGGGACGGGCGCGTCCCGGTCCGGCTGCTCGCCGCGCTGGGGCTGGTCGGCTGTCTGGTGCTGGCGGTCAACCTGCCGCTGCCGAGCGTGCTCGCCGGGTTCGGCGTGCTCACCCTCGGCGCGCTCGGGTACGCGGTCCGCCGCCGCCGACCGGCCTGACGCGTCCGGTCACTCCTGCGGGCGGCGGGCGGCGGGCGGGCCGGTGGGCGCCGGAGGAGGCGCGGGCGTGGTCTCCCGCAGCAGCGCGGTCAGCCCGGCCCGCCGGGCCACCACAGTCAGCCGGTCACCGGCCTGGACCACCATGCGCGGGTCGGCCGCCCAGTCGGCCTTCTGATTGGGCCGGGTGTGCGCGAGCAGACGCACCTCGCCGGGCCGGGCCACCGCGCCCAGCGGACTCCCGTCCAGCGGCGAACCGGCCACCACCGGCACCTCGGTGACCAGCAGCGCGTGCCGGTCCACCGGGATGGTGGCGATGACCGCGCGATCGAGCAGAGCCGCCGCGAACGCCGGTGCGGCCAGATAGGACACGCTGCGCGAGATGCCGATGCCGAACGCCTGCTGGATGCGCTCGGCGAAGTCGCCGTCGAACAGCCGCAGCACCACGCGCAGGTCCGGGTCGAGGGACCGGGCGATCAGCGCGGCCCGCAGGTTCGTCCCGTCGTCGGTGGAGACCACCACGAGCGCCTGGCAGGTGTCCACCGAGGCGGACCGTAGCGTCTCCTCCCGGCCCGCGTCGCCCACGATCAGCGGCACCCCCAGCCGGTGCGCCAGCGCGGCGCCACGCGCGTCCGGGTTCTTGTCGATCGCCACCACCTCGACGCCGAAGTCGTGCAGCTGCGCCATCACCCGGGTGCCGATGTTGCCCAGCCCGACCATCACCACGTGCCCGGAGCGGTCCGGCTGGACCCGGCCGGCGTGCAGCGCGAGCCGGGCGTTGACGATGCCGTCGACCACCGCGGCCGTGATCAGCGGGATCAGCGCCAGCCCGGCCAGGTTGAGCACCACCTGCATCACCTGGGCCGCGACCGGCTTGTTGACGTCCGGATCCTGGCCGGTGAGCGTGGTGACCAGGGTCAGGTATACCGCCTCGCTCCAGCTCACGTCGGCGGCCCGCGCGTTGAGCCAGCCCAGCACCGCGATCACCGCGAGCAGCACCAGCACCGCGATGCCGATCTTGCGGGTGGCGAAGTGGCGGACCGCGCGCAGCAGCACGGCTGCCGGCTGCCGTCGCCGTCGCGCCCGTACCAGCCGCCGCGCGGCCACCTCGGTGCCCGCCGGTCGCCCGGTCGCCTCGGCCAGCACCACGTCGGCCGTCGCCTCGTCGGCGGGCAGCACACGCACCAGGTCCGGATCCGTGGTGACGGCCAGGCCGCAGACCACGTCCTGCGGGCGTACGTCGTCGCGGCGGGCCACGTAGAGCGTGCGCCCGGCGTGCCGGAAGTGGGTCGGCGCCACCTCGCCCAGCGCGGCGGCCACGAAGGCCGGCGCGGCCATCGAGGCGTCGGAGAGCACCGCCGAGTCCGGGAAGAGCTGCCGCAGGCCGTCCGCCAGGTTGGTGTTGAACATCCGCACCACCAGGCGCAGCCGCGACTCGACCTCCTGGGCGCAGAGCGCGGCGTGCATATTGCCCACGTCGTCCTGGTGCAGCAGGGCCAGCCCGGCCGCGCCGGCCAGCCCGGCCCGGCGGAACGCCGCCTCGTCGAGGCGCTCGGCGGTGACCACCCGTACCCCCGGCACGTCCCGCCCGTCGGGGCCCTCGGACCGGCGGCGGCCCGGCACCACGAGCGTGACCCGCACCCGGCCGTCGGCGTTGTCGGTGGCGAGCAGCGACCGGACCACCCAGTAGGCGAGCGGGTCGGAGCCGCAGACCACGTAGTGGGGGCGTTCGTCCCCGTTCATCCGGAGCCGCCAGCCGGTCGCGCGGCGCGCGCGGTCACGCAGTGGCTCGGCCATGTCCGGATCGTAGTCAGCCGCTCGCGATGCGCGCAGCCCCGACGATCATGAACGCATGGCGGGTCCGGGTACGGGTAACGCACCGGCATGCAGACGTTCCTGCCGTATCCGGACTTCCTGGGCAGCGCGCGCACGCTGGACCAGAAGCGGCTGGGCAAGCAGCGCGTGGAGGCGATCCAGGTGCTGCGCGGGCTGACCCGGCCCGACTACGGCTGGCGCAACCACCCCGCGGTGAAGATGTGGGCCGGGTACGAGGAGGCGCTGACCCGGTACGGGCTGGACATGTGCGCGGTGTGGTGCGAGCCGGGCCGGGCCGACACCTGCGCCGGCACGCTCGCCACCGACCTCGCCGCCGCCTGCGGCATCTCGGTGATCCGCACCCAGGACGAGCTGGCCGTCGCCGGTGAGCTGCCGCCCTGGCTGGGCCGCGACGACCTGCACCGCAGCCACCGATCCTCGCTGCTGCGCAAGGACCCGGTCCACTACGCACCGCTGTTCACCGACGTCTCCCCCGACCTGGAGTACGTCTGGCCGCCCTCGGACCGCCCGCGCCGCTGCCTGCCGTGAAAGGAAGGGCCCCTTGTTAACGCCTCCGGTAGAGGAAGGGCCCCCTGTTAACGCCTCACCCCACGCGCCCACCCGACGCACGCGCCGCACGGATCGCCCGGCGTTAAGAAGGGGCCCCTGCACCTCCGTATGCGTTAAAAGGGGCCCCTTCCTTTCACCTCGGGCAGACTGGGGGACCGCCGACCGAAGGATGCCCCGTGAGTCTGTCGCAAGTGGTAGGTCGCCTCATCGGCGTACGCGAGCACCTGGTGGACCCGGGCGGCGGAGGCGCCGACCGCATGCCGCGGCCGGTCGCGGCGCTGGTGGTCGGCGGCGGCATCGCGGGCATGTCGGCGGCGGTGGTGCTGGCCGAGCGGGGCGTGGCGGTGACGGTGCTGGAAGCGGCGCCGCACCTCGGCGGGCGGCTCGGCGCCTGGCCGGAGGAGCTGCCCGACGGCGTCCAGCGCAACGAGCACGGCTTCCACGCGTTCTTCCGGCAGTACTGGAACTGGCGGTCGATCCTGCGCCGGGTCGATCCCGCGCTGGGCTTCCTCAAGCCGATCCCGGGCTACCCGATCCTGTCCGAGCGGTGGCCGACCGAGGAGTTCGGCAAGCTGCCGCCCGCACCGCCGGCGAACCTGCTGGCGCTGCTGCTGCGCAGTCCCAGCCTGCGCCTGGCGGACCTGCGCTCGATGGACCGGGACGCCGCGCTGCCGCTGCTCACCTACGACCCGGTACGCACCTACGAGGACTTCGACGAGCGGACGGCCGACGAGCTGCTCACCTCGCTGCGGCTGCCGGACCGGGCGCGGGCCATGCTGTTCGAGGTCTTCTCGCACTCGTTCTTCAACCACGAGGCGGAGATGTCGGCCGCCGAGATGATCGCCCAGTTCCACTTCTACCTGCTCGGCAATCCGGAAGGGCTGGCCTTCGACTGCCCGGACCGGGACTACGGCACGGCGATCTGGGAGCCGCTGACCCGGTACGTGGGCAAGCACGGCGGCCGGGTGACGACCGGCGCGGCGGCGGCCCGGCTGGACCGTACCCCGGAGGGCTGGCGGGTGACCGGCGCCGACGGTGACGTCTGGGAGGCGCCGCACGTGGTGCTCGCGGTGGACCCGCCCGCGCTCGCCGCGCTTGTCGACGCCTCGCCCGGCCTGGTCGCGGCGGCCCCCGAGCTGGTGGCGCGGATGCCCGCGTTCGGCAGGCCCGGTCCGCCGTACGCGGTGGCGCGCTACTGGATGGACGGGGACGTCCGGGCCGACCGGGCGGTGTTCAGCGGTGTCTCCCGGCAGCCCACGCTGGACTCGGTGACGCTCTACCACCGGCTGGAGGACGAGCCCCGCCGCTGGGCCGAGCGGACCGGCGGCTCGGTGGTGGAGCTGCACGCGTACGCCTGCGAGCCGGACGTGCCGGCCGACGAGCTGGCCGCGCGGATGCTGCGGGAGCTGACCGCGCTCTGGCCGGAGGTCGCCGACCTGCGGGTACGCGAGCTGCGCGCCCGGGTCGAGGCGCAGGCCCCGGCGTTCACGCCGGGTAGCCACGCCTGGCGTCCGGGGGTGGAGACCGACGCGCCCGGCCTCTATCTGGCCGGGGACGGCATCCGCACCGAATTCCCGAGCGCGCTGATGGAACGCTCGGCGGCCACCGGGATCATCGCGGCGAACCACATCCTGCGTGCCGAGGGGGCGGCGGCCGAGCCGGTCCGGTCGATCCGTCCGCGCGGCCTGCTGGCCAGCAGGACTGGCCCGAAACGGTCATAGGCCGACAAGAACGGCTTTACGCTCGACTGATCCGGTGACACGGGAGGTCGGGCGGTGAGCACCCCGACGCGCGAGCCGCGCGACGAGGAACACGGGACACCGCGGGACGAACGGACCGCGGTGGTCACCGCGCTGCGGCTCGGCTGGTCCATGGCGGACGCCTACCACCACGCGCAGACCGCCGACCTGACCGGGGACGGGGACCGGCCGGCGCCCGCGCCGCCGAAGCTGTCGAACCTGACCGAGCTGGCCGGGCGGCACCGGCTCGGCATGTACCTCGACGGCGTGGACGTCGCGCTGACCCAGATCGCGCCGCTGACCCCGGCCGGTCGTACGGTGCCCTCCACCGCCGCCGCCCGGGGTGCCACCGGAGCCGACCGGGAGCCGCTGCTGCGCGCGCTCGACGACCTCAACATCGACGTGCTGCGCTGGACGATGGCGACGAACCACCGGGTGGGCGTGGCGTACCGGCTCGGGCGCTCGCTCGCCGACACCGTGCGGCGCGGCGACGCCGACCAGCTCGCCGGGCGCTTCGGTGGCCGGCACATCCAGATCAGCAGGTGGCTGGACGAGCTGGCGAGCGTACTGCCGCCGTACTCGGCCGCCGTGGTGCGCCGCTCGCTCGCCGCCTGGGCCACCGCTGTCGGCCGCGCCACAGTGGGCGACCCGGCCGAGGCCGGACTCGGCGAGCTGGCCCGCGAGCTGCGCAACCAGGGCGACCTGTGGCAGGACGTGCTGACCGGCGGCCTGCACCCGCGCGACCTGCTCGACGAGGAGAACTGGGCGGTGGTCGCCCGCAACGTCATCATCCGGGACCGGAAGCTGGTCGCGCAGGCGGCCCGGGGCATCTTCTGGCCGGTGCTGGCGCCGCTGCTGGTGGTGCTGCTCGCGGTGGTCGGGGTCAGTGCCGCCGCCGCGGCCGGCTCCCCCACCACCCGGGCGGCGGTGGCGCTCGTCGGCCTCGGCGCCGGGCTCACCGCGATCTGGCGGTCGATCTCCACGCCCACGCTGTCGGTGGCCGCCGAGGTGAACCGCCCGCTGCTGGACAGCGAGCTGGTGGTGCAGATGACCGCCCGGATCGACAGGCCGCTCACCGCCGCCCGGCGCACCGGACGGGCCGGACGGCAGCGGCGGCCCGCCGACGACGGATCGAAATACGTTGGCCACGACTCCCGGATCGATCTACCGTGAGCGCGCAAGGTCAACCACCGTTCCAGGAGCCGTCCATGTCGCTGCGATACGCCACCACGATGACGTCGTGGCTGCTCGGCGACGGTTGCCGGGAACACGGTCCCTGGCCCGGAGGGCACGACTGACGCGTCTTACGCGTCCCCGTCGTCGCCGCCCGGTCCCGTGGACCGGGCGGCTTTTTTCGTCGCCGTACCGCCGATCGTGAAGGGAGAGCCCGGTGGACGCCGTCCTCGTCATAAACGCCGACCTCGGCCCGCTGCACCGGGTCACCGTCAAGCACGCGATCCGGATGCTCTGCCGCCGGGTCGCCGAGATCCACGAGGCCGAGCCGGACCGGGTGATCGGCGTCTTCCCGCTGCCGCGGGTGGTCCGCCTCGTCCGGTACGTGGTGACCCGCTGGCGGTTCAGCGCCGGCCCGGCCTGGTCCCGGGCCGGGGTGCTGGCGCGCGACCGGCGGCGGTGCGCCTACTGCGACGGAGCGGCCAGCACGATCGACCATGTCCTGCCCCGCTCGCGCGGTGGCCGGAACACCTGGGGGAACACCACCGCCGCCTGCTACGCGTGCAACCAGCGCAAGGGTGACCGGACCCCGGCCGAGGCGGGCATGCCGCTGCGGCGGGAGCCGGTGACGCCGAGCTGGGCCGCGCTGGCGCGGTGACGGACGGCCGGCGGGCACAGGGGGCGGTGCCGGGGGTACGCCCCGGCGCCGCGCCCGCCGGTCCCGTCCGCCTGCCCGCCTCGGCGGTCAGCGCGTGGCCGGCGGAGTCCAGCCGAAGCGCGGCGGCCGGCGCTCGTTGACGGCCGCCACCCCCTCGCGGGCCTCGCCGCTGTCCCGCACCTGGCCGTGCCACCAGACCAGCCGGTCGGCGTCGGCGCGCCCGTCCACGATCTCCTTGGCGGCGGTCACTGTGAGCCGGGACCGTTCCGCGACGGTGGCGGTCAGCGTCGCCACCCGCCCGGCCAGCTCACCGGCCGGCAGCACCTCGTCCACCAGGCCGATCCGCAGCGCCCGCTCGGCGTTCACCAGCTCGCTGGTGAACAGCAGGTGCTTGGCCGCCGACGGACCGACCAGCGCGGCCAGCCGACGGGTGGTCGGCGCCGGGTAGACCAGGCCGAGCCGCGCCGGGGGTACGCCGAACCGGGCGTCCGCGGCGGCCAGCCGCAGGTCGCACGCGACGGCGAGCTGGCATCCGCCGCCCACGCAGGCGCCCTCGATAGCCGCCACAGTGGGACGGCCGAACGCGGCGAGCCGTTCCTCGGCGGCCACCGCGATGCTGCCGTCACCGGCGGCCAGCAGCTCGTCCAGGTCGCCCAGGTCGGCGCCGGCGCAGAACGTGCCGCCCGCGCCGGTGAGCACCAGCACCCGTACGGCCGGGTCCGCCTCCAGGCCGTCCAGCAGCACCGGGAGCTGCCGCCACATGGCCGGGGTCATCGCGTTGCGCCGGGCCGGGTTGTGGATGACCACGGTCGCCACCGGGCCGTCCAGGGTGACTGTGAGTTCCGCGTCGGACATGGTGCGACCGTAACGGCCGGGGCCCGGCGACCACCCGCGTGGGGTGGCCGCCGGGCCCCGGGATCGGCGATCAGGTCAGGAGACGTTGATCGCGGTGTCGTCGAGCACGAAGGAGGTCTGCAGCGAGACGTCCTCGGTGCCGGTGAACTTCAGCGTGACGGTCTGCCCGGCGTACGCCGCCAGGTTGAACGACTTCTGGCTGTAGCCGGCGGCCTTGTTCAGGTTCGAGTAGGTCGCCAGCGTGGCCAGCACCGAGCCGGACGAGTTGAGCACCTGCACGTTCAGCTTGTCGTACTGGACGCTGGTGGTGCTCTCGGCCGAGTCGATGTGCAGCCAGAACGAGAGGGTGTACGCGGAGCAGCCGCTCGGCAGGCTCACCGACTGCGACAGCGTCTCGGTACGGGTGCTGCCGTACCCGTTCATCCACGCGCTCCAGGTGCCGGTGCGGGCCGGCTGGCTGGTGCCGTGCTGGCCGATCACGCCGGAGGTGGAGCTCCAGACCGTGTTGCCGGACTCGAAGCCCGGGTTGCCGAGCTTCTGCCCGGCACCGGTGCAGCCGCCGCCGACGCTGCTGACGGTCAGCGAGTAGGTGGCGGTCTTCGTGCCCGACGCCGCGCTTCCGGTGACGGTCACCGTGTAGGTGCCGGCCGGGGTGCCGGAGCCGGTGGCGATGGTGAGGGTGGACGAGGCGCCCGAGGTCACCGAGGTGGGGCTGAACGACGCGGTGGCGCCGGTCGGCAGGCCGGACGCGGAGAACGTCACGGTCTGCGCGGTGCCGCTGGTGGTGGACGTGGCGACGGTGGCGGAGACCGATCCACCCGCGGTCACAGACCCGGCGGTCGGCGAGAGCGAGACGGAGTAGTCGTTGCCGGTGGAGCTGCACGGCGCGTCGTTGCCGGCCACGTTCACCGCGGTCCACGCGGCCTGGACGGTCTTGTACTCGGTCGAGCAGTTGCCGTACAGGTCGGTCGCGGCCCGCAGGGTGTACGCGCGGGCGGTGTTGGCCGGGTTGCTGGTGTTCACGTACGAGGTGTTCGAGGTGAAGTACACGTCGAGCGCCCGGTACCAGATCTTCTCCGCCTTGGTGCGGCCGATGCCGGTGACCGCCGGGGCCGAGCCGCAGACCGGCGAGGTGCCGTACGCGGTGGCGCCGGTGCCCTCGGCGAGGTTGAAGAAGAAGTGGTTGCCGACGCCGGAGGAGTAGTGCACGTCCTTGTTCTTCGTGCTGGTGGACCAGCAGGAGTCGGACGAGCCGTCCAGCGACGGGTTGTACATGTAGCGCAGCGGCGTACCGTTGCCGTTGATGTTGATCTTCTCACCGACCTGGTAGTCGCCCGGGTCGCTCGGCGCGGCGGCGTAGAACTCCACCATGTTGCCGAAGATGTCGCTGGTGGACTCGTTGAGGCCACCGGACTCGCCGGAGTAGACCAGCCCGGCCAGCGCCTCGGTGACACCGTGGCTCATCTCGTGCCCGGCCACGTCCAGCGAGACCAGCGGACGGGAGTTGCCCGAACCGTCGCCGTACGTCATCTGGGCGCCGTCCCAGAATGCGTTCACGTAGTTGTTGCCGTAGTGCACCCGGCTCGGCACACCCTGGCCGTTGCCGAAGATGCCGTTGCGGCCGTGCACGTTCTTGAAGTAGTCGAACGTCTTGGCGGCGCCGAAGTGGGCGTCCACGGCGGCCGACTGCCGGTTCGAGGTGGCGCCGGTGCCCCACGCGTTGTCCGCGTCGGTGAACGTGGTGCAGGTGGAGGTCCCGTTGTTCATGTCGCAGGTACGGCCGTTGCCGCGTACCGGGTCGATCATCTGGTACGTGCTGCCGGACAGCGTCGTGTCGATGGTGACCGAGCCGGTGTAGATGCCCTGGCCGGTGCCGGCCACCGTCTCGATCTCGTCGTACGAGCCGATCACCTTGCCGGTGGTGGCGTCGGTGATGACGTGCAGCTTCGACGGCGTCTGCTTGTCCGCCTTCCAGCCGGTCGCGACGGTCTCCCAGGCGAGGCGGCCCTTGCCGCTGCTGGCGTCGACGAACAGCTCCGGCGCGCCGACCGAGGTGACCGAGCCGGAGAACGTCTTGCGGGCGCTGGCCTTCGCCGCGTCCGCGCCGACCTTCGCGGTGGTGCTCAGGGTCAGCGGGGCGGAGAGGCTGACCGACGCGCCGGTCATGCTGCCGTTCGCGGCGGTGTGGATGACGAAGTCACCGCCGTACACCCGGAGACCCTGATAGGTCCGGCTGTAGCGGGTGTGCGCGGCCCCGGACGGGTCGACCTTGGTGCGGACGGCCTGGTAGGCCTCACCGCTGGCGCCCTGGACGGCGCCGGGGTTGGCGCGCAGCAGGCTCGCGGACCGGGCTGCGGCCGAGGTCTCGGGACTGGGTGCGCTTGGCGCTGCCGCTTGCGCAGAGGTGGTGACGCAGGCCAGCACGCTGCTTGTGAGCAGCGCTGCGCTGACGGCGGCGACGGATCTTTTCACGGGCCCTCCTCCGAAGGCTGATGTTGTGACGGGGGTTGTCACTGGTGTAGATATAGCGATACATCGAAGAACGTGAAAGAGGCTGGCGAGCTCCCGCCGGAGACACTGACCGAACGGATGAGGAGGAGCGGTGACCCGGAACCGGGTGGTCCCGTCGCGCGTCCGATCCGGTATGAGAGCTGCCCCCGCCGTGGCGGCCGTCGCCGCCCTTCTCGTCCCGCTCGCCGGCTGCGCCCGCGCCGACGAGCCACCGGTCATCACGGACGGCCCCCCGCCGCTGGCCGCCGAGGTCGTGCTGGAGAAGTCCGGCGGCATCGCCGGGGTGACCGACACCGTCCGGGTCGAGCCGCACGGTCAGTGGACGAGGACCGACCGCGCCGGCGCCTCCCGGGAGGGGCGGCTCAGCGACACGGAACTCGCCCGGCTGCGGCAGCTCACCGCCGACCCCCGGCTGGCCGCCGAGGCCGCCGTGACAGTGCCGCCGCCCATGTGCGCCGACGCGTTCACCTACCGGCTCACCATCGGGCCGAACCAGGTCGGCTACGTGGACTGCCCGCCGAAGGCCACGCCGCCGGCCGTCACCGCGCAGGTGGTGGACCTGCTCAACGGCGCCACCGGCTGACCCGCCCGACCTCAAACCCGTTCCGGCTGTGACATCGGCCTATGGCCGGCCGGCGGACGAGCGGGCCAGCATGGAAGGCATGACTCGCGCACTCATCGCCATGACCAGTCATTCCGAGCTGGGCCGCACCGGCCGCTCGACCGGCTACTACGTCGGCGAGGCCGCCGAGCCGTGGGAGGTGTTCCGGGCCGCCGGGTACGACGTCGACCTGGTGTCGGTGGCCGGCGGGGAGCCGCCCGTCGACGGCCGGGACGAGAACGACAGCACCCAGAACGACTTCCTCGCCACCGCCGGCGTCACCGACACGCCGAAGGCCGCCGACGTCGAACCGGACGGGTACGACGTGATCCTCTTCGCCGGCGGTCACGGCACCATGTGGGACTTCCCGGACGACCCCGACCTGGCCCGCATCGCCCGCTCGATCTACGAGCGCGGCGGCGTGGTGGCCGCCGTCTGCCACGGCCCGTCGGCGCTGGTGAACCTCACCCTCACCGACGGCTCCCGGCTGATCGCCGGCAAGCGGGTGGCCGGGTTCACGAACAGCGAGGAGGCGGCCGTCGGCCTCACCGACGAGGTGCCGTTCCTGCTCGCCGACAAGCTCACCGAGGCCGGCGCGCAGCACGTGCCGGCACCCGACTTCACCGAGCACGTGGTGGTCGACGAGCGCCTGGTGACCGGCCAGAACCCGCAGTCCGCCCGCGCCGTGGCCGACGCCGTGGTGAAGCTGCTCGCCTGAGCGCCGGTCAGATCCGGTAGTCGTCGGGCAGGCCGGTGGCACGCAGCTCGGGCGGCAGGTGGGCGACGTCGTTGAACGCGATGAGCGCCGGCGGGCCGCCCGAGCTGTAACGGATCACGGTCAACCCGCAGTTCTGCTGGTTGAGCCCGATCCACCGCCGGGCCGGCGCCTCCAGCGCGCTCAGCACCAGCCAGGCGACCAGGAAGTTGTGGGTGACGACCAGCTCGCGTACGTCACCCTGCGCGGGGGCGGCGGCGAACCGGGCCACCGCCTCCGCCGTCACGCGCGGCCCGTCCCGCCGCTCCCGCTCGGTGAAGCCGGCCAGGAACGCCACGTACCGCTCCGGCAGGCCGGCCGGATCGGTGTCGTGCGGCATGTGGTCGCCCGCGCGGTCGTCCTCGCGTACCGGAACACCCGGCAGCGACGCCGCGACCAGCCCGGCGGTCTCCGCGGCCCGGCGGGCCGGCCCATGGTGTACGGCGGCAAAGCGCGTGCCGCGCAGCCGCTCACCCAGCAGCGTCGCCTGCCGCCGGCCCCGCTCGGACAGTCCGGTGTCCGCCTCCTCCTCCGGGCGGTCCTGCTCGCCGTGACGGACCAGGTAGAGCAGGCGGCTGGGCATCGGCACCTCCACGGTCGGGGACCGCGAGACTAACCCGGTCACTCGCCCTTCATGGGCGCTGGCGCATCTTCCCGATCCGTTCCAGAGTCGGCGGGCTCGGCTTCTCCAGCAGGATCTCCCGACCCGGGGGCGCCCGGCACGTTGACGGTGAGCCAGCGCATGAAACTCCGATTGAATGACCTATTCATGGACAGCTCTATCTACCATGGTCTGACGCATCCAGGCGAAGATGATCAACAGAGGTGGGAGGGAACGTGCAGGTCATTGGTCAAATCCTTACCTGGCTTTGGAAGTCATCCGGCGACATCCTGACGAATTTGATAGCGGCGGCAATCGGTGGCGTCGTCGTCTGGTTGCACACCGAAGGCAGGCGAAAGGCAAAGCCAACTATGGGCACGGAGATTTTGGCGTGGCATGACGGCCGGGCAACTAACAGCAGTAGTGGGGGACCACGACCGAGCTCAGAATGACGGATGGGAGCCATCCGGGTTAGTGGGGCTCGAAGACGTATTGGCACTGACGCCCATCCAAGATCGAATTCGGGAGATCGGGGCATCTGTCACGGTACGGGATGACAACAATTTTCTGCGTGACGATCGGACCGACCGGCATCCTGATTCTGATCGGCGGCCGGATGTTAACCGGGTGGCGGCCGGCATTGTTGCAATCGAACCAGCCGTTCCTATCATCTTCCCTGGGCCGCATTTCTCGCGGTTCATAAGCGTGAGAAAGCCCTCGCAAGAAACCCTGCAAGCACAAGCGCCGCAAGACCACACTTGTCACCTTGCCCGGCGGGGCACCGCCAATCCGGACATAGAATGAGCGGGCGCGGAGCCAGCCTCGCGATGCCTCGCTTACCAGCCCTGGGTGCCGCGGGTCCGCGTCCGTCTCTGGCGGCGACTACCGCGAGCCATTCGCCGCCCGCTGGCCGTGGCCGGTCGAGTACGTCCGCGTTGACGTTGGCACTAATTGCTAGACAGCGCCTGCGCCCGTCCCAGCTCGACCCGATCGTCCGTTCAGCTCCGCCCGAGTCGACTGGTGTGTCAGTGCGGGGGCTCGCCGGACCGCAGTCCGTCGACGAGGAGCGCGACCATGCGCCGCCCGTAGTCGGGTTCCTCGTCCGGCATGGGCGCGCACAGTTTCGCAACGGCGTACAGCAGGTCCTGGGCACTGATCCGGGCCCGGACCTCACCGCTGGCTGTCGCGGCCTTGAGCAACGACTCGAGGGCCGGTCCCAGCTTCTGCAGGAGATATCCGGGCAGGCCGTCGAACGCCGGATCGCCGGAGTGCAGGGCCACGGCAAATCCGCGTTTCGTCGCGACGAACGCGGTGAACCGGTCGAGCCACTTCGCGAGGGCTACCCCCGGTTCGTGCGTGGCGGCCAGGGCCGGGGCCGCGTCGGCGCATGCGTCGATCTCCCGCTCGATGACGGCCTTGATCAGGTCCGCGCGCTGCGGGAAGTGCCGGTAGAGCGTGCCGACGCCGACGCCGGCCAGATCGGTGATCTCTTTGGCGGGGGCGTCGACGCCGACGGTGCCGAAGACCGTCTTCGCAGCTTCGAGCAGGGACTCGATGTTGCGGCGCGCGTCGGTGCGCATCCGGCGCGGGGCGCGGTCGCGAACACCGGAATCTGCTCTGTTGTCGGACACAGCTACACCTCCCTTGCTTTTCCGGAAGGCCTTTCCGTATAGTTCTAGTTCCGGAAAGACTTTCCACCTAACGACGATACCGCAGGGAGACGCTCATGCAGTACCGCACCCTGGGCCGGACGGGCATCAAGGTCAGCCCGTACGCGCTCGGCACGCTGATGTTCGCCACCGTGATCGGGAATCCCGACCCCGGCGACTCGATCAAGGTCATTCACAAGGCGCTGGACGCGGGGATCAACGTCGTCGACACCGCCGATGCCTACGGCGACTCGGAGGAGATCGTGGGTAGGGCCCTCAAGGGCCGCCGGGACAACGTCGTCCTCGCGACCAAGGTGGGCCTGCCCAGGCTGATCGCGCTGCCCCGGACGCCGGGTGCGGCCACCGACCCCAACCGGCGAGGCGCCTCCCGCCGCTGGATCATGACCGCGGTTGAGGACTCGCTGCGCCGCCTGCAGACCGACCACATCGACCTCTACCAGATCCAGCGCCCGGACCCCGACACCGACATCGAGGAGACGCTCTCGGCGCTCTCCGACCTGATCCGCAGTGGCAAGGTCCGGGCGATCGGATCATCCACGATGCCCGCCTCCGACATCGTCGACGCCCAGTGGGTCGCCGAGCGGCGCGGGCTGGAACGTTTCCACACCGAGCAGCCGCCCTACTCGATCCTCAACCGCGGCATCGAGAGCGAGGTGCTGCCGGCCGCGCAGCGCTACGGGATGGGCACGCTGGTGTGGGGCCCACTCGGGCAGGGAATGCTCACCGGCCGGGTCCGCAAGGGCGAGCAGAACGACCTGCGCCGTGCCCGCTTCTCCAAACACCTCACCGACGAGCGCCGGATCGACATCGTCGAACAACTCATCCCGCTCGCCGACGAGGCAGGCCTGCCGTTGACCCACCTCGCCATGGCATTCGCCATCGCACACCCCGGCGTGACCAGCGCAATCCTCGGCCCGCGCACGATGGAGCACCTCGACGACCTGCTCGCCGGCGTCGACGTCACGCTCACCGACGAGATCCTCGACCGGATCGATGAGATCGTCGCGCCCGGCACCGATGTCACCCGGCTCGACCAGGCCTATCTGCCCCCGGCCCTGCTGAACCCGAACCTGCGCCGCCGGCCGGTCAGCGAGCGTGGCGCCGCCTGATCGTCATGCCCAGTGGTGATGGCTGCTCCAGGTCAGCCGGATCGCCTGCGGGCTCTCATGAGCCCGCCGCTGTCACTGGCCAGATCGCAGCGACTGCCGCCGCGAAATGCCTGATGGAATTGGAGCCCCCGGCCGGGATCGAACCGGCGACATCTCGCTTACAAGGCGAGTGCTCTGGCCAGCTGAGCTACAGGGGCGCGTGCGTAGGGGTCAGCATAGCGACTGAGCCCCGGAAATCCCGCCTCGCAGGGGTCCCGAGCACGGAAAACGTCGGTATCCCGACCGGGATGACGATGGATCATCACCCGGCCGCGCTCCCAGCCGGGGAGATTGATGCCTCGCCGTGCCTCTGTGCCCGTTATGCGTATGCCGTCCGTCCCATCCGTCGCGCCACGTCTTGGCACGATCGCGAAAGCCGTTTACCGTGCAGTGACACGGACGACACTCCGGCCGGCCTCGGCTGCCTGAGCGACGACCCCGTTGGCCGGCGCCTTGGGCGCCGGTCGCTCCTTCACTCGGATCGTCCGGCACGTTCCTGCCGGTGAAAGGAAGCGCTCCATCATGGCTACGGTCACCTACTCGAAGGCGTCCCGGATCTATCCGGGCACCGAGCGCCCCGCCGTCAACCAGCTCGACCTCCAGATCGGTGACGGGGAGTTCCTCGTCCTGGTCGGCCCGTCCGGTTGCGGCAAGTCCACCAGCCTCCGGATGCTCGCCGGCCTGGAGGACGTCGACGACGGCGCGATCTACATCGACGACCGGGACGTCACCCACCTCCCGCCGAAGGCCCGCGACATCGCGATGGTCTTCCAGAACTACGCCCTCTACCCGCACATGACGGTGTACGAGAACATGGCGTTCGCCCTCAAGCTGCGCAAGACCTCGAAGGCGGAGATCGACCGGCGGGTCAAGGAGGCGGCCGGGCTGCTCCAGCTGGAGGAGTTCCTCAGCCGCAAGCCGAAGGCGCTCTCCGGCGGGCAGCGCCAGCGTGTCGCCATGGGCCGCGCGATCGTCCGCGAGCCGCAGGTCTTCCTCATGGACGAGCCGCTGTCGAACCTCGACGCCAAGCTGCGTGTGCAGACCCGTACCCAGATCGCCTCGCTCCAGGCGAAGCTGGGCGTCACCACCGTCTACGTCACCCACGACCAGGTCGAGGCCATGACCATGGGTCACCGGGTGGCGGTCATGCTGGACGGCGTACTCCAGCAGGTGGACACCCCGCGGGCGCTCTACGACACCCCGGCCAACGTCTTCGTCGCCGGCTTCATGGGCTCCCCGGCCATGAACATCAAGACGGTGAAGCTGACCGAACAGGGCGGCGCGTTCGCCGAGATGATCGTGCCGCTGACCCGCGAGCAGGTCCAGGCGGCCAACGCCGAGGGCGGCGACGGCAAGGTCACCGTCGGCTTCCGGCCGGAGGACTGCGACCTCGTCAGCCCGTCCGAGGGCGGCATGCCGGTCGTGGTCGAGTTGGTCGAGGACCTGGGCTCGGACGCGAACATCTACGGCCACGCCGCGCTGGAGGGCCACAACGAGCGGTTCGTGGTCCGTACCGACCGGCGCAGCATGCCGAACATGGGCGACACCGTGTTCGTCAAGCCGCGTACCGGCCGCAGCCACGTCTTCCACGCCGCCACCGGCCAGCGGATCTGACGTACGCGAAAAGGGCGGCCCGCCACGGCGGACCGCCCTTTTCGTTGCTCTCGGTCAGGCCTCGACGGACCGGCGGCGGGCGACCTCGGCGAGCGTGACCGCGGCGGCGACGCTGGCGTTTAGCGACTCCACCTCGGAGACCATCGGGATGCTGACGGTCAGGTCGCAGGTCTCCCCGACCAGGCGGGACAGCCCTCGGCCCTCCGAGCCGACCACCACGACGAGCGGGCCGACGGCGGCCTCCAGGTCGTACAGGTCGGTCTGCCCGTCGGCGTCCAGGCCGACCACGACGAAGCCGGCCTCCTTGCACGCCTTGAGCGACCGGGTCAGGTTGGTGACCTGGGCCACCGGCACGCGCGCGGCCGCGCCGGCGCTGGTCCGCCAGGCGGTCGCGGTGATCCCGGCGGCACGCCGTTCGGGTACGAAGACACCCTGCGCGCCGAACGCGGCGGCCGAGCGGATGACCGCGCCGAGGTTACGCGGGTCGGTGACGCCGTCCAGCGCGACGAGCAGCGGAGCGGCCTGCTCCAGCGCCGCCGCGACCAGGTCGTCGAACGGCTCGTAGGCGAACGGCGGCACCTGGAGGCCGACGCCCTGGTGCAGCACCCCGCCGGTCATCCGGTCCAGCTCGGCGCGGCTGACCTCCAGGATCGCGATGCCCCGGTCGGCGGCGGTGCGGACGATCTCCTTGACCCGGTCGTCCATGTCGATGCCCTGCGCGGTGTAGAGCGCGGTCGCGGGCACCTGGGTGCGCAGCGACTCCAGCACCGGGTTGCGCCCGACCAGCAGCTCGGGGCTGTCCTTCGCCGGGTTGGCCTTACGGCCCGGCGCGACCCGGGGGCCGCCCCGGCCGGCGGGCTTGCCCTTGCCGCCCTTGAGCGGCACACCGGCCCGGCTGCCCTTGCCCCAGGTGGTGTCCTTGGTGCCGGGCTGGCCGATCTTGGGCGCACGCCCCTCCTCGGCGGCGGTGCGGCGCTCCTTGTCCTGCTTCCAGGCGGTGCGCTGGGGCAGCTTCTCGGTGCCCGAGTACGCCTTGTGCCAGGGCCGCTCGTCGGCGGGCAGCGTGCGGCCCCGCCCGGCGAGGGAGTCCTTGTTCTTGCCACCGGTGCCCTTGGGGGCGCCCGCCTTCGGCGTCAGTCGCCGGCCACGGCGCTGCGAGTTGCCGGCCATCAGTCCTGCTCTCCAATAGTCCAACGCGGGCCCTGGGGGGTGTCCTCGACGACCACGCCGGCCTGCTTGAGCTGGTCGCGTACGGCGTCGGCGGCGGCCCAGTCCCTGCGGCCGCGGGCCTGCGCGCGCTGCTCCAGGGCCAGCGCGATCAGGGAGTCCACCACGCCGCGCAGGTCGTCCGCGCGGCCGCCGCCGGTCCAGGCCGGGTCCAGGGGGTCGACGCCGAGGATATCCAGCATCGCCCGGGTGGCGGCGAGCGCCGTGCGGACGGTCACATCGTCCCCGGCGGTGAGCGCGGTGTTGCCGTCACGAACCACCTCGTGCAGCGCCGCCAGCGCCGCCGACGTGTTGAGGTCGTCGTCCATCGCGGCCACGAAGGCGTCCGGCAGGCCGCCGGGCCGGCCCGTGTCGACCCGCTCGGCCGCCCGCTGCACGAAGCCCTCGATCCGCCGGTACGCCACGGCGGCCTCGCGCAACGCGTCCTCGGAGTAGTCGATGCGGGAGCGGTAGTGCGCGGCGACGTAGTAGTAGCGCAGCTCCACCGGACGGACCCCGAGCGAGGCCACGTAGTCGAGGTCGAGCGTGTTGCCGAGCGACTTGCCCATCTTGGTGCCGCCGATGCCGAGCAGGCCGTGGTGCACCCAGTAGCGGGCGAACGGCAGGTCGGCGGCCTGCGACTGGGCGATCTCGTTCTCGTGGTGCGGGAACGTCAGGTCGAGCCCGCCGCCGTGGATGTCGAACTCGGGGCCCAGGTAGCGCCAGCACATGGCCGAGCACTCGATGTGCCAGCCGGGGCGCCCGCGCCCCCACGGCGACGGCCAGTAGGCGTCGGCCGGCTCGCCCGGCTTGGCGCCCTTCCAGAGCGCGAAGTCACGCGGATCCCGCTTGCCCCGGTCGGGGGCGTCGCCGGCGGGCTGCATGTCCGCCGGGGACTGGCCGGACAGCGAGCCGTACGCGGGCCAGGAGGCCACGTCGAAGTAGACGTCGCCGGAGCCGTCGGTGGCCGGGTAGGCGTGGCCGGTCTCGATCAGCCGGACGATCAGCTCGTGCATCTCCGGGATGTGCCCGGTGGCGCGCGGCTCGTACGTCGGCGGGAGCACGTTGAGCGCCCGGTAGGAGGCGGTGAGGATCTGCTCGTTGGCGTACGCGATCGACCAGAACGGCCGGTCCTGCTCCATCGCCTTGGCCAGGACCTTGTCGTCGATGTCGGTCAGGTTGCGGATGAACGTGACCTCGAAGCCCTTGCTGAGCAGCCAGCGGCGCAGCACGTCGTAGTTGACGCCGGAGCGAAGGTGGCCGATGTGGGGCGGGGCCTGGAGCGTGAGACCACACAGGTAGACCCCCACCTTGCCGGCTTCCCGCGGGACGAAGTCCCGCACCGATCGGGTGGCGGTGTCATACAGGCGTAGCGTCACCTCACAAGGGTAGCCGTCCGCACATTTCCGGGTTGGCCGGAGCCGGGTCGTACGCTGCGTGCTGTGGACACGGCGGCACGCACGGGAGAGACCGCACAGACCCTGGACCGGGGTCTGCGGCTGCTGCACCTGGTCGCGGACGCGCCGGGCGGGCTGACAGTCACCGAGGCGGCGCACCGGCTGGGTATCGGCCGGGCGGCCGTCTACCGGCTGGTCGGCGCGCTGACCGGCCACGGCATGCTCCGGCGCGACGGCGAGGGCCGGCTGCGCATCGGCGTGGGCGTGCTGCACCTGGCCCGCCGCGCCCAGCCCCTGCTGGCCGAGGGGGCGTTGCCCGCGCTGCGCCGCCTCGCCGAGGGCACCGGGGCGACCGCCCACCTGACGGTGGTCGAGGGCGGCGAGGGGGTCGCGCTGGCGGTGGTCGAGCCGAGCTGGACGTCCTTCCACGTGGCGTACCGGACCGGCACCCGGCACCCGCTGGAGCGAGGCGCGGCGGGCCGGGCGGTGCTGGCCGGGCGGGCCGGCGATCCGGGGCCGGTGAGCACCAGCGGCGAGCTGGAGTCCGGCGCGTACGGAGTGGCCGCCCCGGTGCTCGGCGTGCCGGGTCTGGAGGGCAGCGTGGGGGTGGTGTCGCTGACCCCGCTCGACGTGGCGGACGTCGGCGCCCAGGTCACGGCCGCCGCCGAAGCGGTAGCCGCAGCGCTCTCCTAGGGCCTGTGTCGAAGTCCGTGCGAGGGCTTGAGCTGTTGGGTGAGGATCTTGGCGTGTCGGTGTTCGAGATGTAGCGAGGTCTCCGGTATCT
>NZ_JBEZMS010000044.1:0-38464 GCF_040652815.1 Micromonospora sp. NPDC048169
CTCAAGCAGGTCGACGGCTGGCGCGACATGCCGCTGACCAAGGCCGCCCAGACCGTCCAGGTGTCGGCCTACCCCGACCACTACGCCCAGTGGGAACAGCAGGCCGCCGACCTCGTCGCCGAGCACTGGAACAAGTAAGACGAACAAACAGCGAAAGGCCGGCACCCCGAAACGAGGGGTGCCGGCCTTTCCGCGTACCCGATGGGTCAGGCCGGGGGCAGGACGAACGTCCACGTGGTGGTGGTCGTGCTGGCGGCACCGCCGGTCGCGGTCAGCCCGCCGTAGCTGCCGGTCGGCACGCTGCTCGCCGAGTCGGCGAGCAGGCCGGTCACCCGTCCGCCACCGGTCTGCGAGGAGTTGCTGCGCACCGCCACGCCGGACGGCGGGGTGAGCGCGGTGGAGGTGCTGTCGCCGTGCAGCCAGTACGACACGGCCCAGCTCTGCGCCGCGGTCACCGGCGCGTACGGGGTGATCCGGGTGGTGGTGCTCGCCGGGTCGGTGGCCCTGCTGAAGACCGGTGCTCCCGGTGCAACCCCCCGGTACGCGGCCAGCACCAGGTTGCCCTTCGCCTGGCTGTCCAGTGTCACCCGGACCGCCGTGCCGGCGTCGCCCGCGCTCGCCGTCTTCCACCAGGCCGTGGTGGTGGCGAAGCCACCGTCGAGGCGGTCGAGCCTGCTCCAGCCGGTCACGCCGGTCGGCTCACCGGTGGCGGTGTGCGTGTTCTGGCTGAGCACGAGCAGCAGCGTGTCACCGGCCTGCACGCCCGCCGGGACGGTGACCGTGTGGCTGGTCCAGTTGGCGTTAGCGGTGGCCTGGCCGACGAACGAGATCCGCTCCGCTACGGGCGCGACTGTCACCTCGACTGTCGCGGTGCCGGTGGCACCCCGGTCGTCGGTGACGGTGAGCGTGACCGGGTAGGTGCCGGCCGCCGCGTACGTGTGCGACGTGGTCGGCACGGAGGCCGTGCCGGTGGTGTCCCCGTCGCCGAAGTTCCAGCTGTGGTCCTGGATCGCGCCGTCGGCGTCGGTGGAGCCCGCGCCCGAGAACGTGCACACCAGGCCGGAGCAGGTTGGCGTCAACGCGGCCACCGGCGTCTGGTTGGCCGGGCCGCCCGAGCCCTTCAGGATCTTCACGTAGTCGATGTCGCCGGCGAAGTAGTCGCAGGTGACCTTCGTACCGTCGCACTGGCTCTTGCCGCCGACGGACAGCGGCCATGTGTTCGCGATGGTGCCGGTCGGCCCGTTGAGGCGGCTGGTCCGCACGCCGTCGACGTACATCTCCACGTACGCCGACGTGCGGTTGCAGGTGATCGTGTGCCACTGGCCGTCGGAGATCGGCACGTCCGTGTAGCCGGTACGGGAAGCGCCGTCCGCGCCCCGGAACAGGCACTTCGGCTTGCCGTTCGGCGCCTCGAACTTCCAGTAGCCGCCGGCCGTGTTGCCCTGTCCCTTCTGGAGGATGTTGCCGAAGGAGTACGTGGTCCGGTACCGGATGGTCACCGAGAAGTCCCCGGCGTCCGGGTTGAAGTCGGTGGTGTGCGGCACCAGGTCGACGTGGCCCGGGACGGACTGCTGTTCGCTCGGCAGGTGGGTGGCGAAGCGGTGGCCGGTCGCTCCGGCGTAGAGCGCGCCGGTGACCACCTCACCGCCGATCGTGCCGTGGCGGCCGTTGCCGCTGTAGTCGGTCAGCACCGGCGACGACGTCGGCTCGTCCATGCTGAAGAACGCCACCGTCCGCGTCGCGGTGGCCTGCGCGGGCGCGGCCGAGACCGTCACCCCGGCCGCCGCGACGACAGTCGCCACCCCTAATCGGGCGGCCGTCCGCCGCCATCGTCCCCGCTCGATCATGTGCATGTGTGACCGCCTCCCTGCGCATCGGGGCATCACAGTGACACGCGTGGTGGCGGCGGCTGAATAAGCCGCACGGTGGAGCTGAGTGACCGATGTGGCCGGTACGAACCGTCCGGTGGGGTACGTCCGCAGATCGACCGGCGGCGCCGGTGAGCGGGGAGGGTGACTCTCGGTGGGCGATACTGGGTTTGAACCAGTGACCTCTTCCGTGTCAAGGAAGCGCGCTCCCACTGCGCCAATCGCCCGGGCAATCGCGAGCGGACGACGGGATTCGAACCCGCGACCCTCACCTTGGCAAGGTGATGCGCTACCAGCTGCGCTACGTCCGCGTGCCGCCGGTTCGCGCCGGCGACGGGGTGAACTCTACCCGATGCCAAGATCGCCGTGCGGCAGACCCCCGCCGCGCCGGATGGCTGTGTGGTTGCGCTGCTCGCCGCCGGGGTACAGAGGCCGGTGACAGCACAACCATCCCCCGAAGGAGGCTGTCGTGGGTATCGGTACGAGCATTTTCCTGATCGCGGTCGGCGCGATCCTCACGTTCGCGCTCAACGCCAGCGTCGGCGGGGTCAACCTCGACGTCGTCGGCTGGATCCTGATGGCGGCCGGCGTACTCGGCCTGATCATGACCACGCTGGTGTGGGGTCGCCGTCGCCAGGTGGTCACCACCACCGCCGAGCAGCCGGTGGAGTACCGCCGGGTCGAGGAGCGCCGGGACGTCGCCCCGCCGATGTGACCCCTGCGGGGCCGACGGAGCTGATCGGTCCCGGAGAACCGGACCGGCCGGATCACCCGATCCGGCCGGTCCGATCCGTCACGGGCGCTCGCTGTCGTCGGCGCGCAGCCCGTACCAGCCGATCGCGGCCACCAGCGCCACCTGCACCAGATAGCTCACGACGACCACCGCACGCGCGGCGTCCTGCGGCACCAGCACGAACGCCACGACGTAGACGAGCCCGGCGATGACCAGCGGACGCGGCATGGTCCGGCCGACCAGGGTGCCGGCGAGCGCCAGGACCATGCCGAGCACGATCGCCACCTGGCTGCCGAGGATGGCCGGGAGCAGGCCGTCGAGTTGGTCGTTGAACACCTCGAACAGCGCCCGCCCCTGCGACTCCGGCAGGACCGCCGGGTCGCCGGCGTAGGCGAACGGCAGCACCTCCGCGGTGATCACCAACGCGAACACCACGCCGCCGAGACCGGCCAGGAACGCCCCCACCAGGTTCAACACCCCGGCACGGCCCCGGGCCAGCCGGACGATGAACACCGCGGCGGCGATCCAGGAGACGGCGTACGCGGGCCCGCCGAGGTAGAGGTTCATGGGCCAGTAGGCGGCCCCCAGGTCCCGGACGTCGTCGTAGTGGATCGCGCCGTCGAACGGCGGCTCCCACAGCATGAACAGCGTCCGCCCGGCCAGGGCCACCAGGAGCAGGACGAAGAGGGCGACGAGCGCGGCACGGCGCGACTTCGGTACGGGCACGGTGAGAGCCTCCGTCGATCGGATGATGCTCCACCGTGCCGAGAATCGCCGAAACGGGGCATCGGCCTCAGCACCTATCTTCGGAGAAGCCCTGCTCAGCGCCGCTGCCGCGCGTGCTCCAGCCAGATCCGCGCCGCCCGTACCCGCCGGTTCGTGCCACCGCCGGGGGTCAGGTCGAGCTTGACGAAGATCGCGCGCAGGTGGGCGTCCACAGTGCGCTCGGAGACCACGAGCTGCGCCGCGATGCCCGCGTTGCTGGCGCCCTCGGCGAGCGCGGCGAGTACCTCGCGTTCCCGCGCCGTCAGCCCGCCGACCGGCGCCGGACCGGCTCCGGCCTCGACCCCCGTGCCGGACACCTCCGGCGACGCCGCGGCCTCCACCCCACCGGCCGGGTGCGCCGGCTCGGCGACGTCCGCCGTACCCGCTGTGCCGCCGCCGTCCGCCGTACCCTCTGCGCCGCCTCGCGGCGTCACCGCCGGTGCGGCCGACAGGGTCGGTGCAGCAGGCGGTGTCGGTGCAGCGGGCGGTGTCGGTGCAGCAGGCGGTGCGGCCGGCAGGGTCGGTGCGGCGGTGAGCAGCCGCGCCAGGCGGCCGGTACCGGCCCACGTGCCGCCGCCGACGACGACTGTCAGCGCCGACACGACGAGGGCGACCGAGGTCGGACCGAGGGACGAGCCCGGAGCCGCCACGAGCGTGCCGGCGCCGACGACGAGCAGGGCGGCGGCGGCCAGGCCGGCGGCGCGCACCACGAAGCCGACCCGGCGGGCGTCGATCGTGCCCCGGGCGGCGGTGACCGCGCATGCCACGGCGAACACGGCGGCACCGGACAGGGCTACCAGGAAGGCGACCGAGCCGAGCGACGGCTCGACGTCACCGGGGGCGCGGGCGACGGCGAGGAGCAGGCAGAAGACGACGGTCAGCGGCGCCGCGGTGGTGGCCGCGGCGGCCACGCCGAGGCGGGCCCGCACGGTGTGGTGCGAGCCGAGGGCGGCCCGCCAGAGCGTCACCGGCAGGACGAGCAGCGCCGCCACGCCCAGCACGGTGACCACGGCACCAACCGGCGCGAGCGCGGTACGCCAGGACTCCCCCGCGATCGTCGGGAGCCCGGCGAACGGCTCGGTCGCGGTCGTCAGCAGCGCGTTGACGAGCGCGGCAGCACCGAGGACGAGACCCACGTACCGGTGGGTCCCGGGGGTGGCCGCGCCGGTACGGACGGCGGCCGAGGCGGTCAGTTGCAGCAGCGCGAGCGGTGGGATCCACGCCGAGTTCCACACCGCGACGGCCGGCCCGGCCCACTGGTGCCCGGCCGCGACGGTGGCCACCGCCAGGACGGTGAGCGCGAGGTACGCCAGCAGCGAGGCGGCGAGCCCGGTCGCCAGCCGGCCTGCGGCGCGGTGGCCCGACCGGGCGAGCCGGGACGCGGCGGTGGCCGCTGTCACGGCTGCGGCGGCCGGGGCGACGGCGCCGGCCGGCTCGGTCGTGAACCCGCCGTGACCGGCCGCTCCCAGGGCGACGAGCGCGACGGCACACGCCCCCGCCGTGGCTCCCGCGAGGACGGGCAGGCCCAGCAGCGCGGGCACCGGGCGGGCGGAGGCGGTCATCGGCGCCCCCGCCGGCGCCGGGCGGACGAGTGCCGGCCGGCGGCGGCCCGGGTCAGATGCGCGCCCACCGGCACATTCAACCCGGTAACCCGCCCGGAGGTCGATCCCGTGGCGTGCGGCGCCGGTTTGTCACCACCGCGCGGGCGCGGCGACGGCCGGCGGCGCGGCATTGGACTGATCGCTGACGACGAGAAAGGCCGTGTCGAGTGATCGACACGGCCTTTCCGCTGGTGGGCGATACTGGGTTTGAACCAGTGACCTCTTCCGTGTCAAGGAAGCGCGCTCCCACTGCGCCAATCGCCCTCGTCTAATGCCGAGGTGGAGACGGGATTTGAACCCGTGTACACGGCTTTGCAGGCCGTTGCCTCGCCTCTCGGCCACTCCACCGAGGTTGCCCCCGAACTGCGTGGCGGCATCTCCGAGCGGACGACGGGATTCGAACCCGCGACCCTCACCTTGGCAAGGTGATGCGCTACCAGCTGCGCTACGTCCGCACGCCCCGGTGTTATCCGGTGACGGATGAGAACTTTAGCCGAGCCCGGGAACGGTTGCCAAATCGGGTCCCCTTTCCGGCGCGTCCGGGGTGGCCGGGGCCTCGCCCCGCAGGCTTCCTAGGAGCCTGGGTGGCTGGCTCGAAAGGGTAGTCGCGAAGGCCGCGACCTGCCCGAATCCGGGCGGCGCGTCGAGTGTCCGGCATCCGACTGTCCCATCGACGACCGGCCGCTTCGGTAACTCCTCGTGGTCATTCGGATGGGTTACCGTGACCCGGTGACGAGACGAGCCGCCGAGATCCGCCTGGACGCGCTGCTGCGTACGGCCTGCGAGGTGATCGCGGAACGAGGGCTCGCCAACACCCGCACCGCGGACGTGGCCGAGGCCGCCGGGGTCAGCCAGGCGCTCGTGTTCTACCACTTCGCGACGAAGGACCGGCTGCTCGCGCAGGCCTTCGCGTACGCGGTCGAGCAGGATCTGGCCCGCCTCGACGCGGTGCTGCGCTCCTCCGCCCCGCCGCTTGCCAAGCTGCGCCGGATGCTGCGCCTCTACACACCCACCGGCCGGGCCACCTCGTGGTCGATGTGGATCGACGGGTGGGCGGAGTCGCTGCGTACCCCGGAGTTGGAGAAGCTCTCCCGCCGCCTCGACCTGCGGTGGCGGCAGGACCTGGCCGCGGTGATCACCGCCGGGGTCGCCGAGGGCACGTTCGACTGCCCCGACCCGGCGGGCGCGGCCTGGCGGATCAGCGCGGTGATGGACGGGCTGGCGGTCCAGCTCGCGGTGCACGAGCGGGTGATCACCCGCCGGCAGATCGCCGAATGGATCCGCCTGGTCGCCGCCAGGGAACTGGGCCTGGAACCCAGCCAGCTCGACTGACTGTCCCACCCACCCCGCGCCGGTGATCAAGGAGTTCGTGTCTCCGTCCGGGCCGGCGGAGGACACCAACTCCTTGATCACCGGGAAGACCGCCCGAGGGGGTCAGTGCCAGCGGGGGCGGGGGCGTTCGAAGGGGGGTGCGAGCGTCTCCGGTTCGGCCGGCGCCGACGGGCGCAGGAGGCGGCGCATCCGCAGCAGCAGCCCGGCGCCGAGGAACAGCAGCAATCCGCCGAGCAGGAACGCGGCCTGCACCAGGCCGAAGCCGCCGCTGTCCGCCACCGGCCGCCCGGCCAGGCCACCCGGCGGCGGTGGCTCCACCGCGGCGTCGGTCGGCTCGCCGGTGGGTTCCTCGTCGGGCGCCTCGGACGACGGCTCGTCGCTCGGCGACTCCGAGGGCTCCGCGCTGCTCGGCGAGGGCGTCGGCTCGGCACCCTCCCCCACCACCTGACGGGAGGCGGTCCGCCGGGCCAGCAGGCGCAACTGCGGGTCGTACGCCTCGGCGGCGAAGCTCACCCGCCCGCGCCCGACGTCCTCGGCGAAGGCCACCCGGTAGCGGGCGGTCACGGTACGGCCGGGACAGAGCACCCCGGGGTCGAGTTGCCGGTCGGTGAGCCGGGCGGTGTCTCCCTCGGTGCGGATCTCCAGCGGGAACGATCCGCTGTCCTCCACCCGGTCCACCTTGAGCTGGTCCAGCCGCAGGCCCTGCACCCGCACCAGCATCGACCAGCGCACCTTGACACAGCCGCCCCCGTCGGAGCGGGACACCACGGCGGACAGCGTCTCCACCCGGTTCCCGGCGGTGAACTCGTCCGGCAGGCCGCTCAACTCGGTGGAGAAGGCAGCCGCCGCCCGCGCCGGCAGGGCTCCGCCGTACCCGGTCCCGGCCACGAAGGTCAGCACCAGTCCGATCCGCAGCGCGTGCCGCCAGCCGCTCACCACGCCTCCTCCCCCTCGGTCGTGTTCACAGGCAACGCTAGGAGCACGCCGGGGACGCCGGTAGACGGGCGTGTTCGCATCCAACGCCAAGAGAAGAGGGCTGTTTCACCGAGTGTGGTGAACCGGTCACGACGCCGCCGCGACACGCCCGGGATCGGGCCCGGCCGGGCGGTGGGACACAATTCTCCGGTGTCCGAGCTGTCCGCCGCGTTCGTCCGGCTGCACGCCCGCCTCGCCCCGGTCGCCTTCGTACCCGAGGTGCTGCTGCACCAGGCCGACGAGCCGATCGGCCTGTGGGAGCTGACCGAGGGCGAGTTCCGCAGTTCCCAGCCGCCGCCGTTCTGGGCGTTCGCCTGGGCCGGCGGGCAGGGCCTGGCCCGCTACGTCACCGACCACCCCGAGGTGGTCGCCGGCCGCCGGGTGCTCGACCTGGCCTCCGGCTCCGGCCTGGTCGCCGTCGCCGCCGCCCGCGCCGGCGCCGCCGCCGTCCGGGCGGTCGAGGTGGACGAGCGGGCCGTCGCGGCCGTCGCGCTCAATGCCGAGGCCAACGGGGTACGCGTCGACGCCGAACTCGGCGACATCCTCGATGACGACGCCGGGGACGCCGAGGTGGTGCTGGCCGGGGACGTCTTCTACAGCGAGGCGATGGCCCGCCGGATGCTGCGCTTCCTGCTCCGGGCCGCCCGCGCCGGTGCCCGGGTGCTGGTGGGCGACCCGGGACGGGCGTTCCTGCCGCGCGAGCGTTTCCACGAGCTGGCCGCGTACGAGGTGCCGGTCTCCGAGGCGCTGGAGAGCGTACGGGTGAAGCACACCACCGTCTGGGAGCTGGACCCGAACCCGCCCGGGGCCCGCCGCTAGCGTTACCGGGTGCTGTTCCGGGGCTGGGGCGAGTCCGTCGACGAGCCGTGGCCGGACGCGGCCACAGTCGTCGACCACGTCGGCGTGCCGCACCTCGTGGTGACCCGGCACGCGCTCGTACGCGAACTGCTCACCGACCCGGTGACGTTCCAGCCGGACAACGCGCTCGACGCGGTCACGCCGATCCCGGTCGCCGCGCTGCGGGTGCTCGCCGGGCACCGGTTCCGGCTGCCGCCGACGCTGGCGAACAACGGCAGCGCCAGCCACCCGGAGATCCGCGGCATCGTGGCCGACGCGCTGCACCCGCACCGGGTGGACGCCCAGCGCCGATGGCTGACCGGGCTGGTCCGCGAGCGCGTGGCCACCCTGGCCGCGGCGCTGGATGAGGGCCGCCCGGTCGACCTGTACGCGGGCCTCGCCGCCGACCTGCCGCTGCTGGTGCTGGCCCGGCTGGTCGACCTGCCGGACGCCCCGGTGGGCGCGGTGAAGGACTTCGCCCGCGCCGCGCTGGAGCTGTTCTGGGCGCCCCTCGACGAGCGCCGGCAACTCGCGCTCGCCGCCGAGGTGGGCCGGTTCCACACCGTGCTGCGGGAGTTCGCCGCGACCGGGGGCGGGCTCGCCGCGCGGCTGCGCGACGCCGGGCACTCCCCCGACGTGGTCGTCGGTGCGCTGTTCTTCCTGCTGGTCGCCGGCCAGGAGACCACCTCGCAGTTCCTCACCCTGCTGCTGCACCGGCTGTCCCGCGAACCGGCGGTACGGGCCGGGCTGCGCGCCGGCACGGTGGCGGTGGACGACGTGGTCGAGGAGGGGCTGCGGCTGGAGCCGCCGATCGTCACGTGGCGGCGGGTGGCGGCGGTCGACACCACGCTCGGCGGCCTGCCCGTGGCGGCGGGTACCAGCATCGTGGCCTGGCTGGCCCGCGCCGGGCGCGACCCGGCGGTGGTCGAGGCGCCCGGTGAGTTCCGCCCCGGGCAGCCCGGCTCGCGGCGGCACCTGGCGTTCGGCGCCGGGCCGCACCGCTGCGTCGGCGCGCAGCTGGCCCGGATGGAGGCCGCGGTGGTGGTCGCGGAGGCCACCGCGCTGCTCGACGGCGTGACTGTGGTCCGTCCACCGTGGTGCCCGGACAACCTGACCTTCCGGATGCCCGACGCGTTCGTGGTCAGCCGCGCCTGAGCGCTGCGGGTGTTAGGAAGGGACCCTTTACCTACCGGAGGCGTTAACAGGGGGCCCTGCCTTACTCCTCGGCCCAGGCCCGCCAGTCGTCGAGCACGCCGTACAGGGCGGGGGTGAGCCAGCCCGGCGCGGACCGGCGGAACACGCCCGGGTCCATGCCGCCCGCGCCGGCCGGCACCGCGCCGAGCAGGTTCGGCAGCAGCTCGGACAGGTTGAGCCAGTGCACCAGCTCCGGTTCGGCCGGCCAGGCGCCGATCACCACGCCGGCCGGCACGGCCCGCCGTTCCAGCGCCTCCAGCGTCAGCGCGGTGTGGTTGAGCGTGCCGAGCCCGGCCCGCGCCACCACCACCGCGGGCGCGCCGAGCGACACCGCCAGGTCGGCCACCGTCCACGGCTCGCCGGACGGGCGCAGCCCCATCGGTACGAGCAGACCGCCCGCGCCCTCGACGAGCACCAGGTCGTGCTTGTCCGCCTCCTCGCGGATCGCGTCGACCGCGTTGTACAGCTCCAGCGGCGGCAGCTCCGCCACCCGGGCCGCTGCCAGCGGGGCCAGCGGATCGGGGTAGCTGGCGAGCGTCCGGCCGGTCAGCGGGGCGGCCAGCCGGGTCACCGCGTCGACGTCGCCGGGCTCGCCGGTGGCCGTACCGGTCTGGCCGGGCTTGACCACGGCGACCCGCAGCCCGGCCGCCTGCGCGGCGGCGGCGACGGCGGCTGTCACCACCGTCTTGCCGACCTCGGTGTCGGTGCCGGTCACCAGCACCGGCCCGGTCCAGGCGTCGCCGAGGCTCATGGGGCACACTCCACGATCACGTCCAGGGCCCGGTCGAAGTCGGTCCGGTCCACGCCGGCGCTGACGGTGAGCCGCAGCCGGGAGCGGCTGTCCGGGGTGGACGGCGGACGGAAGCAGCCGACGGCGACGCCCCGGTCCCGGCAGGCGGCGGCCCAGGCGGTCGCCGCCTCCGGTCCGGGAGCGGTCACCGAGATCACCGCGCCGTCCGGGGCGGACACGGACAGCCCGGCCGCGCCGAGCCGCCGCACCGCAGCGGCGACCCGGTCGGCCAGGTCGGCGCGCAGCGCGTCCCCGTCGCGGGCCAGCCGCACCGCGGCGCGCACCCCGGCCACCACGGCGGGCGGCGGCGCGGTGTCGAAGATGAACGTGCGGCCGGTCTCCACCAGGTGACGGACGAACTCGGCCGGCCCGGCGACCACGCCACCGGCCCCGCCGAGCGCCTTGGAGAGCGTCGCCGTGACCACCACGTCGGGCGCGCCGGCGAGCCCGGCGGCGGCCACCCCGCCGGCCCCGGCCGGGCCGGTGACGCCGAGCGCGTGCGCGTCGTCGACGAGCAGCAGCGCGCCGTGGCGGCGGGCCACCGCGTGCAGCTCCGCGAGCGGGGCCAGGTCGCCGTCGACGGAGAAGACCGACTCGGTCACCACCACCGCCGGTCGGCCCGGCGCGGCGGCCAGCGCGGCGGCCACCGCGGCGACGTCGGCGTGCGGCGTCACGAGCGTCTCGGCGCCGGAGATCCGGCAGCCGTCGATCAGCGAGGCGTGGTTGTGGGCGTCGGAGACGAGCAGCGTACGCGGCTGCGCCAGCCCCCGGACGGCGGCGAGGTTGGCCAGGTAGCCGGAGGAGAACACGAGCGCCCGGTCGACGCCCAGCCAGCCGGCCAGGTCGTCCTCCAGCGCGTGGTGGGCGTCGGTGGACCCGCGCACCAGACGCGACCCGGTGGCGCCCAGCCCGTACGCGGACAGGGCCTCTGCCGCGGCGGCGGTGACCTCGGGGTGGGTGGCCAGGCCGAGGTAGTCGTTGCCGGCCAGGTCGACCACGGCGTCGTCGGCGGCGCGGGGGCGCAGCGTGCGGGTCAGTCCCGCCCGGGCCCGCAGCTCGGCGCGGCGGTCCAGGGCCGCGAGCCAGTCCGCCACCGTGCCGCCCCTCCCCGCCGACCGTCGCCCTTCCGGGCGCTTCCGCGGGGCGAAGTTACCACCCGCGCCGAGGGCCCCGGCGTGGCGCGGTCCCGGCTCGCCGGAGGGCAGGCGGCGGCTGTTTCCCGCGCTCATGGTGGCCTGTTAGGTTACGAGCCATGCCAGAGATCCTCGACCAGGCCCGGGAGCGGGTGCTGGGCAACGGTGTCGGCCTCGACGAGGCCGGTGTCCTCGCGGTGCTGAACCTTCCCGACGAGCACCTGCCCGCCGCGCTCCAGCTCGCGCACGAGGTCCGGATGCGCTGGTGCGGTCCGGAGGTCGAGGTCGAGGGCATCGTCTCGCTGAAGACCGGCGGCTGCCCGGAGGACTGCCACTTCTGCTCGCAGTCCGGCCTGTTCACCTCGCCGGTGCGTTCGGTCTGGCTGGACATCCCGGCGCTGGTCGAGGCCGCGAAGCAGACCGCCGCGACCGGCGCGACCGAGTTCTGCATCGTGGCCGCGGTGCGCGGCCCGGACGCCCGGCTGATGAAGCAGATGCGCGAGGGCGTCGCCGCGATCCGCGCCGCTGTCGACATCCAGGTCGCCGCCTCGCTCGGCATGCTCACCAAGGAGCAGGTCGACGAGCTGGTCGAGATGGGCGTGCACCGCTACAACCACAACCTGGAGACCTGCCGCTCCTACTTCCCGAACGTGGTCACCACGCACTCGTGGGAGGAGCGCTGGGAGACGCTGCGGATGGTCCGCGAGTCCGGCATGGAGGTCTGCTGCGGCGGCATCCTCGGCCTCGGCGAGACGGTCGAGCAGCGGGCCGAGTTCGCCGCGCAGCTCGCCGAGTTGGACCCGCACGAGGTGCCGCTGAACTTCCTCAACCCGCGCCCCGGCACCCCGCTCGGTGACCGCCCGGTGGTGGAGGGCAAGGACGCGCTGCGCGCCATCGCCGCGTTCCGGCTGGCCATGCCGCGCACGATCCTGCGGTACGCGGGGGGCCGCGAACTCACCCTCGGTGACCTCGGCACCCGCGACGGTCTGCTCGGCGGCATCAACGCGGTAATCGTCGGCAACTACCTGACCACGCTGGGGCGGCCGGCGACGGCCGACCTGAAGCTGCTGGAAGACCTGAAGATGCCGGTGAAGGCGCTCTCGGCGACCCTGTGAGGCAGCGGTGACCGAATCCTCCCCCGCCACCACGGCGGCCCCCGCCGCGCTCTGGTGCGACAGGTGCGGCGAGTCGGTGGCGGCCGGGCCGCACCCGGCGTGCGAGACGGCGCGGGCGTGGGAGCCGCCGCGCTGGTGCGCGTCGTGCCGGCGGCGGATGAAGGTGCAGGTCGTACCGGCCGGCTGGTCGGCCGTCTGCGTCGAGCACGGCGAGCGGCGGGGCTGAGGCGTGCTGCGCGGGCGAGCGGTGACACTGCGACCGGTGACCGACGCGGACGTGGCCGCGCTGGCCGCGATCCGGGCCACCCCGGAGGTGCGCCGCTGGTGGCGCGGCGGTGACGACCTGGCCGAGTCGGTGCGGGCCGACCTGGCCGACGACGCGCTGACGATGTACGCCGTCGAGCACGACGGCCGGCTGGTCGGCGCGATCCAGTGGTACGCCGAGACCGACCCGGACTACCGCCACGCCAGCCTGGACGTCTTCCTCGACCCGGCGGTACGCGGCGCCGGGCTGGGCGGGGACGCGATCCGCACGCTGGTCCGGCACCTGGTCGACGAGTACGGCCACCACCGGTTCACCATCGACCCGGCGGCGGCGAACACGGCGGCGATCCGCGCGTACGCGAAGGTGGGGTTCCGTCCGGTGGGCATCATGCGCCGCTACGAGCGCGGCGCGGACGGGCGCTGGCACGACGCGCTGCTGATGGATCTGCTCGCCGAGGACCTGGCCGGCTGAGTCAGCCGGCCCAGAGCAGGTTGCCGTCGGGCAGGCGGCGGGCGCCTTCGGCGGGCCGGTGCGGGCTGAGCCGGCCGTCCGGCATGAGGTGCGACACCGGCACGCCGCGGCCGAGCACGGCGACGTCGGCGATCAGCCGCCGGTGGCAGCGCCACCAGACGCTCTCGCTGCACATCACCGCCGTGGTCCGCAGCGCGGCGTCGGCGAGCACCTCGTCCAGGGCCACGTCGAAGTCGGGCGTGCGGGTGTACGCGGCGTACGCCCGGAAGGCCGCGACCGTCCACCAGGTGTCCGCTTCCGGCTCTCCGGCGCGGACGTGCCGGCGGCCGCCGAGGCGCGGCTCCCAGCGGTAGCCGATGCCCCTTCCGGGCAGCCAGCGTTCCATCGCCTCGCGGCGGACGTCCGGGTTGGTCCGGCTGGCCGGGTAGCGGCGCACGTCCACCACGAATGTGACCTCCGCGCCGGCCAGCAGTTCCCCGAGCTGGTCCCGGCCGGCGGCCCCGTGCCCGACGGTCACCAGCGCGCGCTCCATCGACCCAGCTTGCCCCGGGCCGCCGCGGTCCGCCCACCGGCCGGGCACGGTCCACCCGAAAAGCGTGCCCGGCACCACGCGGTGCCGGGCACGCCTCGGTTGTGCGCGGTGGGGCCTAGCGCTGGAGGGTCAGCACACCCGGCCGCCACGGCAGCAGGTTGTAGTCGCCTCCCGCACTGGGGTTCTTGCCCTGGTACAGGAACTGGAGGTTGCAGGCGTCCACGGTCTTGGTCTGGTCGGGGTTGGTGCGGACCAGGTCACCGTGGCTGATGTCGTTCGTCCACGTCGCGCCGCTGTTGGCCTTGCCGGCGAAGGGGTTGCTCTCGCTGGCGGCCTGCGGGGTCCACGATCCGCTCAGGCTGTTCGACGTGAACGACCGGAAGTAGCGGCCCTGGCTCCCGATCGCCTCGACGATCATGAGGTACTGGTTCTGGCCGGCCACCTTGTAGACCTCGACGCCCTCGAACAGATTGTTCGTCGAGTCGGTCATGATCGTCGTGTAGTTCGAGCCGAAGCTGCCCGGGAAGTTCCCGAGCGGCATGCTCGACCGGTAGATCTTGCCGTTGTCCCCGGCGAAGAACAGGTACATGTTCTGGTCGTCACCGATGAGGGTCTGGTCGATGACGCCGTACGGGGCGTCCGGCAGGGTGGCGGTGGACAGCGTCTGCGCCGAGGACCAGCCGTTGGCGTTCGTCGGGTCGCTCGACGTCTTGTAGCTGAACGAGGTCGGCCCCCACTGGTACGCCAGCACCCAGATGTTCTTCGGGGCGAAGTACAGCAGGGTGGGCGCCACGGTGCCCTGGCTCATTCCGTTCTGGCCGGCCGAGGCCATGTCGGACCAGTTCGTGAACGTGCTGAAGTTCATCGAGCTGTACTGGCCGCTGCTGTTGACGTACGACCCGTAGACCAGGTGCTTGCCGTTGTAGACCACGTTCGTGAAGTCCTTGAGCGAGACCCAGCCGTTCTGCGGGTTGGCCAGCGCGCCGGTCGACGACCACCGGTAGGTCGACGGGAGCGCGCAGCCACCCGGCGGCGGCGTCGTGGTCGGCGGCGGCGTGGTCGGGGGCGTGGTGCCGCCGAAGTCGGTTCGCCACTGCTGGTTGGTCTGTCCGTGGCAGTCGTACAACTGGATCTGCTGGCCGTTGCCGGTGCCCCAGACGTCCAGGCAGCGGCCGGACTGCACGCCGCTGATGGTGCCGTTGGAGTTGATGTTCCACTGCTGGTTGGACTGGCCGTTGCAGTCCCAGATGATGATTCCGGTGCCGTTCGCGGTGGCCGCGCCGTTCGCGTCGAGACACTTGCTGCCGTAGACCATCAGCTGCTTGTTCGAGGTGTAGGTCCACTGCTGGTTCGACTGGCCGTTGCAGTCGTAGAGCTGGACCCGGGTGCCGTTCGTCTGCGTGGCGTTCGGCACGTCGACGCAGCGGCCCGACTGCACGCCGACGATCCGGCCGGCGCCGCCGCTCGGCGGCGGGGTCGTGGTCGGGGTGGTGGTCGGGGTCGTGGTCGGCCCGGCCGCGTTGAGGGCGTTGAGGACCGAGGTGTACGCGGCCTTCTTGTTACCGCCGCCGTCGAACAGCAGCGGGTTCTCGTTGGAGCGCCAGGAGTCGCTGTCCCGGACACCCCACACGGTGATGCCGATGCAGCGCGGCACGTTCAGGCACGCCTGCGTCAGCCCGGCGTACTGGCTGGTGGACGAGTTGGTGACGTCGACCTCGGTGAGCGCCACGTCGACGCCGAGCGCCGCGAAGCTCGACAGCGTGGTCTGGAAGTTGCTCGGCAGGGAGCTGCCGCCGGTGAAGTGGGTCTGCAGGCCGACGCAGTCGATCGGGACGCCCCGGGACTTGAAGTCCTGGATCATCCGGTAGACGCCCTGGGTCTTGCCGTACGACCAGTTCTCGATGTTGTAGTCGTTGTAGCAGAGCTTCACCGACGGGTCGGCCGCCCGCGCGGTCCGGAACGCCACCTCGATCCAGTCGTTTCCGGTGCCCTGAAGGTTCGACTGACGACGGCTGCCGTCCTCGTTGAACGCCTCGTTCACCACGTCCCACGCGGCCAGCTTGCCCTTGTAGTGGGCCATCACCCCGTTGATGTGGTTGATCATCGCGTTGCGCAACGTGCTGCCCTGCATGTTCTGCATCCAGGGCGGCTGCTGGGCGTGCCAGGCCAGCGTGTGGCCGCGGACCTTCAGGCCGCGCTGGGTGGCCCAGTTGTAGATCTGGTCGCCGGAGGAGAAGTTGAACTGCCCCTGGTTGGGCTCCGTCGCGTCCGGCTTCATCTCGTTCTCAGCGGTGATCATGTTGAACTCACGCGCCGCGATGGTGCTGTAGGTCGAGTCGTTCAGCCGGCCCGCCGCGATCGCCGTGCCGAAGTACCGGCCCGACTGCGCGGCGGCCGCGCCCAGCGTGGACGCGGCGGCGTTCGCCGACGGCATCATCACCGCGACGGCGGCCACCGTCACGGCGCTCACCGCGCCGGCGAGCAGTGCCCGGACAGCGGGCGATCGCCGTCGCCGACTCCCGCCGCGATGAAGGGATGGACTCATTGCCATCGTGGCCTCCTTACTGGCCGACACCCAGGCCGTCGGGGCGGGACGACTGGACGTTCCGGTTGGGGTATCTAGCTTTGTCGATGCTTTCACCACGCGTCGGTGGGGACAATGGTGTTTCGGAAACGTTTCGGAAAAGTTCTGGCCGGGCGGGGGCGTGGTCGGTCACCCGGCCACGCCCCGCCGACCGGTCAGGAGACGGTGCAGGCGGAACCGTTCAGGGTGAAGGCGGCGGGCCTCGCGGTGCTGCCGGTGTGCGTGCCGTTGAAGCCGAAGCTCGTCGACGCCCCCGCCGCGATCGTCCCGTTGTAGGACAGGTTCGAGGCGGTCACCGCGGCGCCGGTCTGGGTCACGTTCGCCGACCACGCCTGCCCGACCTTCTGCCCGCTGCTCGGGAACGTGAACGCCAGCGTCCAGCCGTTGATCGCCGTGGTGCCGGTGTTGGCGACCGTGATGTTCGCGGTGAACCCGGTGTCCCAGGTGTTCGCCGTCCAGGTCACCGCGCAGCCGCCGCCGACCGGCGGGGCCGTGGTGGTCACCGTGACGCCGGGCGACGGGGGCGACACGTTTCCGGCCGCGTCCACCGCCACCACGGTGAAGGTGTACGTGGTGGAGGCGGTCAGCCCGGTCACCGCCAGCGTGGTGCCGGTGGTCGAGCCGACCAGGACGGTCCCGCCGCGGTAGACGCGGTAGCCGGTGACCCCGACGGCGTCGGTGGACGGCCCCCAGGTCAGCGTCAGGCCGGTCGCACCGACAGCGGAGGCGGTGGGCGTGCCGGGCACGGTCGGCGGTGTGGTGTCCGGCGCCGGGCCGGCCGGCGTGGTGACGCTGACGGCAGCCGACGCCGCGGACCGGTTGCCGGCGCCATCGAGCGCCCGCACGGTGAACTGGTACGTCCGTTCCGGCGCCAGCCCGGTCACGGCCAGGGTGGTCCCGGTCGAGGCGGTGACGACCGGGTCGGCGCCGGCCGAGGTACGGGTCACCTCGTACCCGGCCAGGCCGCTGCCGCCGGTGTCTGTGGAGGCAGCCCAGGTCAGCGTGAGCCCGCTGGACGTGACGGCGGACGCCACGGGCGTGCCGGGCACGCTCGGCGCGGTGGTGTCCGGGGTGGCCGGTCCCGGCTCCTCGCCCCAGACGCGCACGCCGCCGGAGTAGAGCGGCACCTTGCGGTTCGGCCCGGCGGTGGCCTGGTAGGACGGGTCGTTCGTCGGGTCCCAGGTGCCGCCCTCCGGCACCCCGATCTTGAACTGGACCTCCATCCGGTGCTGCGACTGCCCGGCCGGCGCGATGGTGTAGCCGGTGCAGTCGACCTCGACGTACCAGATGTCGCCGGAGAACTGCTTCGCCGCCGACGGCGACGGGCAGCCCTGGGTGTAGCCGGGGGTCACCGTCACCGGGCCGGTGCCGTCGGGCCGGAAGTAGTACCGGAACTTACCGGTGGTCAGCGCCCGGGCCGGGAACGCGGACTTGTTGTAGATGATCGCCTTGAGCCCGGTGGCGCGCGGCTCGGCCTGCATGACAGTGGTCTCCACTGTCATCTCGTCCATGTCGGGCGTCTCGGCGGACGGGAAACCGGCGCGCGGGCTGCCGCCGTACTCGTTCGCGAGCCGGGCCAGCGCGGAGGTGAAGCCCGCGTTGTAGTCGGTGGCCACCTCGTTCATCACGTAGTCCGACCGGCTGTCGGTGTACGCGTCGTTTGCCGCCGACGGGCCGCCGACGAGCGCGCCGTAGAGCACGTGGCGGGTCTCGACGGGCACGGTCTGGCTGTCCCACCAGGAGCCGTGCGCGGTGCGGTGGTGCGGGTTGCGCGGCGAGTTGGCGCCGAAGCCGATCTGGTAGCTGGAGTTGCGCGGGTTGTCGCCGAGCGCGTAGTTGATCTGCCGGACGGCGAAGTCGTGGTAGCGCGCCTTACGCGTGGTGTCGGTGGTCTTGTCGCTGTAGACCAGCGCGGCGAACGCCGTGTTGGAGGCGTACCGCAGCGCGCCCCAGGAGTCGAGCACCGCCATCCCGCCGGGCGAGTACGGCACCCGCTGCCCGTTGACGCCCACCGTCCAGTAGTCCAGCCACCGGTTGGCGTCGTCGGCGTACTTCTGCTTGCCGGTCAGGTTCGCCAGCAGCACGTAAGCGCCGAACTGCTTGTTGTCCCAGGCGATGGTCCACTTGTAGGAGCGGGTGGTGGACTGCGGCTCGGTGCCGAGATTGTCGTACTCGCTCTCGGCCTTGGTCAGGTAGGTGGCGTCGCCGGTGGCCCGGTACAGCCAGATCGCGCCCCACACCAGCTCGTCCTGGTAGCCGCTCCACGACTTGTAGAAGCTCGTCGCGTCGGTGATGCACTCGTGGTAGCTCTTCCGCACGGTGTCGGCGAACGTGTAGAGCTGCTTGGCGTGGCCGAGCAGCTTGTCCGCGTAGGCCGCGTCGGTGGGCCGGAAGACCATGGACGAGGCGGCCATCGCGGCCGCCGTCTCCCCCGCCAGGTCCGCGCCGCCACAGCTCGCGTCGATCTTGTACGCGGGCCGCGCCATCGGCATCACCTCGGCCGGGCCCCACCACTTGTGGTCGTCGTCGCCCTTGCCGACCTGTCCGTAGAGGACGTTCGGGGCGACGTGCGCCTTGACGAAGTAGTCGTTGACGAAGCGCAGGTTGTTCAGCAGGTGGGTGAGCTGGCCGGAGGCGACGTACCCGTCGCGGTACTCGACCGCGCCCCACGCCAGCATGGTGGCGCTGAACGCCATCGGGAAGCCGAACTTCACGTGGTCACCGGCGTCGTACCAGCCGCCGGTGAGGTCGACACCGGCGTCGGCGCCGTCGGTGAGCGCCGAGTCGCCGCGCCAGGAGACGCGGTTCCAGGACGGCTTACGGCCGGACTGCTGCGCCTCGTAGAAGAACAGCGACTTCTGCAACGCCTCGGCGTAGTTGAACGCTGGTGCGGCCTGCGCGGCGGCGGACGCGGGTGGCGGGGCGGCGACGGCCGTGGCCAGGCCGACGGCCAGCGCGGCGCCTGCGGCGAACAGCCGGCGGAGCCGGGACCGGCCTCCGGGCGGCGATATCGGACGGGGCATGGCGAGCTCCTGTGGCTGGCGCCGGGGCGGCAGCCGGAGCGGGACGGGGATTCGGGGCTCCGGCTGCCGCGTGGCGGTGGTGGTGGGTATCCGGGAAGCCTCGGGAGCGCTCCCATGGATAAACGACAATGTAATGCGCCGTTCATCACAGGGGAAGAGCGCACTGATCCGGGACGTCCGGGCGTACTCACGGGTAACCATCGGGAGCTGGATCACACTATCGATAGAAATCGATATAGAGAGTGTTCTTTCCCAGCTCAGGGGCATCGCCGACGTGTCGAACGCACCCCCGAGGGGGTCGGCGGCAGCTCGGCCGTCCTGGCATACGAGCGTACGGTTGCCCGGCCGTTCGGCCCCGCGGGACAGTACGCCTCACCTGCGGTGCCATCGACGCCGCCGCTCCCCGGACGACACTGAGGAGATCGCGATGGCTCTACGACTCGCCGAGGGCACCTCCTGGTCCGACACGCTCGCCCGGGCGGTGGCCGCCACGCCCGAGGCGTTCGGCACCGGCCCCGACGGCGCCACCACGCTGCACAACCTCGTCCAGGGCGACTGGCGCGCGCTCGGCACGCCCACCGCCGTCCGTACCCCGGTGGACAACACCGTGCTGATCAGCATGGCCCGCCTCGACGCCGACACCGCGCGCGCCGCCGTCGCCCACGCCGCCGACGCGCACCGGGAGTGGGCGCGGACCCCGCTGGCCGAGCGCATCGCCCGGGTCACCGACGCGCTCGACGCGCTCACCGCGCACCGCGACCTGCTCGCCCTGCTGCTGGTCTGGGAGATCGGCAAGCCGTGGCGGCTGGCCTGCGCCGACGTGGACCGCGCACTGGACGGCGTGCGCTGGTACGTGCGGGAGATCGAGCGGATGCTCGCCGACGGCCGGGAGCCGCTGCCCGGCCCGGTCAGCAACATCGCCTCCTGGAACTACCCGATGAGCGTGCTGGTGCACGCCGAGCTGGTGCAGTTGCTGGCCGGCAACGCGGTGATCGCCAAGACCCCCTCCCAGGGCGGCGCGGTCTGCCTCACCGTCGCGCACGCGCTGATGCGCCGCGCCGGGCTGCCCGCCACGCTGCTGTCCGGCAGCGGCGAGGAGCTGTCCGAGGTGCTCGTCCGCGCACCGGAGATCGGCGCGGTGGCGTTCGTCGGCGGGCGCTCCAACGGCGGCAAGGTCGCCGCCGCGCTGCTCGACTGCGACAAGCGGCACTTCATCGAGCAGGAGGGCCTGAACGCCTGGGGCATCTGGAACTTCTCCCAGTGGGACACGCTCGCCGCGCACCTGCGCAAGGGCTTCGAGTACGGCAAGCAGCGCTGCACCGCGTACCCCCGGTTCGTGGTCCAGCGCGACCTGGTCGACGAGTTCCTCGACATGTACCTGCCGGTGGTTCGCTCGATCCGCTTCGGCCATCCACTCGCGGTGGACGAGACGTGGCGGGCCGGCGACCCGTTGCCGGAGCTGGACTTCGGGCCGCTGATCAGCGGCGCCAAGGCCGACGAGCTGCGGCGCAAGGTCGACGAGGCGGTACGCGGCGGCGCCGTGCCGCTGCACCGTGGCAAGCTCGGCGGGGCGCCGTTCCTGGACGGGCAGGACACGTCCGCGTACGTCGCCCCGGCCGTGCTGCTGGCCCCGCCCGGCCGGTCCCGCCTCATGCACGCCGAGCCGTTCGGCCCGGTCGACACGATCGTCGTGGTGGACACCACAGACGAGCTGCTGGCCCAGATGAACGCCTCCAACGGCGCGCTCGTCGCGTCGCTGGCCTGCGACGACGAGGAGCTCGCCGGCAAGCTGGCGGTGGACCTCCAGGCCTTCAAGGTGGGCATCAACAAGCCGCGCTCCCGGGGCGACCGGGACGAGCCGTTCGGCGGCCGGGGCGCGTCCTGGAAGGGCGCGTTCGTCGGCGGCGACCTGCTCGTGCAGGCGGTCACAGTGGGCGGCGACGGCCGGCTCTACGGCAACTTCCCCGACTACAGCAGCTACCCGGCCACCTGATCGCGAACAGACGGGCGGGGCCCCCGCATCGGGAGCCCCGCCGTGTCACCGTCCTCCGTATCGGAGGTCGGCCCTGGTGGCGCGTGACCGCGCCGGTTGCGGCCGTCCGTCCGTACCCCTCGGGTGTGCCGCGCCGTTGCGGCGCACCTCCGTGGTCCGGCCGGCGGCCGTCAGCTCAACTCGACCGCTGTGCCGGCACCGCGGCCTCGGCGCGCGCGAACTGATCCGTCGGCTGCCGCACGGTCAGCGGCAGCGTCGCGGTCAGCACGGCGCCGTCGCGTTCCATCGCCACCGGCCGGTCCAGCCGGCGCAGCGTCCGCAGCATCGGCGTGTTCTCGGACTGCACGTGCAGCAGCACGGCGGCGTACCCGGCCCGGTCGGCGTGGCCCAGCAGGCGGCGCAGCAGCGCCGAGCCGAGACCCCGGCGCTGCCAGTCGTCGCGGACCAGCAGCGCCGCCTCGGCCTCGTCGCCCTCGCCGAGCAGGTTCGCCATCGCCACGACCGGCTCCGCCGCCCCGCCGGAGCCCGCCGTGGCGAGCAGTGTCACGCCCCGGGCCGGTTCCAGCAGCCGGCGCAGCCGGGCCGGCGACGGGTCCGCCGCACCGCTCAGGTAGCGCCGCTGCCGGCTGCGCGCCGAGCAGGCGGCGTGCAGGTCGCGTACGCCGGGGACGTCCTCGGCGGTCGCGGCCCGCACCGACACCTCGCCGCCGTCCGGCAGCACCAGCGTGATCCGGTCGGCGTCCCGCCGGGCGAGCGTGGCCGCCAGCTCGACCAGGGCCTGCGCGCGGGCGTACTCGGCCGGGGTGAAGCTGGGCTCCCGGCGGTGCAGTTCGTGGGCGCCGCCAGCCGGGTCGGCGAGCACCATCGTGGTGCCGCCCACCCCGCCCGGCGCGGCGGCGGGCGTCGGACGCCAGCTCACCGCGTCCGCGCCGAGCAGCGTCCGCAGCACCGCGCCGGTCGCCTCCGGGTCGCGGACCAGCCGCCCGGCGAGCCCGAGCACCCGGGTCGGCTCGTCGGCCAGCCCGCGCGCCTCGCTGCGCGCGACCCAGCAGTCCCGGCCCCGGCCCCGCTCGACGGCGGCCCGCAGCTCCGCCTCGGTCACCTGCTCGGGCGCGTCGACCAGAAAGTCGTCGACCGCGCCGGCCTCGGTGGTGTGCACCTGCACGCTGAGGATGTTGACCCCGCGCAACGCGAGGCTCGCCGTGAGCACCGACAGATAGCCGGGCCGGTCGTCCACGGTGGCTCGGATCCGCCACAGCGCCATGGTTGTCTCCCTTCCTCGGCACCGACCATGCCGTCCGCCTGTTGCGGGCCCGTTGCCCCGGGGTGACGCGGGCCGTCCGGTCAGGTGACCGTGGTCACGGGCGGCGTGCCGACCAGGTCCAGCCGGTCACCGAGGATCACCGCGCTGGCGCGGACGAGCTGGGCGAGCCGGTCCACCTCGGTGGAGTGGAACCCGGCGGCGGTGAGCGGTTCGCTGTGGTCGCGGGCGACCACGAGCACCAGCCCGGCCCGGCCGAACGGCGCCACCGCGTAGTGGTGGCCCTCCGGGCTGGTCATCGCGCGTGCCCGCAGCGGGGTCACCTCCGGCAGCCGGGGCGGCGCCGGCGCCCGCCAGCTCGCGTGCCCGACGGCGGCGACGCCGGCCCCGCCGCTGCGTGAGGCCCAGTCCAGGGGTACGACGGCGGCCACCGCCCAGTCCGCGGCGAGGAGCCCCGGCACCGCGTCGACGAGCGTGGCCATCCCCTCCACCGGGTTGGCCGCCACCTGGGCCAGCAGTTCGGCGTCCTGCCCGGTGGTGGTGGGCGCGCCGATCGCACGCCACACGCCGTCCACCCGGACGCCGGGGATCGCGGCCAGCCCGGCGAGCATCCGCTCCACCCGCGCCGCACCGGGCCAGACCACTGTGAAGTCGTCCACCGCCCGGCCGCCGAGCCGTTCCAGCACGACCACCTGCACGATGTCCGCGCCGGAGACGCCGAGTGTGCGGGCCACCTGGCCGAGCGTGCCCGGACGGTCCGGCAGGGTCACCCGAACTCTCAGCAGCATGTCTGATCCCCTCCGCTCGGCGGGCCGGCGGCGCGCCGGCAGGCTGGGGCCCAGCCTGCCGGTTGACCATTTCGCCCCTGTTGCAAGGGCATGTCCCGCCGGGAAAACCCGACCTTGACAACAAAGCTGAGCTGCCATCAACTAATCGGATGACCGATCCGGCCGCCGATGTCGCCGCGCCCTCGACCGGTCCCGCCCCGCGCGGGCTCGACCTCGACCGGCTCGCCGCCCATCTGGCCGTCCACCGGCCGGACCTGAGCGGGCCGCTGTCGGCCCGGCTGATCGCCGGCGGCAAGTCCAACCTCACCTACCTGCTGCGCGCCGGCGACCGCGAGGTGGTGCTGCGCCGGCCGCCGCTGGGGCACGTGCTGGCCACCGCGCACGACATGGTCCGCGAGCACCGGGTGATCTCGGCGCTCGCGCCGACCGGCGTACCGGTGCCGGAAGCGCTGCTGCTCTGCGCCGACGACCATGTCATCGGCGCGCCGTTCTACCTGATGGCGAAGGTCGACGGCGAGGTCTACCGGCGGCGGGAGCAGACCGACACGCTCACCGACGCGCAGCGGCGCGACCTCGCGATGGCGATGATGGACACGCTCGCCACGCTGCACCGGGTCGAGCCGGCCGAGGTGGGGCTCGCCGACTTCGGCCGCCCGGCGGGCTACCTGGCCCGGCAGATACGCCGCTGGGCCGGCCAGCTCGACCGGTCCCGCAGCCGGCCACTGCCCGGCATCGACCAGCTGCGCGACGCGCTGGCCGCCAGCGTGCCCGAGGGCGCCAACGCCGGCCGGATCGTGCACGGCGACTACCGGCTGGACAACCTCCTCGCCACCGTCGACCCGGTGGCCGTGCGGGCCGTGCTCGACTGGGAGATGGCCACCCTCGGCGACCCGCTGGCCGACCTCGGCCTGCTGCTGACGTACTGGGACGTGCTCGGCGACAGCGACCACGGCGAGGGCAACCCGGTGGCCGACGGCATCGGGCCGCGCGCCGGCTTCCCCACCGGCGCCGAACTGATCGAGCGGTACGCCGGGCGCAGCGACGTCGACGTCGGCCCGCTGCACTGGCACGTGGCACTCGGCTGTTTCAAGCTCGCGGTGATCTGCGAGGGCATCCACTACCGGCACACGCTCGGGCAGACGCTGGGCGAGGGTTTCGACCGGATCGGCGACATGGTGGCGCCGCTCGTGGCACACGGGCTGCGCGCGGTGAGGGAGAGCTGATGGAGTTCGCGTACGACGACCGCACTGTCGAACTGCGGCAGCGGCTGGAGGCGTTCCTCACCGAGTGCGTCTACCCGGCCGAGCCGGTGCACCACGAGCAGGTGCTCGCGGCCGGCGACCCGTGGGCCCGCCCGCCGGTGATGGAGGAGCTGAAGGCGCAGGCGCGGGAGCGCGGGCTGTGGAACCTGTTCCTGCCGGACGCCCGCTACGGCGCCGGGCTGACCAACCTGCAGTACGCGCCGCTGGCCGAGCTGACCGGCCGCAGCCCGCACCTGGCCCCGGAGGCGCTCAACTGCGCCGCGCCGGACACCGGCAACATGGAACTGCTGGCCGAGTTCGGCTCGGAGGAGCAGCGCAAGCAGTGGCTCATGCCGCTGCTCGCCGGCGAGATCCGGTCCGCGTTCTGCATGACCGAGCCGGACGTGGCCTCCTCCGACGCGACGAACATCGGCACCCGGATCACCCGCGACGGCGACCACTACGTGATCAACGGCCGCAAGTGGTGGTCGTCCGGAGCGATGGACCCGCGCTGCGAGATCTTCATCGTGATGGGCAAGACCGACCCGGACGCCGAGCGGCACCGCCAGCAGAGCATGATCCTGGTCCCCCGGGACACCCCCGGCGTGACGGTACGGCGCGGGATGCGGGTCTTCGGCTACAGCGACGCCCCGCACGGCGGCCACGCCGAGATCGACTTCACCGACGTGCGGGTGCCGGCGGAGAACCTCGTCGGCGAGGAGGGCACCGGGTTCGCCATCGCCCAGGCCCGGCTCGGCCCCGGCCGCATCCACCACTGCATGCGCCTGGTCGGCATGGCCGAGCGGGCCCTGGAACTGCTCTGCCGCCGGGTGCTCGACCGGGTCGCGTTCGGCCGCCCGCTCGCCGAGCAGGGCGTGGTACGCGAGTGGATCGCCGAGTCGCGGGTCCGGATCGAGCAGGCCCGCCTGCTGGTGCTGAAGACCGCGTGGCTGATGGACACCGTCGGCAACAAGGGCGCGCACACCGAGATCCAGGCCATCAAGATCGCTACGCCGTTGATGGCCGAGTGGGTGATCGACAAGGCGATACAGGCGTACGGCGGGGCGGGGGTCAGCCAGGACACCCCGCTGGCCGAGCTGTGGGCGCAGGCCCGCACGCTGCGCCTGGCCGACGGTCCGGACGAGGTCCACCGCGCGTCGCTGGCCCGGCGCGAGCTGCGCCGCTGGGCCTGACCGGCTCAGCCGAGGAGGTTTGTCAGGCGGAGGCCCGGTGGATCAGTTCGGTGTCCAGCAGCACGTGCGGGGAGGGGACCTCCTCGCCGCGGATGCGGGAGACCAGCAGCCGGGCCATCTGCCGGCCCATCTCCTCCACCGGCTGGAACACGGTGGTCAGCGGCGGCTCGGCCTGGCGCGCGATCGGGGCGTCGTCGAAACCGATCACCGCCACGTCCTCGGGCACCCGGCGGCCGGCCTCGCGCAACGCGCGCAGCGCGCCGAAGGCCATCAGGTCGGAGGCGACGAACACGGCGTCCAGCTCCGGGCAGACGTCGAGCAGCCGGCGCATGGCCGCGGTGCCGCTGCCCTCGCTGAAGTCGCCGTACGCGATCAGACTCGGATCGACCCGGCCGCCGGCCGCGCGCACGGCCTCCTGGTAGCCGGAGAGCCGGGCCAGGCCGGCGCCCATGTCCTGCGGGCCGGCGATGGTCGCGACCCGCCGGCGGCCCTTGCGGAACAGGTGCTCCACCGCCTGCCGCGCGCCACCGACGTTGTCCATGTCGACGAACCACGCCGGCTGCGCGTTCGGGTGCAGCATCCGGGCCGGGCGGCCGCCGAGCACCGTCGGCAGGCCGCGCTCCTCCAGCAGCGTGGGCAGCGGGTCGGAGTCGTGCAGGGAGAGCAGGAGTACGCCGTCCACGTGCTGGTTGGTCAGGTGGTGCTCGACCCGTTCCCGCTCGATCGGCGACTGCACCATGGCCAGCCAGAGCTGCATCGGCGTCTCCACCAGCCCGGAGCTGACACCCCGGACGATGGCCGCGAAGAACGGCTCGGTGAAGACCCGCTCCCCCGACTCGGACACGACCAGGGCGACCGAGTCGGTCCGCTGGGTGACCAGCGCACGGGCGGCGCGGTTCGGCACGTACCCCAGCTCGGCGATGGCCTGCTGGACCGCGGCCCGAGCCTCCGGGCTGACCTGCGGCGACCCGTTGACCACGCGGGAGACCGTGCCGCGCCCGACGCCGGCGCGGGCCGCGACCGCGTCGAGGGTCGGACGCCCGAGCGAGCGGGTGCGCTGCGTTGTCATCGTCTGTGCTCCTCCGACGGTCGGGCGGGCCCGGCACCGATTGGGGCGTCGGCGCCGGGCCGCCCGTTACTGGCTGGCCCAGCTTATTGTGCGGGCAGTCCGTTGCGTCGGATCACGTCGGCGTACCACCTGGCGCTGGACTTCGCGATCCGGGCCTGGCTGTCGTAGTCGACATAGACCATGCCGAACCGCTTCGTGTAGCCCCAGGCCCACTCGAAGTTGTCCATCAGCGACCAGGCGAAGTAGCCCTTGAGCGGCACACCGGCCTCGATCGCGGCGTGCGACGCGCGCAGGTGCGCGGCGAAGTAGGCCAGCCGGTCCGGGTCGTCCACCCGGCCGTCGACCACCTCGTCGACGAAAGCCGACCCGTTCTCGGTGACGTAGATCGGCAGGTCGGTGTACTCCCGGTGGACCCGCTCCAGCGTCTCCACCAGGCCCGGTGCGTCGATCTCCCAGTCCATGTCCGTCACCGGGACACCCCGGGTGACGAACCGGACGTCCTCGCTGCCCGGCCAGCAGGACGGTGCCCGCCAGTAGGGCTCCGGCTCCGCGCCCTCGACCGGCGCGGCGACCACGTGCCGGCTGTAGTAGTTGACGCCGACCATGTCCAGCGGCGTGGAGATGGTCGCCAGGTCGCCGTCGCGCACGTGCCCCATGTCGGTGACACCGCGCAGGTCCGCCACGAGGTCCGCCGGGTACGCGCCGCGCAGCACCGGGTCGAGGAAGAACCGGTTCGCCAGCGCGTCGATCCGCCGGGCCGCGTCGGCGTCCGCCGCCGACTCGCTCGCCGGGGTGACCGGGTAGAGGTTGACGGTGATGCCGAGCTGCGCCTCCGGGCGGGCCGCGCGTACCGCCTGCACGGCCAGGCCGTGACCGAGCATCAGGTGGTGCCCGGCCCGGACCGCGTCCGCGCCGTTCCGGCGGCCCGGCGCGTGCACGCCGGAGCCGTAGCCGAGGAACGCCGAGCACCACGGCTCGTTCAGCGTGGTGAAGTACTTCACCCGGTCACCGAGCGCCTCGGCGACCAGGTGGGCGTACTCGGCGAAGCGGCCGGCGGTGTCCCGGGCCGGCCAGCCGCCCGCGTCCTCCAGCGGCTGCGGCAGATCCCAGTGGTAGAGCGTCAGCCACGGCTCGATGCCGTGGCCGAGCAGCTCGTCGATCAACCGGCGGTAGAAGTCCATGCCCTCCTGGTTGATCCCGCCCGTGCCGCCCGGCTGCACCCGCGGCCAGCTCACCGAGAAGCGGTACGACCGCAGGCCCAGGTCGGCCATCAGCCGCACGTCGTCAGGCATCCGGTGGTAGTGGTCGCACGCCACGTCGCCGGTGTGCCCGGCCACCGTCCGGCCCTCGGTGTGGCTGAAGGTGTCCCAGATCGACGGGGCACGGCCGCCCTCCGTCGCCGCGCCCTCGATCTGGTACGCGGCGGTGGCCGCGCCCCAGAGGAAGTCGGGCGGGAAGGTGAGGGCCGGACCGGCGTCGAGGACGCCGACGGCGGGTGGGCTTGCTGGGTTGCTCACGACTTGACGGCGCCTTCCATGATGCCGCCGATGATCTGGCGGCCGAACAGAACGAACACGACGAACAGGGGCAGGGTCGCGATCAACGTACCGGCGAAGATCTGCGAGTTGTCGGCGAAGTAGGCGGTGTTGAGGCTGCGCAGCGAGATCTGGACGGTCGGGTTGGACGGGTCCGCCAGCACCACGAACGGCCAGAAGAACTGGTTCCACTGCTCCATGAAGGTCAGCAGACCCAGCACCGCGGCGGCCGGACGCAGCGCGGGCGCCACCACGTGCCAGTACACCCGCCAGGTGGAACAGCCGTCCACCCGGGCCGCCTCGATCAACTCGTTCGGTACCGCCTGCTCGGCGTACTGGCGCATCATGAAGATGCCGAAGCCGCCGATCAGGAACGGAACGGTCACCGACGGCATGGTGTTCAGCCAGTCGAGCTTGGCCATCAGGATGTACAGCGGCAGCACGCCGAGCTGGATCGGCACCATCATCGAGGTGAGGATGATCAGCAGCAGCGCGTTCTTGCCCCGGAAGCGCAGCTTGGCGAACGCGAAGCCGGCCAGCGAGCCGAAGAACACCGTCGCGACGGTGATCGTCCCGGAGACCAGGAACGAGTTCATCAGGCCCTTGACGATGTTGGCGTCGCTGTTGGCGAGCACCCGCTCGATGTTCTCGCCGAGCTTGCCGCCGGGCAGGAACGGCGGCGGCCAGGAGTTGGCCGCGTCGTTCGTCCGGCTGGCGATCACGATCATCCAGTAGAACGGGAACAGGGAGAGCAGCACGCCGAAGATCAGGCCGATCATGGTGAGCGGGCTGGCCTTCCAGAGCCGCTCGGCCCGGTGGGTGGTCTTCACCGGCGGGTTCTGCCGGGTGGGCGGGCGGACGGCGGTGGTCGTCATCTCGTCACCTCACTTGTCGGAGCTGATGCGGCGGGCGAGCAGGTAGTTGATCGCCGACATCAACGCGATGAGCACGAAGAGCACGAGCGCGACCGCCCCGGCGTACCCCCACCGGAAGCGCTGGTTCATCACGTCGAGCAGGTACATCGTGATGGTCTGGAACTGGCCCTCCGAACCGCCGGAGAGACCACCCGAGCCGCTGGTGAACAGCAGGGGCTCGGTGAACAGCTGCAGGCCGCCGATGGTGGAGATGATCAGCGTGAAGATGATCGTGGGGCGCAGCTGCGGGACCGTGATGGACCAGAACTGACGCCGCCGGGAGGCGCCGTCCAGCGCCGCGGCCTCGTACATGTCCTTGCTGATCGACTGCATGGCGGCCAGGTAGATCAGCGCGTTGTAGCCGACCCAGCGCCAGTCCACCATGGTGGAGATGGCGAACCAGGAGGCGAAGCGGTTCGCCCGCCAGTCGATCGGGTCCAGGCCGACGCTGTCGAGCAGCCAGTTGACCAGGCCGAAGTCCTTGGCGTAGATCATCGAGAAGATCAGCGCGACCACGGCGGTCGAGGTGATGATCGGCATCGCGATCGCCATCCGGAAGAACGTCTGCGCGCGCAGCTTCCGGTTCAGCGCGTTGGCGAGCATCAGCGCCAGCAGCAACTGCGGCACCGTGGAGAGCAGGAACATGCCGAAGGTGTTGACCACCGCGTTCCAGAACTGCGGGTCCTGGGTGATCAGTTCGACGAAGTTGTCCATCCCGACGAAGGAGATGGTCGAGTTCAGCGGCGACCGGTCGGTCAGCGCGATCCAGACCGTGTACGCGATCGGGTACACGCCGAACACGGCGAAGATCACGAAGAACGGCAGGACGTACAGGTACGGCGAGTACTTCAGGTCCAGGCGCGTCAGTGAGGCGGAACGGCGGCGCGTGTGACGAGCGGCGCGCGGCGGGCCGGGTTCGGGCGGCGCCGCGGCGTGCAGGTCGAGGCTCATGGGGAGTCCTTCTCCTCGGCCGGCGTCACCCGCCACACGGGCGACGCCGGACTCTGCGGGCACCGCGGGTGGCGCCGGCAGCCGGGGCTGCCGACGCCACCCGCGGGCGGCTCAACCGGTCACTTACCGGCGGCCGCACCGTTCTTCAGGGCCGCCTGCCACTGCTCGCCGGCCGACTTGCCCTGCTCCACGGCGCGCAGGCTGTTCTCCACAGCGGTGCGGACCGCGTTGTTCTTCGGGCCGAGGTAGACCGGCTTCAGCTCGGTGGCGCCGGCGGCGAAGATCTTGCCGACCGGGGCCTTGCTGAAGTAGTCGTTGGTCGAGTCGGCCACGGCCGGGTCGGTGAGCGCCTGCGGGTTCGAGGGCAGGTTGCCGACCGCCTTGTACGCGCCGATCTGACCCTTGGCGCTGGTCAGGAACTTGGCCAGCTCCGCGGCCTCCTTCTGGTGCTTGCTCGACTTCGGCACGCCGAGGAAGGAGCCGCCCCAGTTGCCACCGGCGCCCGGCGCCTTGGCGATGTCCCACTTGCCGGCCGCCGCGTCACCGGCCTGGCCCTTGATGACACCGGTCATCCAGGCGGGGCAGGCGATGGTGGCGAAGGTGCCGTTCTTGAAGCCGGCGTTCCACTCGTTGGAGAACGACTGGAGGTTGTTGGACAGCCCCGCGGCGATCATCTTGGTGGTGAGGTCGTACGCGGTCTTCACGTCCGGGTTCTGGTCGATGACCATCTTGTTGCTCTTGTCGTAGTACGTGTAGCCGCTGCCCTGGCCCGCGATCTGCATCAGCACGACGTTGTAGAAGTTGGTCGCCGAGTCGACGAACTTGTGCTTCTTGTCGGCGGCGGCGAACGTCTGGCCGGCCTCGATGAACTTGTCCCAAGTGGGCCAGAGCGCGCCGACCTGCTCGCGGTCGGTGGGCAGCCCGGCGGCCTTGAACAGGTCGCTGCGGTAGCACAGCGCCATCGAGCCGACGTCGGTGCCGAGGCCCAGCACCTTGCCGTCGGGGGTGGTGCCCTGCTCCCACTTCCACGGCAGGAAGTTGCCCTTGAGGTCGTTCGCGCCGTGGTCGGCCAGGTTCACGAACTTGTCGGCCTGGGCGTAGAACTGGACGATGGTGCCCTCTTCCAGGGCCACCACGTCACCGGCGCCCGAACCCGCGGTGATCTGCTGGGTCAGGCGGGTGTTGTAGTCACCGAGGCCGAGGCCCTTGCCCCGCTCCTGGATCTTGACGTTCGGGTGCTCCGACTCGTACTGCTTGTACAGCTCTTCGTAGCCGAAGCCCTGGTCGCCGAAGACGTCGACGACCAGCGTGACCGGGCCGCTGCCGCTGCCGCTGTCGCCGCTGTCCGAGTCGTCGCCGCAGGCGGCGGTGGTGCCGAGCACGACGACGGACGCGAGCGCGATGGCCGCGAACCGCCGACGACGGATTGGGACGCTCATCCGAGACCCCTCTTTCGGTGGTGAGGCGATATCTGCTGTGTGGTGGGGGGTGCGTGTCGCGCGGGCCGGAGCGGGCAGGAGGGAGATCCGCACCACTCTCGGGAGCGCTCCCATGAGGTTGCCGGGAGGTGACAGGGGTGTCAATAGACCGTTGGGAGCGTTCCCATTTCGTTACCGCGTGGACGCCCGGGCCCTCGGCGGAGGCCGCTGTCAGCGGCACTGCCTGCCCCGTCGTCAGCGGCGGGCGGCGCCGCGGGTCAGCAACGGCCGGCGCTGCGGCGGCTCGGCGGCGCTGCGTTCAGCGACTCGGCGGCTCGGCGGCGCTGCGGTCAGCAGCAGCGGCGCAGCAGGACTGTGGCGCGGGCCGGATCGAACGCGGCCGGGTCGAACGCCGAGCCGGCCCACCCGCGCATGGTCAGGTGCTCCGGATGCCCCGGATCGGCGAGCGCGGCCAGCATGACCGCGTAACCGGCCGGACCGCCCACGTCCTCGGGCGGGCACGCGCGCTCGCCGTCCAGGCAGACCGGGTAGCTTTCGTCCGGGTCGGCGGCGCAGGCGTCCTCCACCACCAGGTCGTGCTCCCACCAGTCGCCGAAGTCGTAGGTGTAGCGGAACCGGTCGCCCTTGCCGACCAGCGCGTCCAGCCGGACGTCCAGCTCGTCGCGCAGCGCCGGTTCGCCGTCCGGGTCGGGCTCGCCGTACTGCCGGCCGCCGACGTCGAACGAGTGCAGGTGACAGTCGCGCCAGCCCATCGCGTGCTGGATCACCCGGTGCAGCCGGTCCAGGGTGTAGCCGCCGGGCACCAGAACCCGCCGCCACACCGGCGGCCGGACACCGGCCAGCGACACCGTGAGCTGGAAGATCTGACGCGACACGACGTCCCGTCCTTCCTGGGCATAGGCTGCCTGCATGATCTGCCGAGCCTGCCGGGAACGGCGGCACGACGACTGTCCCGGCCGGAAGTGGTGCGACTGCCAGCACCGTACCCCCGAACCCACCCCTCCGGTCACCGGTCCGGCCGGCGAATGAGCGTCGGAACCCCGATCGAACGGATCTGGCCCGCACCCGCCACCGGCGCGCTCACCGATCCGCAGCTCACCGCGCTCTACGACCGGGCGGACCACCCGCACCTACGGGTCAACTTCGTCGCCAGCGCCGACGGCGCGGTCACTCTGGACGGCTACTCCGCCGGGCTCTCCGGCGAGCCGGACAAGCGGGTCTTCGGGCTGTTGCGGATGCTCTGCGACGCCCTCGTGGTGGCCGCCGGCACGCTACGGCACGAGGGCTACCGGGCGGTGCGGCTGAGCCCGGACCGCCGGGCCTGGCGCCGCGAGCGAGGACTGGCCGAGTACCCGACGCTCGTGGTCGTCTCCGGCTCGCTCGACCTCGACCCGGCGCAGGCCGCCTTCGCCGACGCCCCGGTCCGGCCGATCGTGCTCACCCACGCCGACGCCGTACCGCCGCCCGGCCTGACCGACGTGGCCGACGTCATCCGCTGCGGCACCGACGAGACCGGCCGAGGCGACAGCTCCGGCCGGACTGGCGGTGCCGCCCGGCCGGACGCCAGCGGCCGCGCCGACAGCTCCGGACGGACGGGCGGCTCCGGACGGACGGGCGGCTCCGGACGGACGGGCGGCTCCGGGCAGGGCGACGACGCCGGGCGGGCCAGCGGCTCCGGGCGGGTCGATCTCGTCGCCGGGCTGGCCGAGTTGCGCCGGCGCGGGCTCGACCAGCTGCTCTGCGAGGGCGGCCCGCACCTGTTCGGCGCGCTCACCGCCGCCGGCCTGGTGGACGAGCTGTGCCTGACCGTGGCGCCGCTGCTCGCCGGCGCCGGCCCGGGCCGGATCACCGCCGGTGACGCCAGCGTCCCGCGCCACCTGCCGCTGCGGCACGTGCTGGCCGCCGCCGACGGCGTGCTGATGCTGCGCTACGCACGCGACCCCGCCCAGACACCACCCGCAGGCGCCGCCCCCGCCGCCTGATGGCAGACGGCACGCGGGACACGACTCCCGCTCTTCAGGAAGATGCGGGCGGAAGCGGTGCATGCCGGGTGGGCGGGCGACGGGTGGAACGCGATGGGTGTCATGGGCCGGCGGAGACACCCCTGTGTTCCACCCGCGCGACTGGATCTGACCGCGCGACGCCCGACGCCCTCTCGGTGGACCCGGCGGCACTGCTGACCGTCAGCGGGCGGGCCGTCCGGGAGCCGGCGGCGACGGCGGCGGCCGGCCGGCGACGGAGGGGCGAACGTGGAGGAAACGCACGCACTGTGGTCGGGCGGATTCGGGCGGCTACCGTTCGGCGCACGGGTGGCGTGGCGTCCGCCGCGTCGCGTGGCAACCTGTCGCATCCCTCGGGCAGGATGCACGACGTGCACCGCCAACGGTACGACCAGCCGACCGGAGACCGCCGATGACCGACGACCAGCTCGACGGGCCCGGCGAGGGTGTCGGCCGGGTGCTCGGCACCGCCGACGCCACCCCGCTCACCTTCTGGACCGCTGTCGCGCCGGGCAGCTACCTGCAACTGGACGACGTGGTCGTGACCCGCCGCGACCTGCCCGACCGTGAGCCGGTGACGATCGCCGGGGTGGTGACCCAGGTGCGTGCCCGGCACGAGGGGGCGCAGTTCGACTCCGACGTCTTCGCCATCGCCGACGGCACGCTGCCGGCGCAGGTGCAGGAGGCGGCCGAGGTGACCACGACGCGGGTCGACCCGGAGTTCTACGTGCCGCCCACGCCGGGCGCGGTGGTGCACCGGGCCGAGGGCGACGCGCGGGCCCGGGCGCTGCACTTCGACCGGATGGAGCGGCGGATCCCGATGGGGATGGGCCGCGACGGCGTGCCGGTCTACCTCAACGCCGACTTCCTCGACGGCACCCGGGGCGCGCACGTGTCGATCTCCGGCATCTCCGGTGTCGCCACCAAGACCAGCTTCGCCACGTTCCTGCTCTACTCGGTGTTCCGCTCCGGCGTGCTGGGCGGCGACGCGGTCAACGCCAAGGCGCTGATCTTCAACGTCAAGGGCGAGGACCTGCTCTTCCTCGACCACCCGAACAGCCGGCTCGACGACCCGACCCGGGCGGCGTACGCGAAGCTGGGCCTGGACGCCGGGGCGTTCCCGGACGTGCGGGTCTATGCCCCGCCGCGGGTCGGCGACTCCTCGGGCACGCCGGATGTGAGCAGCCGGCTCACCGGGGTGGACAGCTTCTACTGGACGCTGTCCGAGTTCTGCGCCGATAGGCTGCTGCCGTACGTGTTCGCCGACGCCGACGACGAGCGCCAGCAGTACACGATGGTGGTCCACTCGGTGGCCGCGCACCTGGCCCGCTACGCCCAGCCCGCCGACGGCGGGGTGAGCATCGACGGGGTGCGGCTCGGCTCGTACGCGGATCTGGTCGACCACGTGGTCGAGCAGCTCAACGACGACGAGACGCGCGGCGAGTGGGCCGGCAGCGCGGTCGGGCTGGGCACCGTGAACGCGTTCGCCCGCCGGCTCATCGGCAGCAAGAAGGACCTGGGCCGGCTGATCCGGGGCGACCTCGCGACCCGTCGCCCGCACTCGATCAACACGGCGGAGAGCGCCCAGGTCACTGTCGTCGACCTGCACAACCTGCCGGACCGCGCGCAGCGGTTCGTGGTCGGCGTGACGCTCAAGAGCGAGTTCGAGCGCAAGGAGAAGGCCGGCACCGCCAAGCCGCTGCTGTTCGTCGTGCTCGACGAGCTGAACAAGTACGCGCCGCGCGAGGGCTCGTCGCCGATCAAGGAGGTGCTGCTCGACATCGCCGAGCGGGGCCGCTCGCTGGGCGTGATCCTGGTCGGCGCGCAGCAGACCGCGAGCGAGGTGGAACGGCGGATCGTCACCAACTCGGCGATCCGGGTGGTCGGCCGGCTCGACCCGGCCGAGGCGTCCCGCCCGGAGTACGGCTTCCTGCCGCCCGCCCAGCGGCAGCGGGCGCTGCTGGCCAAGCCGGGCACCATGTTCGTCAACCAGCCGGACATCCCGGTGCCGCTGTGCCTGGAGTTCCCGTTCCCGGCGTGGGCCACCCGGGTCTCGGAGGCGGGCCGCGCGCCCTCGGAGACGCTACGGTCGATCACCCAGGCCGCCGACCCGTTCGCGGTGGTCGGTTCCGGCTCCTCCGACGACGACATCCCGTTCTAGGCGGCACCCACCATGAAGATCCTGCACACCTCCGACTGGCACGTCGGCAAGGTCCTCAAGGGGCAGTCCCGGGCCGAGGAGCACAAGCAGGTCCTCGCCCAGGTGATCGAGATCGCCCAGCGTGAGCGGCCCGACCTGGTGATCGTGGCCGGTGACCTGTACGACACCGCCGCGCCCACCCCGGAGGCGACCCGGCTGGTCACGCGGGCGCTCACCGCGCTGCGGCGGACCGGCGCGGACGTGGTGGCGATCGGCGGCAACCACGACAACGGCGCGGCGCTGGACGCGCTGCGGCCGTGGGCCGAGGCCGCCGGGATCACGCTGCGCGGCAGCGTACGGGAGAATCCGGACGAGCACGTCGTCGACGGGGTCACCGCCGGCGGGGAGCGCTGGCGGATCGCCGCGCTGCCGTTCCTGTCCCAGCGGTACGCGGTGCGCGCGGTGGAGATGTACACGCTCACCCCGGCCGAGGCCAACCAGACGTACGCCGACCACCTGGGCCGGGTGCTGGACCGCCTCGCCGAGGGCTTCACCGAGCCGGACCGCGTGCACCTGGTGACCGCGCACCTCACAGTGGTCGGGGCGAGCACCGGCGGCGGCGAGCGGGACGCGCACACCGTGCTGGGGTACGCGGTGCCGGCCACCGTCTTCCCCGGCAACGCGCACTACGTGGCGCTGGGCCACCTGCACCGCTCGCAGCGGGTCATCGGCCCGTGCCCGATCCGCTACAGCGGCAGCCCGCTCGCTGTCGACTTCGGCGAGCAGGAGAACGTCGGCTCGGTGACGATCGTGGAGGTCACCGCCACCACCGCCGCCCGCGTCCGGGAGGTGCCGGTGCCGGGCGCGGTGCCGCTGCGCACGGTGCGCGGCACGCTCGCGCAGCTCGCCGAGATCGAGGCGCCGGAGGGCTGGCTGCGCGTCTACGTCCGGGAGCAGCCCCGGGCCGGGCTGCGCGAGGAGGTGCAGGAGCTGCTGCCCCGGGCGCTGGAGATCCGGATCGACCCGGAGCTGGTGCCCGCGCCGGGCAGCGGGACCCGGACGGCTCAGCGGGCCGGCCGGTCGCCGGGCGAGTTGTTCGGCGACTACCTGGACAGCCGGGGGCACGCCGACGAGGGTGTCCGGGAGCTCTTCGACGAGCTGCTCGAGGAGGTGGAGCACTGATGCGGCCGATGCGGCTGGACATGGCCGGGTTCACGGTGTTCCGCGACGAGACGACTGTCGACTTCACCGACGCGGATTTCTTCGCGCTGGTCGGGCCGACCGGTTCGGGCAAGTCGACGGTGCTGGACGCGATCTGTTTCGCGCTCTACGGCACGGTGCCGCGCTGGGGCGGCACCCGGGGGCTGGCCAACGCGCTGGCACCGTCGGCGACCGAGGCGCGGGTGCGGCTGGTCTTCGAGTCCGCCGGTGACCGCTACGTGGCGACACGGGTGGTGCGCCGCGACGGCCGGGGCACTGTGAAGACGGCGAACGCCGGCCTCCAGCTCATGCCGCCGGGATTCGACATCACCAAGCTCGACACCGGGCTCAGCCCGGAGGACCTGGGCGAGGTGGTGGCGGGCACCCCGGCCGAGATGGAGCAGGCGGTGCTGGACGCGGTGGGGCTGCCGTACGAGCAGTTCACCTCGTGCGTGGTGCTGCCGCAGGGGCAGTTCGCCGACTTCCTGCACGCCAAGCCGGCCACCCGCCAGCAGATCCTGGTGAACCTGCTCGGGCTGGGCGTCTACGAGTCGGTGCAGAAGAAGGCCGTCGAGCGGGCCGGGCAGGCCGAGGCGAAGCTGGAGACCGTCGACAAGATGCTCGGCGGGCTCGCCGACGTCGACGACGACAGCCTGACCGCCGCCCGGGAGCGGGTGGACGCGATGCGGGAACTGGCCGCCGCTGTCGCTGCCGCCGTACCCGAATGGGAGCTGGCCCGGGCCACGGCGGGTGAGCGGGCCGCGGCGCTGGCCGCCCTCGACGCCGAGCTGGGTGTGCTGGCCGGGGTGCGGCCGCCGGACGGCACGGCCGAGCTGGCGCGGGCGGTGGCGCAGGCCCGGGTGGCCGCCGACGAGGCGGCGGGCGCGGTCGGGCTGGCCGAGGAGCGCGAGGAGAAGCTGCGCGGGGAGCTGGCCGCCGCCGGTGACGAGAGCGCGCTGCGGCTGCACCTGAAGGCGTACGCGGACCGGGACCGGCTGACCGCGGAGGCGGCGACGGTCCGGGCGGCGGTGGACGCGGCGCGCGCCGAGCACGACGCGGCGGTGGCGGCGCTGGCGGCGGCGCGGGCGGACGCGCAACGGGCCGAGACGGAGCTGGACTCGGCGTTCCGCGCGCACGAGGAGGCGAAGGCCGCCGACCAGGCGGTGGCGCTGCGGGCGCACCTGGTCGGCGGCGCGCCCTGCCCGGTGTGCGAGCAGACAGTCACCACAGTGCCGGCGGTGCCGGAGGGCTCGGCGGTGAGCCGGGCGATCGAGGCGGGCAAGACGGCGCGGGCGGCGAGCGAGGCAGCCAAGCGGGTCGTGCAGGAACGCGACACCGCGGCCCGTGACTCCGACCGGGTGCTGCTGCGCGCCCGCACCCAGCACGACCAGCTCGGCACGCGCCTGGCCGAGCTGGACGAGCAGCTCGCGGACGCGCCCGCGCCGGAGCGGCTGCGCGAGTCGCTGGCCGAGCACGCGCGGCTGCGGACCGCGCTGGAGGAGGCGGCGGGCGCGGTGCGGGC
>NZ_JBEZMS010000045.1:0-35959 GCF_040652815.1 Micromonospora sp. NPDC048169
ATCTTCTCACAGGTGTTCGTTTGGCGTGCTTAGCCGGCCGGGCCCGGGGCGGACGGCCGGCGGGAGCTCCCGCCGGCCGTCCGCATGACGTCACCGTCCGTAGACCTCGAACTCGTAGAGCGAGAAGCCGTACGAGGTGGCCCGCGTGACGCCGTACATCCGCACGTAGCGGGCGCTGACCGGGGCGAACGTCACGTTGTCGACGCCGCCGTTGCCGGTGGTGGTGCTGAACACCGGCTGCCAGGAGTTGCCGTCACCGGAGACCTCGATCCGGTAGCCGGTGGCGTAGGCGGCCTCCCACCGCAGCACCGCCCGGCTGATCGTGCGGGCCGAGCCGAGGTCCACCCGCAGCCACTGGTTGTCGTTGTAGCTGCTGGCCCACCGGGTGCCGAGGCTGCCGTCGACCGCCTTCGCCGGGGTGTTGCTGGTCAGGAACTGCGTGCTGGACGCGGTGGCGGTACGGCCCTGCGCCAGGTTGGTCACCGTGTCGCCCCGGCGCGCCGGGAACGAGACGACCTGCTGGTAGGTGGGCCGGTTCTGCCAGGCGATCAGCGGGTGGGTGATGCCGCCGAGCCCGGACTGGGCGATCGAGTCGGCGCACCACTGGTCGCCCGCCCCGCAGGACGAGTCGCCCGGGTAGACGGTGGTCGCCGGCGCCGCCGTGGCCTGGCCGAGCGTGTCGAGCAGCGCCTGCCGGCACGCGCCCAGGTTGCCGTTGCCGCAGTACGTGCGCCCGAGCCCACCGGCCACCGGGTCGCCGAGCACGGCACGCAGGTCCTTGTCGACGTAGCCCCACCAGCCGTACTGGAACGACGAGCCCTTGTGCGCCTGGCCCTGCGCCGCCCAGTTCACGGTGCCGTCGCGGGCGCCGTTCTGGCCGCCCGAGGGCGACTCGTTGACCTGGAGGGCGCCGACGAGCGCGCCGTACAGGTCGGGGCCGAGGCCGGGGCGGAACTGGGCCGAGGCCAGCAGCGGCCACCAGGCGTCGAAGATCCGGATGGCGTCGGCGTGCTGGTAGACCTTCGAGCCGGGTGACGTCTCCACCCGCCGCGACCCGGCCTGCTGCCAGGCCCGCAGCTTGCTCACCGCGGCGGCGAGCGCCGGGTCGGTGACCGGCGTGCTGTCGAGCACCCGCAGCAGTTCGCCGAGGACCTGCTGGCCGCGCAGGTCGGTCACCGCCGCCTCGGCGGTGATCCGGACGATGTCGGCGCGGCCGACCTTGCGCTGGGCGATGGCCGCGCGCACCGGACCGTCGAGCAGCTGGCCCCGGTGCACGGCGCCGTAGCTGAAGTTGCCGTCGGCCGCGCCGAAGTCGCGCGCCTGCTTGTTGTTCCAGCTGACGTAGTAGTCCTGGTTGACCGACTGCGGGTGGGCCGACGCCGGGGCGTACGTGGCGTCGTTGGTGTCCGGGTTCCAGCCGGCCCACTCGTACGCCGGCTCCGCCTTCGCGGGCAGGTTCGGGTCGAGCCCGGACGGGCGGACCGGGTTGGAGCCGGAGTTGTAGTACGCCGCCTCTGTCGAGTTGACGTAGAACCAGTTGAACGCGTACCCGACGCTGGTTGCGGACGTCTGGAACGCCGCCGCGCTGCCCATCGCCGCCGGGTCGTTGAACGCCTGGAAGCCGATCGCCGAGTCGGCCTCGTGCCGGTAGGTGGAGCGCAGCTTGGTGAACGCGGTGGGCTGCCCGTTCACCAGCCCCCGGTAGGCCACCAGCCCGTACTTGGTGCGCAGCGAGCGCAGCGTGTACGCGCCGGCCGGGGTGGAGTCGGCGAGCGTCGGCGACCAGGAGTTGCGCTTCTCCAGCACCTCCATCGCGACGCACTGGCCGCGGTAGAGGTAGCGGTTGGAGCGCAGCGTCGGCGCGCTGCCGTCGGTGGTGCACAGCGGCACCGCGTACGTGTCGGTCAGGTCCTGGGAGGCTGAGGTGGCGCTCCACGCGTAGTCCTGGCCGCGGCCGAGCAGCACGTAGAGGTTCAGCCCGGCGAACGCGGCGCCGCGCGCGCTGATCCCCGGCCCCTGGAGTTCCTGGAGCATGAGCAGTTGCGGCGCGAAGTAGCCGGTCTGCGGGCCGAACACGGCCACCGGGTTGCCGGTGGTGGTGTGCCGGCCGGAGACCACTACCGCGTTGGACATGCCGTGTGCCCGCAGGTTGGACAGGCCACCGACCAGGTCCTTGGTGGCGGCGCTGCTGCCGGTGCGGGCGGCGGCCCCGCCGGTGGCGTCGTACGCGAGCGGCTCGGCGACCACCGTGCCGGCGTCGGGCAGCACCGCGCTGGTGGCGCCGGGCGGCGTCGCGCCGTACGGGAAGCTCTGCCCGTCGTGCAGCGTCAGCACGGTCTCCGGGTCGTTCTGCGAGCGGAACGCCGCCCAGACCCGGTCGCCCTCGGTGGGCCCGTACTTGGCCCGGGCGGCCACCCGGACCAGCGCGGACTGCATCTCGCTGCCGCCGCCCCCGCCGAACAGCCCGCCGATGACACCGGCGGTGGCGATCAGGTCGGTCATGGTGAAGTGCTTCGGCTTCCCGGCGCCGGTGAGCACGTACTCGCCGGGGTAGTTGTCGTCGGCGATCGACTTGTCGATGTAGGCGTTGATGCCGGCGATGTAGTCGACCACGTCGGTGTAGAGCTGCTGGCCCCGGGTGCCCTTGAGGCGCAGCGCGTTCACCTGGGCCTGGAGGTCCGCCTCCGTGTAGGGCGAGTTGGCCCAGACGCTCTGCTCCAGTTCCCGGTTGCCGGGGGCGCCGCCGGCGAACGAGCTGACGTTGCCGCGGCCGACGTGCCGCAGCAGGTCCATCACCCAGAGCCGGTCCTGGGCGCCGGCGTACCCGGCGCCGAACATGGTGCCGGAGCGGGTGGTGCCGGTGACGTGCGGGACGCCGGTGGCCTTGTCCCGCACGATGGTGACGTCCGAGCGCGGCGAGATCGTGCTCTCGACCTGCCCGTCGGGGACCCCGAACGAGGCGTCGTTGTAGAAGTGGGCGATCTGCTCGTCGGTCAGCCCGGCGTAGTTGTAGACCAGGTTGGCGTACTCGTCGAGCTGGTCGCTTGAGTGCGCGGGGCGGGTGCCGAGCGCCTGGTGGGCCAGGATGCCGGCGAGCGTGGCGTTGCCGTTCTGCCCGGGGGGCAGGATGTCGGCGCACTGGCCGAGGCAGTAGTCGTCGGGGGTGAACGTGGTGGCGGCGAGCGCCGGTGACGGCGGGGTGACCGTCAGGACGCTCGCGGTGAGGGCGGCGGCGGTGAGCGCCGCGAGGCGGGCACGGATGGCGGGTCGTGGCATGGCGATCCTCCGGGGACGCGGAGTCGGGCCGTTCGGTACGCCCGGCTGACGGCGTCTCGGCCTCCGCGCCGGGCGTCGTGCCCGGAGGTGAGAATGACTCATATCTATCTGCGGGCAATGATCGACGCATCACCGGCGTCCGGGATAGCCGTTGTTCACCAGCTGTCAATGCCGACGTTTCGCCGCCTTCCGTCCCACAACGACACGGTGGGGGTGGCGCGTCGCCACCCCCACCGCTCTCCCCGCCGGTGCGCCGTCAGTGCTTGTGGAACGACTGGCGCACCACACCCCCCACCAGCGCGCACCAGGTGGTGGTGCTGATCTTGCCGTTGGGCGGTAGTCCGTGCAGGCGCTGGAGGTCCTTCACCGCCGTGCGGGTGGCGTGGTCGTACTCGCCGGTCGGGACGACCTCGGCGTAGCCCTTGGAGGCGAGCATGAACTGCGCGGCGGTCACCGGGATCCCGCTCGACTTCTGGTCCAGCTCCGGTGCCAGGGTCTCCCAGGTCGGCGCCGTGAGCGTGGCGTCGACGTCGACCGGGATGCCGTTGCGGGCCTGCCAGTCCTGCACCGCCGCGACGGTGGCCGCGTCGAACACGCCGGTGACCGGCACGGTGTAGCCCTGGAACGTCAGCAGGTACTGCGCGACCCGGACCACCGGCCCGCCGACGAAGCGCCAGATGTCCGGCCAGCGGCGGGCCGGCACGTCGCCCAGGTCGGTGCCGAGTTCCTTGAACACCGCGCGGCGCAGCGCCGGGAACTCGCGGTAGAACATCGCCCCCGGGCAGAGTGTGGCGCGGAAGTCCCAGTGGCCGAAGATGTCGTGCGCGTGCAGCCCGTACTGCCGGCAGATCGCGGTGCACAGCCGGGCGAGGGAGTCGAGCAGCTCCTCCGGCGGCGTCTCGGTGACGTACGTGCCCTCGTTCTCGATGCCGATGGCCCGCCCGTTCTCGCCCGGGCAGTGCGCGGCGATCATCTGCCGGTCACCGGCCCGCAGCCGGTCCAGGCTGCCGTGCCGTCCCTCCAGGACGTGACCGCCGCGGCTCACCGTGAAGTGCTGCCCGGTGTCGGACCAGCCGTTGCCGTCCATGTGGAGGTCCTGGCAGTCGCGGGCGAGCTGCTTGGCGTGCTCCTCGGAGTAGTCGGTGACGTTCGGGAACGCCATGTGGTGCACGATGATCTTGTTGGTCGGGATCGCGCTCACCGAGAGCGGGTCGGCCGGCGGGCGAGCGGCCCACCCGTCGCAGCTGATGATCCAGTCGAGGTCCGCGCCCGGCGCCGCCTGCGCGGCGGCCGGCAGGGCGAGCTCGCTCCCGACGACCGCGACCGCGGCGGCGCCGAGGCCGGCCCGCAGCAGCGTACGGCGGTCCAGCTCGGGGTGGTCGAAGTGCATCTCGCCTCCTCGATGGCCCGACCCGCGCCGGGCGATGTAAAGGAACTGCAAGGAATGCGCGTGTGGTGGAGAATATTGCCAAGCGCGCGCGGTGCGCCAGAGGACAAAAGCGACGTTCGCCGGCCGTTCCTACCGCCGGAGTAGGCGATCTCACATCCGCTGACCGGGACGGACCATGTCCTTCCGCTACCTGCCGTGGCAGCCTGGGCCGATGCAGTCGCCCAGCCCGGCCGGGATCGTCGTGCTCCTCGCGGTGCTCGCGGCCGCCACCGCGTTCGGCTGGTGGCGCCGCCGCCACGACGGGCGGCTGCGCGCCGTCCGGAATCGCCCATCGACCGCTGCCGGGGCGCCGCACCGGGCCACCCTCACCGCCCTCGGGGTACGCCCCGGCGAGGTCACGCTGGTGCAGTTCTCCGCCCCGGTCTGCGCGCCCTGCCGGGCCGCCCGCCGGGTGCTCGCCGACGTCGCCGCCCGCCACGACGGCGTGACCGTGCTGGAGGTCGGCGTGGACGAACACCTCGACGCGGCCCGGGAACTGGACGTGTGGCGTACCCCGACCGTGCTGGTGGTGGACGCGGCCGGCCGCGTGGTGCGCCGGGCAGCGGGCGTGCCCGACCGCGACGACCTGACCGCCGCGCTCACCGTCGGAGCCGGGCGATGACCGGCGTACGGCTGACCCGCCGCCGGGTGGTGGACCACGGGCGGCTCGCCACGAGCCTCTGTGCGGCGGCGCGTCCCGCCTGACCGACCGCCCCCGCACGAACGGACCGACCCCATGCTGCTCGACCCCCGGGGACCGCGCTTCGCCGCCGTCCTCACCACAGCCGTCCTCGCGCTCGTCCTCGTCACCGGCTCCGGGCTGCTCCTGCTCGCCCAGGCCGTCGTGTTCGCGCTCACCGCCCTGAACCCGCGCCTCGGGCCGTACGGTCTGCTGTTCCGCGCCCTGGTGGCGCCCCGGCTGGACCCGCCGGCGGAGCTGGAGCCGGTCGCGCCGGTGCGTTTCGCCCAGGTCGTCGGCCTGGCCTTCAGTGTCGTCGGCGCGGCCGGCTGGTTCGCCGGGCTGCCCGCGCTCGGCCTGTCCGCCACCGGCGCCGCGCTGGCCGCTGCCTTCGGAAACGCCGCGTTCGGGCTCTGCCTCGGCTGCGAGGCGTACCTGGCGATCCGGCGGCTGGCCGGGCGCCCGCTCGCCGCCCGGGTGGCGGTACCCCCGCGCTGATGTTCCGCACGTACGCTGGCCCCGGCGGGATGGGGGAGTGGCATGGCGGGTCGTGGACGGCTGGACCGGCGTAGCCTGCTCGTCGCCGCGGGCGGGCTGGCGGTCGCCGGGATCGGCGTGCCGGTCGGGCTGGCCGCCACCAGCGACAGGCCGCCGCCCCCGCCGCGCGGCCGGCGGCCGGTCAGCATGGCGATGCACCTGCACGCCTCGTTCAGCGAGGGCGTGGCCAGCTACGCCGCCCACCTCGACCAGGCCCGCCGCAACGGCGTCGACGTGCTCTGGTGGACCGACCACGACTTCCGGGTCGCCGCCCACGACCACCGCCGCGTCGTCCACTTCGACGGGCCGGAGGAACGCGAGGGCGGCCTGGCCTGGACCTGGCAGCCGGCCACCGAGGGGCGCCTGTCCGCCCCGGCCGCCGACTTCGTGGACGTGCCGGACGCCCCCGACGGCCCGGGCCGCGCGCTGCGCCTCACCGCCGCCGGTGCCGGCACCCACTGGTACGCGGGCAAGGCGTGGAACTGGACGCACACCTCCAACATCTCCGACACCACACTGCACCTCGACGTACGCCCCGAGGCGGCCGGCCGGGACGCCACGCTCACCGTGGAGCTGGCGCTCTCGCACCACCCGGCCGGAACCGGCCGGCCCGCCGGGCAGCTCGTGCTGCGCTACCGCCTCGGCGGCGTGGACACGACCCGGCACACGGTCGACGGCCGGCACGGCACTGTGGAACTGCCCGCCCCGGCCGGCGCCTGGCGGCGGCACACGTTCGACCTGCTCGCCGACGTACGTCGGCTCTGGCCGGACCTGGTCGCCGGGGACAACTCGCTGCGCGGGCTGCGCCTCGGCGTGACGGTGGCCGGTGGCGCGCGCGGCGCGTACCTGGTGGACCGGCTCGTCTTCGACCGGGCCCGCCGCGCCGGGCAGGCGGGCGAGGAACTGCGCGCCGAGGTGCTGCGCGGCTACGACGGCGCGTATCCCGGCGTCACCCACCACCGCGCGTACGAGGTGTCCATGGTGCGGCACCTCAACTGGTTCGGCGGTGACGGCACGCTGCCGCGCTTCCCGTCCCCGCCGTACCGGGACAACGACGTCGACGCCACCGAGAGGATGGTGGAGTTCCTGCACTCGCACGGCGGCGTGGTCTGCTGGAACCACCCGCTGGACGCGGAGCGCCGCGAGTCGCTGGCCCGGCTGCTGGTGAGCCGCGACGCGCTCGGCGTCGACCTGATCGAGATCGGCCGGAGACCGGTCGAGGACCACCTGTGGGCGTACGACGTGGCGGCCCGCAACGCGATCCCGCTCACCGCCGTGGGAGTCACCGACGACCACGACGGCACCGACTGGCGGGCCGGCCGGGACCGGAACGTCACATCGGTCTGGGCGGCCTCGACCGGCCGGGACGACCTGGTCGCGGCGCTGCGCGCCGGGCAGGCGTGGTTCGCCGACCTGGCCGGCTACCGGGGCGCGCTGGACCTGGAACTGGGTGGCCGCAGCGCCATGGGCGCCCTCGCCGTGCTCGCCGAGGAGGCCGTCACGGTGCGGCTGCGCGCCACCGACCTGCCGGCCGGGGCCACGCTGGAGACGGTCACCGGCGCGGTCGACCGGGCCGGTGTCGCGGACCCGACACCGGCTGTCCGGGTCGGGCAGGTTGCCTGGCGGCAGTTGCGGCAGGGCTGGCACGACCTGCCGGTGCGCGTCGGCGCCGGCACGTACGTGCGTACCCAGATCCGCGACCGCGACGGGGAGATAGTAGGCGCGAGCAACCCCCTCTGGCTGCTCCGCACCCCTCCACCCGCAGGCATCCCCCCAGCCCGCCGCTTCTGACCGCCCCCGGTCCCAGCCCGTCGACCATGAAGGTGGCGGCGATCTCCGTCCTCTTTGTCCCCGGCCAACTTCATGATCAACGAGGTGAGGGTGGTTGCCGGGGTCTGGTACTCGTGGCGGTGTGTCCGATAACGACCAACTGCCGTGCGGTGCCGCGCCGTACCGGGAACCGGGCGCCGACCGGCGTCCGGAAGCAGCCGTTGCGGCGATGGCCGACGGCCGTGGCGCGGTGAGAATGACGACCGAGGCGGCACCCGACATCCGCCCGTGGGACGCCGTGGAGTCTGTCGCATGAGCGGCTGGGAACTGTCCGGATACACGCCGGTCCGCCGGCTCGGCGCCGGCGCGTCGGGCAGCGTCGTGCTCGCCACCCACGACCCGACCGGCACCCCGGTCGCGATCAAGTACCTGGTCCGCGACCTGGGCGCGGACTCGGCGTTCCGGACCGCGTTCCGCACCGAGGCCCGGCTGCTCGGCGAGATCGACGACCCGCACGTCAGCCGCCTCTACGAGTACGTGGAGAGCCCGCACGGCGCGGCCATCGTGATGGAGCTGGTCGACGGGGTCTCGCTGCGCCAGATGCTTCGCGAACACGGCCCGACCACGCCCGAGGCCGCGCTCTGCGTCCTCAAGGGCTCGCTCGCCGGCCTGGCCGCCGCGCACGCCCACGGAGTCGTGCACCGTGACTACAAGCCGGAGAACGTCCTGGTCACCGGCACCGGGCTGAGCAAGCTCGCCGACTTCGGCATCGCCATGCCGATCGGCCAGGGCTCCGGCGCCACTGTCTCCGGCACGCCCCGCTACATGGCCCCCGAGCAGTGGACCGGCGCCCCGGCCAGCCCGGCGTGCGACGTCTACGCCGCCACCGCCACGTTCTTCGAGTGCCTCACCGGCCGGCCCCCGTACCAGGGACCGGACCTGCTCTCCCTGCGCGACCAGCACGCCGGCGCACCGATCCCCGCCGAGGCGGCGCCCCCGCCGGTGCACGAGCTGCTGCGCCACGGCATGGCCAAACGCCCCGACGACCGCCCGCCGACCGCCGAGGCGTTCCTGGACCTGCTGGAACGGGTCGCCGGCATCGGGTACGGCCCCGACTGGGAGGAACACGGGCTGCGGGAGCTCGCCCGGCGGGCCGCACTGCTCGCCGCGCTGTGGCCGTTCCCCGAGCGGGCCGGGGGCGCCACCGCCGTCGCGCACACCGAACTCGGCACGACCACCGGCCGGGGCGGACGGTTCCGTCAGGGCCGCGCCCGTACCGCTCTGGCCGCCGGCACCCTGGTCGCCGCCGCCCTGGCCGGTGGCGCCGGCTACAGCTACGCCGCCAACGACGGCACCTCCGCCGCCGGTCCCACCGGCCCGGCGAGTGCTGCTCCCGCCACCGCCGCCGGCACGCCCGCACCGGACCCGACCGGCTCCGAGACACCCAGCCCGTCGCCGACACCCGGCCCGGCCACCGCGGCCGCCGCGCCGCCACCGCCCACGCCGGACCGGACCGGAACGCCGACCCGCACCGGCACGCCCACCCCCAGCGCGTCGCGCAGCACCAGCCCGCCGCCGGACGTGACAGCGCCGGTCGTGGACGGCGTACGCGCCGACCCGGGGGAGCTGGACCCGAAGGGCTGCCCCTACGGCGCCAAGAGCAGCACCGTCACCGCCACCGTCACCGACGACCGCAGTGGCGCGGCCGCGCTCACCGTCACCTTCGGCTACACCCTCGACGGCGCCACCGGCACGATCCGGATGTCCGCCACCGGGCGCGGCGTGTTCACCGGCACGCTCGGCCCGCTGTCCACGCCCAGGAGCAGCACCCGGATCCCCGTCCGGGTCACCGCCGCCGACGCCGCCGGCAACACGACCACCTCGGCGTCACCTGTGTATGTGACGCTCTACCACGACTGCACCCCCGGCTAGGAGTACGACAGTGCCCACCGTCCCGCACCGCAGCCCGTCCCGGGGAACCTCCGCGTGACCCGCCCCGACGAGCCCACCGAGGCGCTGCCCACCCGCGCCCTGCCGATCACCGGTGACGCGGACACCGCCGAGCCCACCGTCGACCTGGTCCGGCCGCGAGCCGACGCCGACTCGACGGTCCCGCTCGCCGTCACGCGGGCGGAGCAGACCGCCGAGAAAGCGGAGCCGACAGTGCCGCTCGTCGTGGAGCGGGCGGAGCCGCCCGCCGGCGGTGCCGAGCCGACAACCGTGCTGGTAATCGACAACGCGGAGCCGACCGTCCGGCTCGCCGTCGACACCCCGGCGGCGACCGGCAGGTCGGAGCCCACCGTCCACCTCCCCGGGGCGGCGGGTGACCAGCCACCGACCGCCGAACCCACGGTCCACCTGACGGCGATCCCCGGCGGGGACGACCGCACCGCAGACCTCGCCGCCCCGGCCACGCCGACGCCGCCCGATGCCGAGCAGACCGTGCACGTGCGCCCAGGCCGGGCAGACGACGCGGGCGAGGCGACGGTCCAGATGCGCCCGCCAGCCGGAAACGCGACCGGGCAGGCCACCGTCTACCCGCGCCCGACGGGGCGTCCCGGCGCGGAACCGACCGCATCATGGCAGCCCACCGCCTCCTGGCAACCCACCGGCGGGCCGCCTCGGGGGCACCACTCCGGGACGGCGGCGACGGACGGCGGGGCGTACCCGGATCGGACCGGCGACGCGCGGGCGGTGAGTGGCGGGCCGGCTCCGGGTGGCGAGCTGCGCTTCGGTCCGGGCGTGCCGGCGACGCCGCCGCCCGCGCCGCAGTGGCCCACCGCGCCCCCGATCCGCACGCGTCCGGTCTGGCGACGCGTCGTCTCGGTGCTGTCCACGCTGCTCACCGCGGCGCTGCTGCTGGCGGCCGGCCTCTACCTGTGGCAGCGGTTGCATCCGCTGGAGGTCGAGGGGGTCACCGTCGCGGTGTCCCGGCCGGCCGGGGTGGCCTGCGACGTGACAGTCGACGTGGTCGCCACGGTGCGCACCAACGGGCGCGGCGGGACGATCCGCTACCAGTGGTTCCGCACCGGCGCGCCGCCCGGCGCCGTGCTCACCGAACGGGTCGGCAGCGGGCAGCAGACCGCCGCCCTCACGCTCAAGTGGACGTTCAGCGGGGTCGGGGCGACCGCCGCGATCGCCACCGTCAACATCATCGAACCGGCGCCGACGCAGGCCAGCACCCGGGTCGTCTACCGCTGCCCGGGCGGCTGACCGCGTTTCCCCGCGCGCGGGTCCGGGTAGCCCCACCCGAACAAACCTGGACCACGTACGTGGAGGCCCTTCGATGAGAGACAACTTCGGGGACGCGGTGGGCGACGCGTTCCGTTCGGTAATGCTGTTCCTGCCCAAGGCGGTCGCGTTCATCGCGATCCTGGTCGCCGGCTGGCTGATCGCCAAGGCCGTGCTCAAGCTCGTCGACAAGGTGCTGGAGCGGGTCCACTTCGACCGCGCCGTCGAGCGCGGCGGGATCAAGACCGCGCTGGCCCGCTCCAAGTACGACGCCAGCGACATCGTCGCCAAGCTCGCCTACTACGGGGTGCTGCTGGTCACGCTCCAGCTCGCGTTCGGCATCTGGGGCCCGAACCCCATCTCCGACCTGATCGCCGGCGTGATCGCCTGGCTGCCCCGGGCGTTCGTCGCCATCGTCATCGTGGTGGTCGCGGCGGCCATCGCCCGCGCGGTGAAGGACATCATCTCCAGCGCGCTCGGCGGCCTCTCGTACGGCCGGGTGCTGGCGAACCTCGCCTCGGTGTTCATCCTGGGTCTCGGTGTCATCGCCGCGCTCAACCAGATCGGCGTCGCCACCACGGTCACCACCCCGGTGCTGATCGCGGTGCTCGCCACCATCGGCGGCATCCTGGTCGTCGGCGTCGGCGGCGGGCTGGTCCGGCCGATGCAGAGCCGCTGGGAGAACTGGCTGACCCGGGCCGAGGAGGAGTCGCGCACCATCGCCACGCACGCCCGCGCCTACCAGGCCGGCCGGCGTGACGTCGAGGCCCGCCTCGCGGCCTCCGGCCCGTACGCGGACTCGGAGCTGACCCAGCCGGTGAGCCGCGACGCCGAGGCGGACCGCACCCAGCCGGTCCCGGCGTACCCGGCCACCCCGTCGGCCCCGGCCGCCACCGGTGCGGACCCCACCGAGCCGGTGCCGTCGCAGGCGGGCGCGGAGGCCACGCAGCACATTCCGGCGTACGCCGACTCCGAGCGCACCCAGCTGGCCACGCCGCGCCAGCCGACCGCCGAGCAGGCCGCGGACAGCGAGGCCACCATGGTCATTCCGCAGGCCGACGTGGAGAAGTTCCGCCGCTGACCCGACAGCGGCGACGAATCGGGGCGCGGGACCGCACGGTCCCGCCCCGATCTCGTGCCCGCCGGGGACCACCCGGGCGCCTCGCGGCAGATAGGATCCCGGCATGACCTGGCGATGTTGATGCCTTCCTGAGCGACGAGGCCGCGGGCCGCCGCGGACGCCGTGCATTGCGACCGGTGTCCGTCACGTCCCGTGGGAAGGTTCCATGCTCGTCGCTCCGGCCCGCGTGCCCGCTACCCGCCGCCTGGCGGCGACGCTCTACGGGTACGCGTTCCTCACCGACCTCGTCCTGCTCTACCCGCTCTACGTGCTGCTGTTCGCCGACACCGGGCTGTCGGTCGGGCAGATCTCCTCGCTGTTCGTGCTCTGGGCGGCCGCCGGCATCCTGCTGGAGGTGCCCTCCGGCGTGTGGGCCGACGCGGTGTCGCGCCGCCTGCTGCTCTGCCTGGCGCCGCTGCTGGCCGCCGCCGGGTTCGCGCTCTGGGTGCTGCTGCCGTCCTATCCGGCGTTCGCCGTCGGCTTCCTGCTCTGGGGCGCCGGTGGCGCGCTGCGCTCCGGGGCGCTGGAGGCACTCGTCTTCACCGAGCTGGAACGCCTCGGCGCCACCGACCGGTACGCCCGGCTGATCGGCCGGACCCGCACCGCCGAGGTGCTCGGCGCGGTCGGGTCCGGGGTGCTCGCCGGGCCGGTGTTCGCGCTCGGCGGCTACCTCGCCGTCGGCGCGGCGAGCGTGGCGACGTGCCTGCTGGCGGCGGCCGTCGCGGCCCGCTTCCCGGAACACCGCCCACCACCCGCCGCGGCGCCGCCGGGCGTCGGGCCGGGGGAGAAGCCGGGTGACGACGAGCCCGGCTGGCTGGACAGCCTGCGGCTCGGACTGGCCGAGGTGCGGGCCGACCGCCGCGTCCGCGCCGCCGTGCTGCTGGTCGCGGCCGTCACCGCGATCTGGGGCGGGCTCGACGAGTACACCGGGCTGCTGGCCGCCGACACCGGCACGGCCGAGGCGGGCGTACCGCTGCTGCTCCTGGTGGTGTGGGCCGGGATGACGGTGGGCGGGCTGCTGGCGCCGCTGGGCGAGCGGCTGACCCACCGGGGGTACGCCGGTCTGCTGGTGTTCGCGGCGACGGCGACGGCGGCCGGGGCGCTGCTGCGGCACCCGGCCGGGTTCCTGCTGCTGGCGGCCGCGTTCGCCGCGTTCCAGCTGGCCACCGTGCTCGCCGACGTGCGGCTCCAGGCCCGGATCGCCGGGTCGGCCCGGGCCACGGTCACCTCGCTGGCCGGGATGGCCACCGATCTGACAGTCGTCGCCTTCTACGGCGGGTACGGGCTGCTCGCCGGCGCCGTGGGCAACCCGGCGGCCTTCGCGGTCGCGGTCCTGCCGTACCTGCTGGTGGCGCTCTGGCTGCTCACCGGTCGGGCGTGAATCGCCAGAAAGGGGACCAATGGTCGCGTTCGCGGCCTAGCGTTGGTCCGGAAATTCGGCGACCCCGGGAGACGATCGCGGTGACGTTGGAAGCAGAGCGCACACTGCGCGACGAGGAGCTGACCGGGCTGGCCGAACTGGCCGCCCAGCTGCGGGTGGACGCCATCAGGTGCAGCACGATGGCCGGCTCCGGGCACCCCACGTCCAGCCTGTCCGCCGCCGACCTGCTCGCCGTGCTGGTCGCCCGGCACCTGCGCTACGACTGGTCCTACCCCGACAACCCCGGCAACGACCACCTGATCTTCTCCAAGGGGCACGCCTCGCCACTGCTGTACGCGGTGTTCCGGGCCACCGGCGCGATCAGCGAGCAGGAGCTGCTGGAGACGTACCGGCGGGCCGGCTCGCGCCTGCAGGGTCACCCGACGCCGGTGCTGCCCTGGGTGGACGTGGCCACCGGCTCGCTCGGGCAGGGCCTGCCGGTCGGCGTCGGGGTGGCGCTGGCCGCCCAGTACCTCGACCGCTCGCCCGCGCACGTCTGGGTGCTCTGCGGCGACAGCGAGACCGCCGAGGGATCGGTGTGGGAGGCGCTGGACAAGGCCGGCCACTACGGGCTGCGCAACCTCACCACGATCGTGGACGTCAACCGGTTCGGCCAGCGCGGCCCCACCGAGCTGGAGTGGGACCTGGACACCTACCGGCGGCGCGTCGAGGCGTTCGGCTGCCAGGCGATCGTCGTGGACGGCCACGACCTCGGCGCGATCGACGAGGCGTACGGGCAGGCACGCGACGCCACCGGGCCGACAGTGGTGCTGGCCCGCACGGTCAAGGGCAGGGGCGTGCCCGAGGTGGAGAACGACCCGGCCTGGCACGGCAAGCCGTTCGACTCGGAGCTGGCCGACCGGGCCGTCCGGGCGCTCGGCGGCCCCTGGCGCATCCGGGTCGCCGGACCGAAACCACCACCCGCGCCGCGCACCGCAGCGGCCGGGCACGGGCAGCCGGAACTGCCCCGGTACGAGCGCGGGACGAAGGTCGCCACGCGGGACGCGTACGGCGACGCGCTGCGCGCCCTCGGGGCCGCCCGGCCCGACGTGGTAGCGCTCGACGGCGAGGTCAGCGACTCCACCCGGGCGGAACGCTTCGCCGCCGCGTACCCGGATCGGTTCTTCCAGATGTTCATCGCCGAGCAGCAGCTCGCCGCCGCGGCGGTGGGCCTGGCGGTGCGCGGCTACCGGCCGTTCGCCGCGACGTTCGCCGCGTTCTGGTCCCGGGCGTACGACTTCATCCGGATGGCCGGCGTCTCCCGCGCCGACATCGCGCTCGTCGGCTCGCACGCCGGGGTGGAGATCGGCCCGGACGGCCCGTCCCAGATGGGGCTGGAAGACATCGCGGCGCTGCGCGCGGTGCCCGGCTCCACGGTGCTGTGCCCGGCCGACGCGGTCTCCTGCGCGGCCCTGGTCGCCCAGCTGCCCGACCACCCGGGGGTCAGCTACCTGCGGACGACGCGCGGCGCGTACCCGGTGCTCTACGACGACGCCGAGCCGTTCCCGATCGGCGGCAGCCGGATGCCGCGCGACGGCGGGGACGTGGCGCTGCTCGGCACCGGCGTGACGGTGCACCTCTGCCTCGCCGCCGCCGACGAGCTGACCCGCGAGGGCATCGAGGCCCGGGTGATCGACCTGTACTCGATCAAGCCGGTGGACCGGCAGCGCCTCGCCGAGGCGGTGGTGGAGACCGGCGGGCGGCTCGTCGTGGTCGAGGACCACTACCCGGAGGGCGGGCTGGGCTCCGCGGTGCTGGAGGCGCTGGCCGACCTGGGCGAACCGGCCCGGGTCAACCACCTGGCGGTACGCGGGCTGCCCGGCTCCGGCACCCCCGCCCAGCAGCTCGACCGGGCCGGCATCGGCGTCGGCGCGATCGTCTCGGCGGCCCGGTCCCTGGCCTGAGCCGGTGCTCGCCCCCGGCGGCGCGGGGCGGTGTTTGCCGGGGTCGTCGGCGGGTAGCCACGCTGCCTGTGCGACGGGAGGACGGGCGATGGCCGAACCGGAGTTCTACGGGCGGGTGTCCGCCCGCGCCGGCGTGCCGGTGGAGACGGCCCGCGCGCTGACCGAGGCGACACTGCGCACGCTCGCCGAGCGGATCAGCGGCGGCGAGGCCGACGACCTGTCCGCGCACGTCGCGCACGAGTTGCGTCCGCTGCTGGCACGCGCCCGGGTCGACGATCCCGAGGTCTTCGGGTACGACGAGTTCCTGCGCCGGGTCGCCGAACGCTCCGGCGCGACACCGTCCGACGCCGAGCGTGGCGCCCGGGCGGTGTTGCAGGCCCTGCACCGGGTGATCGGGCCCGCCCAGTTCAACCGGGCGCTGTCCCAGCTGCCCCGGGAGATCGCCGAACTCGCTCAGCCCGCCCCGCGCCCCGCCTAGGCGAAAGGAAGGGCCCCCTCTTAACGCCTCCGGTAGAGGAAGGGCCCCTTGTTAACAGCCGACCGTGCGGCGTCACTGCGGCAGCGCGTCCAAGTAGACCCAGCGGCCGTCCTCGCGGGCGAAGCGGCTGTGCTCGGCCAGCACGCCCGCCTGCCCGCCCTCGCGGTAGTGCGCCCGGAACCGGACCGTACCAGCGCTGTCGAACAGCCCGCCCTGCCCGGTCTCCACGATCTCCAGCCGGGTCCAGCGGGTGCCCGGATCCAGCTCCAGCCGGTCGGGCCGGGTGGTGGAGTGCCAGCTGTGCCGCAGGTAGGCGGCGTCGCCGAGCGCGAACGCGCTGAACCGGGACCGCATCAGCGCCTCCGCTGTCGCCACCGTCGCCTCGCCCCGGTGCACCGGGCCGCAGCAGTCCGCGTACGGCCGGCCGGTGCCACACGGGCAGGCCGCCGGACGCTCACCCGCGCCCTCGCGCGCCTTCCGTCTCGCCACCCGGCGATTCTCTCCCACACCACGATCGCCCTCGCCGCCGGTAGGCCGGGATATCCCGGACGGGACAGGGTGAGAGGGTGCACCTCGTATAGTCGCCTCCATGATCACTCGTGGGGCCACGGCCGACGCCACCACCGGCGGTTCCGGCGTCCGGAACTTCCGCGACGCGGGCGGCGTCGGATCGTTGCGCCGTGGGGTCCTGTATCGCTCTGGCGCCCTGCATCTCCTGAGGCCTGAGGGCGCCCGGGAGCTGGAGGATCTCGGGCTACGCACGGTCATCGACCTCCGCAGCATCCGAGAGGTGGCCGACCGGCCGGACCGGTGCGCGGGTCTCGACGTCAAGCAGTGGCACTTTCCGGTGTTCACCGAGCAGAGCTGGCCGGACGACCAGGTGGCGCTGTACCCGTACATGGCTGAGCAGGCCGGTCGTGCCACCGTCGCGATCATCCGGCAGCTCATCACCCCCGGTGCGCTACCTGCCCTGGTCCACTGCGCCTCCGGCAAGGACCGCACCGGAGTCGTCGTCGCCGTCATCCAGACTCTCCTGAATGCTTCCGATGCGGAGGTCACCCAGGACTTCCTGCGCTCGAACGCCGCTCTGGGCCTCACCGGATCGCCGGCCGGCGCGGCGATCGGACACGGCACCCGCCCGGTGACCGCAGCGCACCTGCTTCATGCCATGGTGTGGATCCGCAGCCACCACGGCTCGGTCTCCGCCTATCTCCAGGCTGCCGGCGCCACCGAGGCCGAACTGGAGGCCCTGCGGGGGGTTCTTGCCTGAACCGGTCGTCCCGCCGGCCGGTGCCGCACGTCTTCACGATCGCTGCGCCCACGACGCAGGCACTACGCTCCCCGGTCCATGAGTGTGAGTCCGACTCAGCGTGTCCTCGACCCCGATCAGGTCCGCCGCTACCTGACCGCCTCGCTCGGATCCGGCGCCGAGGTGGCCGGCTGCGGCCCGCTGACCGGGGGCGGGTTCGCCGCCGTCTGGTGGGTACGCCTCACCGACGGCCGCGAGGTGGTGCTCAAGGTCGGTCCGCCGCCGCACGTGCCGCTGCTGCGCTACGAGCGCGACATGATCGGCGCGGAGGCGCACTACCTGCGCCTGGTAGCCGGCCGCGCGCCGGGGGTGCCGACGCCGGCGCTGCTGCACCACGGCACCGACCCCGAGCTGGGCGACTGGCTGCTCATGGCGCGGCTGCCAGGTCGTACCCTCTGGGACCTGACCCGGGCCGGCGCGGACGTCGGGCCGCTGCGCGCGGAGTTCGGGCGCGCGCTCGCCGCGCTGCACGCCGTCACCGGCGAGCGGTACGGCTACGACGGCGACCGGGCCTCCGGCGCGACGTGGCGGGACGCGTACACGGCGATGGTGGACGACATGCTCGCCGACTCGGCGGACTGGGCCGTGCCGCTGCCGGTGCCCGCGTCCCGGATCCGGGAACTGGTGGCCCGGCACGCGACGGTGCTCGACGCGGTCCGCCGCCCGGCGCTGCTGCACTTCGACGGCTGGGCCGGGAACGTGCTCGCCGTCGACGGCCCGGACGGCACGCCGCGACTGAGCGGCCTGGTCGACGGCGAGCGGTACCTGTGGGGCGACCCGCTGATGGACCTGGTGTCGCCGCTGCTGTTCCGCCGCGCCGAGGACGAGCCGGACGACCCGCTGGTACGCGCCTACCGGGCGGCGGCGCCGTTCCCGCTCGACGCCGGGGCGCGGCGGCGGCTCGGGCTCTACCGGCTCTACCTCTATCTGCTGATGACTGTCGAGATGCCCAGCCGGAACATCACCGCCGGCAACGATCCCGGCCGGGTGGAGCTGCTGGCGAAGCTGCTCGGCGCGGAACTGGCCGACCTGGCCGGCTGAGCCTCACCGGGTCGCGGTGGCGAAGACGACGATGTTGTCCGGGTAGCTGCCGGTACCCGGGTCGAACCGCCCGCCGCACGTGATCAGCCGCAGCCGGGCCGCCGCGTCGCCGCCGTAGACCCGCGCGGTGGGGAAGCGCTCCTTCGGGTACGCGCCGACGCCGTCCACAGTGAACGTCGCGGTCCGGCCGTCGGCCCGCAGCACCCGGATCGTGTCGCCGCCGCGCAGCCGCCCGAGGTCGAAGAAGACCGCCGGGCCGTGCTGCGAGTCGACGTGCCCGACCAGAACCGCGTTGCCGGCCTGGCCGGGGGCGGGACCGGGGTGGTACCAGCCGGTGACCTCCGGCCGTTCCAGCGGCGGCACCTCCAGCGCGCCGTCGGCGTCGGTGGCGACCGGGACGACCTCGGCGTCCACGCCGATGCGCGGGATGGAGACCCGGACCGGCGTGGACCGGGAAAGTGCCGGGCCGGCCGTACCGGGGCGTTCGGTGGCGGGCGCGGCGGATACGCCGGGCTGCGGTGGCGGCGTCGACGTGCTGCCGAGCCCGGCCGAGACCAGTCCGGCGCCGGTGGCTGCGGCGAGCGTGACGGCGGTGACCAGAACGACGGTGCGCAGACGCGCCCGCCGCTGCGACTCCGACAGCATCCCACCTCCGTCCGACAGGACGCGGCGCCCGCGCCGGGACGTCCGGCGCGGGTGGGCCGCTCGGCGAGCCGGTCAGGCCGTGGCGCCCGCGCGGCGCCGGCGGACGACCGCGTACGCGCCGCCGGCGAGCGCCCCGGCGGCCAGCACGCCGCCGGCGACGAGCACGCCGGTGTCGCCGTCGCGTCCGCCGCCACCGGCCTGCGCGCCGCCGATCGGGGTGACGGTGAACGTGGCGCTGCCGCCGTCGCTGCCGTCGCCGCACGTGGTGGCGACGGTGTACGTGCCGAGCGTGAACCCGGCGGTGAACAGTTCGGCGCTCAGGCCGCCGCCCGCGGCCGCGGTGGTGGACCTGACGTTCTGGTCCCGGTCCGGGCCGGTGACCCGGAAGATCGCGTCACCGGCGTTCGGGTTGCACGTGGTGGTCAGTACGACGGTGCCGCCGACCGGGGTGGTGGCGGGTGAGACCCTGGTGTCCGCCAGCGCGGCGGCCGGGAGCAGCAGTGCGCCGAGGCCCACGCCGAACGCCGCCGATCCGAGAAATGACTGTGCCTTCATCCGCGTCTTCCCTCACTTTTCGTCCGCTGTAGGCGTGGGACGTCGTTCGGGTGGCCAACTCCGTGACGAGCACCGGTGTGGCCAACACTAGGAGGGTTGCGGCGGTCACTGGGGGTAATTGAGAAATCTTCGTTGCCGTCCGGTGTGCTCCCTGCCGCCGCGAGACGGCGGACATGCCGGGCCAGGCCGGACGGCGGAACAGCCCGGTCCGGCACGTCTGGGGCCGGTGTCCGGTTCGCCGGCTACCGGACCGGTGGCTCCGGCCGGACCAGTCCGGTGTCGTACGCGAGCACCACCGCCTGGATCCGGTCGCGCAGGCCCAGCTTGGTCAGGATCGCCGAGACGTGCGTCTTCACGGTGGCGGTGCTCAGGTGCAGCCGGGCGGCGATCTCCGCATTGGACAGTGCCCGCGCGGTGAGCGTCAGCACCTCCCGCTCACGGGCGGTCAGCACGGCGAGCGCGTCGGCGACAGGCGCGGGCGCGGGCAGCCGGTCGGCGTACCGGTCCAGCAGCCGCCGGGTCACTGTGGGCGCGAGCAGCGCCTCGCCCCGGGCCACCACGCGTACCGCCTCGGCGAGGTCGGCCGGGCGGGTGTCCTTGAGCAGGAACGCGCTGGCCCCGGCGCGCAGCGCGGCGTAGACATGCTCGTCCAGGTCGAACGTGGTCAGCATGACCACTCGCGCCGGGTTGCCGGCGGCCACCAGGTCCCGGGTGGCGGCGATGCCGTCGCGCCGGGGCATCCGGACGTCCATCAGCACCACGTCCGGCCGGGTGCGGGTCGCCACCGTCACCGCCTCGACGCCGTCGGCGGCCTCGCCGACCACTGTGAGGTCGGGCCGCGCGTCGAGCACCGTGCGCAGTCCGGCGCGGATCAGCTCCTGGTCGTCGGCGATCACCACCCGCACCGTCACCGGGTCACCCCGACCGGCAGCCGTGCGTGGACCCGGAACCCGCCGGCCGGCAGCGGGCCGGCGTCGAGCGTGCCGCCGAGCAGCCGGGCCCGCTCCCGCATGCCGACGATGCCGCGCCCGGCGGGCGTTCCGGGCCGGCGGGCGGGCGCCGGGCCGTCGTTGACGACCTCCAGCCGCAGGACGCCGTCGCGGTAGTGGACGTCCACGTCGGCGCGGGTGGCGTGCCCGTGGCGCAGCGCGTTCGTCAGCGACTCCTGCACGATCCGGTACGCCGACAGCTGCACCCCGCCGGGCAGCGCCTCGCCGTCGCCCTCCCGGTGCAACGTCACCGGCAGGCCGACCGCGCGTACCGCGTCGGCGAGCGCGTCGAGCTGCGCCAGCCCCGGCTGCGGTCCGTCCTGTCCGGACCCGTCGTCGAGGGCGAGCGCGTGCAGCATGGCCCGCAGTTCGGTGAGCGCCGACCGGGCCGCCGCGTCTATCGCGCCGAGCGCGGCCCGCGCCTGGGCCGGCTGCGTGTCGAACACGTCCTCGGCGGCGGCGGCCTGCACCGCGATGACAGCGACGTGATGCGCGACCACGTCGTGCAGTTCCCGGGAGATGCGTTCCCGCTCGGCCGCGAGCACGTGCCGCTCCCAGGCGCAGCGCCGCTGCGCCTGAGCCCGCTGCAACTCGCCGAGCGCCCAGGCCAGGGCCAGCGCGGTCACCGCGAGCAGCAGGTCCCGCCAGCCGCCGGTGACCAGCTTCCACGGCGTCGGCGCCAGCAGCAGCCCGAGCGCCACGAGCGAGTACCGGGGCGGGCGCAGCCGGGCCACGTACGCCAGCGGCACCGCGACCAGGCCGAGCCAGCCGAGCTGCGGGCAGAGCGCCTCCAGGCCGAGGCCGGCCAGCGCGGCGACGCCGACGGCGTACCCCGGGTGGCGCCGGATCCACAGCAGACAGCTGGCCTGCGCGACGGCGAGCCCGACCGCGACGGCTGTCGCGCCGGTCGTGTCCGGTCCGGCGTCGGAGGCCAGCAGCGCGAGCAGGCACACGGCGAGGCTCACGGTGGCGATGCCGCCGTCGAGCAGCAGCAGGAACCGGGGCCGGGGCGCGCACTTCATGTCCGGATGCTAGGCCGCCGGCCCGCCGTTTCTCATCGGTCGCCAGACGGAGATCCGGGCCGGTGGTCGGTCCGGCGACGGAGCCGGGAACCGCTCCGCGGCCCGATCCGTACGGCGGCCCGCCGGACCTAGCGTTTCCGGCAGTCGTACCGATGTGGAGGAGTCACCGATGGAGACCACGATCCCGACCGTCGCCGCCCGCCCGAATCGCCGCCGGGACCGCCTGCTGACGGTGCTCGCGGTCACCGCCGCCGCGCTGCTGGGCTGGGTGGTCGCGGTACCGGTCGCGGGGGTGGAGTTGATCGCGCGCAGCGGCTCCACGGACCAGCGGGTGACCCCGGTGGCCGTGGTGGTGAGCACGCTGCTCGCCGGGCTGGCCGGCTGGGCGCTGCTGGCCGTGCTGGAGCGGCTCACCGGCCGGGCCCGGAGCGCCTGGACGGTGGTCGCGGTGCTGGTGCTGCTGGTGTCCCTGCTCGGGCCGCTGGGCGGGGGAGTGGGCGGCGCGGCGAAGCTGACGCTGGTGGCGCTTCACCTGGTCGTGGGCGCGGTGCTGATCACCGGCCTGCGCCGCACCGGCCCGGACCCGTCAGAACTAGCCTCCTAGGACGCCCTGCGCGATGTGACGCCCGAAATTCCTCCGCCACCGGATGTCGAGAACGCAACGCCTGCTTCGTCCCCGGGGTGAACGCGGCCAGAATGGGTCGCACCCTCCACGAGGAGACACCGATGAAGTACCTGCTCCTGAAGCACTACCGCGGCGGCCCGACCCCGGTGACCGACATGCCGATGATCGACAAGTGGACGCCGGAGGAGATCTCCGCGCACGTGCGCTACATGCAGGAGTTCGCGGCGCGGCTCCAGGAGAGCGGCGAGTACGTCGACGGGCAGGCGCTCGCCCCGGAGGGCACGTTCGTCCGCTACGACGGCGAGGGACGCCCGCCGGTGACCGACGGCCCGTTCGCCGAGACGAAGGACCTCATCGCCGGCTGGATGGTGATCGACGTGGACAGCTACGAGCGCGCGCTCGAACTGGCCGCGGAGCTGTCGGCCGCGCCCGGCCAGGGCGGCAAGCCGATCCACGAGTGGCTGGAGCTGCGCCCGTTCCTCACCGCGCCGCCCACCATCACCGAGTGATCCGTCCGATGGACGAGGTCGCGCTCCGCAGCCTCATCCCGGGTGTGCTCGGTGTCCTCGTCCGCCGCGGAGCCGACTTCGCGGCGGCCGAGGACGCCGTGCAGGACGCGCTCGTCGAGGCGCTGCGCGTCTGGCCGTCCGACCCGCCCCGCGATCCGCGCGGCTGGCTGGTCACAGTGGCGTGGCGGCGGTTCCTGGACGCGGCCCGCGCCGACGCCGCACGGCGTCGGCGCGAGGACCTCGTGGATGAGGAGCCGCCGCCCGGGCCGGTGCCGGCGGTGGACGACACGCTGCGGCTCTACTTCCTCTGCGCGCATCCGTCGCTGAGCCCGTCGTCGGCCGTCGCGTTGACGCTGCGCGCCGTCGGCGGGCTCACCACCCGGCAGATCGCGCGGGCGTACCTGGTGCCGGAGGCCACCATGGCGCAGCGGATCAGCCGCGCCAAGCGCACCGTCTCCGGCGTCCGCTTCGATCAGCCCGGTGACGTCGCCACCGTGCTGCGGGTGCTGTACCTGGTGTTCAACGAGGGCTACTCCGGCGACGTGGACCTGGCGGCCGAGGCGATCCGGCTCACCCGGCAGCTCGCCGCCGCGATCGACCACCCGGAGGTGGCCGGGCTGCTCGCGCTCATGCTGCTGCACCACGCGCGCCGGGCCGGGCGGACCGCGCCCGACGGCAGCCTGGTGCCGCTGGCCGAGCAGGACCGCAGCCGGTGGGACACCGCGCTGATCGCCGAGGGTGTGGGCATCCTCCAGACCGCCCTGTCCCGGGACCGGCTGGGCGAGTTCCAGGCCCAGGCCGCCGTCGCGGCGCTGCACGCCGACGCGCCCACCGCCGCCGAGACCGACTGGGTGCAGATCGTCGAGTGGTACGACGAGCTGGTCCGCCTGACCGGCAGCCCGATCGCCCGGCTCAACCGGGCGGTGGCCGTCGGCGAGGCGGACGGCCCGCGCGCCGGGCTGGCGGCGCTCGCCGCCCTCGACGACTCGCTGCCCCGGTACACGGCGGTGGCCGCGTACCTGCACGAACGCGACGGCGACCCGGACCGGGCGGCGTGCCTCTACGCGGAGGCGGCCCGCCGGGCGTCCAGCCTGGCCGAACGCGACCACCTGAACCGGCAGGCGGCCCGCCTCAACAGCCGCCGCCCGGCGCGGGCCGACGGATGAGCGGGACGCGGACGCGGGTGCTGGCCCGGCTCGCCGACGACCTCGCCGCCCGCCTGCGGATGGGGGTGAGCGCGGGTCGGCCGGTGGCGGCGCCGGCCGATGTGGCAGCGTGGCCTGATGCACGCATCCCTCCCGGTCGACGTCGACCTCGCGCTGGTCGGCGGCGGCGGTGCCGCGTCCCTGGTCCTGGCCGCGCTGGACCGGCACGGCGTGACCGGGCTGCGGGTCGCCGTGGTCGACCCGGTGCACAAGCGCGGCCAGGACCGCACCTGGGCGTTCTGGGGCCGGCCCGGCGACGACCTGGACCCGCTGCTGAGCGCGAGCTGGTCGCAGGTCGACGTGGTCACGCCCGCCGGGCGCCGCGTCCTGACGCTCGACCCCCTGCGGTACGCCATGCTCCGCTCCGCCCCGGTCTACGACCGGGCTGCCGAGGCCGAGCGGCGGCTGGACGCGGTGCGGATCAGCGTCCCGGCGGGGGAGCTGCGTGACGACGGCGAGCGGGTGACGGTCCGCGACCCGGACGGGCGGGACCTGGTGCGGGCCGGCTGGGTGCTCGACTCGCGGCCCCGGCGGCCGAAGCGGCCGGGGCGCACGAGCTGGTTGCAGCACTTCCGGGGCTGGTGGCTGGCCGCCGACCGGCCGACGTTCGATCCGCAGCGGGCGGTGCTGATGGACTTCCGCACGCCGCAGCCGCAGCGCGGGGTGTCCTTCGGGTACGTGCTGCCTGTCGACGACCGGTTCGCGCTCGTCGAGTACACCGAGTTCGGGCCGGAACTGCTCGACGACGCCGGCTACGACGCGGCGCTGCGCGGGTACGCCGGCCTGCTCGGTCTGGACCTGACCGCGCTGCGGGTGCGGGAGGTCGAGGACGGCGTGATCCCGATGACCGACGGCCCGTTCGAGTCCCGCCCGAGTCCGCGCGTGGTGCGGCTGGGCACCGGCGGTGGCGCGACCCGCCCGTCCACCGGATTCACGTTCTCCGCGATGCTGCGCCAGGCCGACCAGGTGGCACTGGCGCTCGCCGCCGGCCGCCCGCCGGTCCCGGCGCCCGCGTACCCGGGCCGGCACCTGTGGATGGACGCGGTGGCGCTGCGGGCGCTGGACCGGGGGCACGTCGGCGGGGTGGAGTTCTTTGAGCGGCTGTTCGACCGCAACCCGCCGGAGCGGGTGCTGCGGTTCCTCGACGGCGTCACCAGCCCGGCGGAGGATCTGGCGGTGATGCGGTCCAGCCCGCTGCTGCCCATGACCGGCGCGGTGCTCGGTGACGCGGCCGGCCGGCTGCGTGCCCGGCTGCGCCGCTAGCCCGCACTAGATCATCCGGCGCCGTACCCGCCACACCACCACGCCGATCAGGATCGCCGCGACGGCGACGAACACTGCCGCCTCGATGAGCTGGAACGTCCAGAACCGGTCGGCGGGGTGGTAGACGCCGAACCGCTGGATGCCGCGCGCGTGCAGGAACTGGTTGAGGTTGGTGCCGGCCCGGTCGGCGGCGCCTGCCAGTTCGTCGTACTCGGTCCGGCTCAGCCTGCGCCCGGTGGCGTCCGCGTAGCCGTGTTCGATCACCCAGTCGGCGATGCCGGGCCGCTGCCCCGCCTGCTCCTGCGCGCCGCCGGACCGGACCGGCGTCATGGCGGTGAGCGGCGTGGCGTACGCGGGGCGGGCCAGCAGCGCCACCGACATCCGGGCGGCGAGGAACGCCCCGAAGGCGACGCCGAACGCGGGCAGGCTGCGCCGCAGGACCGCCCCCGCGGCGGTGGCGACGCCGAAGGCGAACAGCGCGTACGCCACCGGGACGAGGCCCTCCAGGTCGAAGGCGTCGTACTGGAACCGCCCCTCCCACGCGTCGAACGGCTGACGGAACCAGGTGAGCACAGCGGTGAACATCCCGGTGAGCGCGACGGTCACGCCGGCCAGCGCCGCGAGCTTGGCCGCCAGCCAGCGCATCCGCGGCACGGCCTGTGTCCAGGCGAGCTGCCAGGTGCCGTCCTCCAGCTCGCGCGCGAGCAGCGGCGCGCCGAGGAACGCGCCGATGACGACGGGGACCAGGTAGAAGGCCGCCAGGAGGTTCTCGACGTAGCCGTACTGCTCGTCGAGCCGGCGGAAGGAGGCCGCGCAGGCCCCGTCGACGCCGGCCTGCCCCGCGCACCGGGCGGGACCGCCGGGGAACAGGTCGTGGGCCTGCGTCCCGAGCACGAGCAGGGCGACGCCGAACAGGCCGACGAGCAGACCCAGGACGCAGACCTCGCTCCGGTGCTGACGCCAGATCAGCCACGTCATGCCGTCACCTCCGGGGTGAGCGCGGCGTCCGGCTCGGACGGCCGGCGCAGGTACGCCAGCACCAGGTCCTCCAGCGCGACCGGCCGGGCCTGCCACCCGGGCGCGGCGGGGAGCCCGCCGTCGCGTACCAGAAGGGTGGTGTGCCGGTCGCTGTGGACGGCCTCCACGACGGCGCCGGACCGGTCGGGGTCGTGGGCCGTGCGCGGGCCGACGAGCAGCCGGTGCTCGGCGAGGAGGGTGTCGATGTCGCCGGTGAGCGTGACCCGGCCCTGGTTGAGCACGACCAGGTGGTCGCAGACGCGCTCCAGCTCGTGTACGACGTGGGAGGAGAACAGGACTGTCACCCCGCCCTCGGCCACCGCGCCCATGAGGACCTGGAGGAACTCGTGCCGGGCCAGCGGGTCGAGGCTGGCCACCGGTTCGTCGAGGACGAGCAGGTCGGGCCGCTTCGCCAGGGCCAGCGCCAACGCGACCTGGGCCTGCTGCCCGCCGGAGAGCGCACCGGCCCTGCGGTCGAGCGGGATGCCCAGCCTCGCCAGCCGGCGCTCGGCCAGCCCGCTGTCGAACCGCATGTTGCAGGCCCTGCCGAAGCGGAGCATCTCGGCGACGGTGAAGCGCTTGTACAGCGGGTGGTCCTGGGCCAGGAACCCGACCCGGGCCAGAGTCCGCGGGGTGCTGTCCGTGACGTCGTGGCCGAGGACCTCCACAGTGCCGGTGCTCGGTGCCAGCAGCCCGACGACCAGGCGCAGCAGCGTGGTCTTGCCCGCGCCGTTCGGCCCGACCAGGGCGATCACGCCGCCCGCCGGCAGGGCCACTGTGCAGTCGCGCAGCGCCCAGCCCTTCCGGTACCGCTTGCCCAGACCGTCGGTGCGCAGCGCGAACCCGGTCGCCGTCACGCCACGTCCTCATTCCTCGTCTGCTGGTGGACGGAGGTGAACAACGCGTCGACCGCCTGTTCGTCGAGGCCGGCCGCGTAGGCGCGGCGCAGCCAGGTCTCCAGGCCGCGGCGCAGCGACGTGTACGTCGCCGCCGACATCGCGGCCGACTGCCGCTCGGTGACGAAGGTGCCCTGGCCGGGCCGGCCGGTGACCAGTCCCTCCTGCTCCATCTGCCGGTACGCCTTCGCGACGGTGTTCGGATTGATCGCCAGGTCCTCGACGACCTCGCGGATGAGCGGGAGGCGGTCGCCGGGTTGGAGGAAGCCCAGCAGCACCGCCTGGCGGACCTGCTGGACGAGTTGCAGGTACGGCGGCACGCCGGAGTGGGTGTCGAGCCGGAAGACGAACACGGTCAGCCCCTTCACTGCTTTACTAGGACCATAGTAAAGCAGGAGGGTCGCGTGGGCGGAGTCCTCCGTGGCCCTATCGGTGGCCGGTCGCCTCGGCGACGCGGTCGCGCACCAGCGTCCGCAGTCGCTCCATCGGGTCGCCGTCGCCCGCGCCGAGCCGGTTGCGCAACGCCGCCACCGTCAACCCCAGTTCCGGGTACGCGAACGCGAGGCTGCCACCACTGCCGGCGGTGCCGAACGATCCGTCGTCCTCGACCGCGTACCCGAGGCCGAACGCGCTCTCCTGCCCGAACACCCACTCCTGCGCGCGTACCGCCGGTGCGGACACCTCCCGCATCCGCTCGGCGGAGACCAGCCGCACCCCGTCGACCGGGCCGAGCAGCGCCGCGTACATCCGGGCCACCGCGCGGGCGCTCATCGTGCCGACCGACGGCACGTCGGCGCGCAGCACGTCGGGGCGGGAACCGATGACGGTGTCCGGGCGTACCGCGGGCGGGGCGACCGCGTCGAAGTGCGGCAGGTTGGCCCCGGCCCAGGTCATCAGCGCGGACAGCCCGGCGTCCTCCAGCCGGGCCAGCCGGGGCAGGTCCGCCTCGGGCACGCCGAGGAACAGTTCCCGGTCCACGCCGAGCGGCCCGGCCACCTCGTCGGCGAGCACCCGCGAGACCGGCAGGCCGGTGACCCGCCGGACCACCTCGCCGAGCAGCCAGCCCCACGTCCAGGCGTGGTACGCCAGCCGCTCGCCGGGTGTCCACAGCGGCCGCGCGTCGGCCAGCAGCGCGCACATGCGCGTCCAGTCGGTGAAGTCCTCCGGGGTGACGCCGGCGGGCAGCGCGGGCAGGCCGGCGGTGTGGGTGAGCACGTGCCGCAGCGTGATGCCGTCCTTGCCGTGGCGGGCGAACTCCGGCCACACCGCCGCGAGTGGCAGGTCGTAGTCGAGGCGGCCCCGCTCGGCCAGCACGTGCACCACAGTGGCGGTGAGCCCCTTGCCGGTGGAGACCGCGTGCACGGGCGTGTCGGCGGTCATGGGCCGGCCCGACGTGGTGTCGGCCAGCCCGGCCTGCTCGGTGACGATCGCAAAGCCGTCCAGGTACGCGGCCACCTGCACCCCGGCCTCCCGGCCCGAGGAGACCAGCTCACCGATCGTCGCCCGCACCTCGGCCCGCAGGCCGTCCCACCGCGTGTCCACGATCTCGCAGCGTGCCAGACCGGGGGCGACGGCGTCGTCTGCTTTTCGCCGTCGGCCGTCCGATTCGCGCCGCCACGGTGGCGCCGGTTCGCCCGGCGTCACCGCGTGCTCGTTCGCGGCGGGTCGCCGGGGGATCCCGGTGCCGGCGACCATCAGGCGATGCTCAGCGGGTGACCGCGGTCGGCGTACCGCCGGTGGTGCCCTGGGCAGGCAGCGGGCTCGCGCTGCCAGGGGTGCCCTGGGCGGGCACGGGGCTGGCGTCGCCGGTGAGCAGCCGGGCGCGCAGCGCGGCGATGGTCTCCTCGCCGACACCGAGCCGGCCGGTCACGTAGCCGTGCGGCGAGCCGTGTGCGGCCCGCAGATCGGCCAGCACCAGCCGGATGATGTCGGCGGGCGCCCGCCCGTACGCGGGCCAGCCCGGCGTCGCGCCGCCGTTGCGGTCGGGCCACTCGGCCACCAGCCGGTCGGTGGCCTGCTCGGTGCGCGCGAAGTCGGTCGCGATCTGCTCGTCGTCCACGCCGAGCAGGGCCAGCACCAGCGCGGCGAGCAGCCCGGTGCGGTCCTTGCCGGAGGCGCAGTGGAACACCAGCGGCAGCTCGCCGTACGCGATCACCTCCAGCGCCTGCCGCAGTTCGGCCACGCCGTCCTCGGCCACCTCGGCGTACCGGTCGGCCAGGTAGCGCCACGGGTCCACGTCGGGATCGATGTCGGCCTGCACGTACGGCCGGTGCTCGATGCTCAGGTTGTGCCAGGTCACGCCGAGGCTCTCCGGCGCCCGGCCCCGGTCGGCGATCTCCCACGGGTACCGCAGGTCGATCACCGTGCGGACACCGAGCGCCGCGAACCGTTCCAGATCGTCACCGGCGAGCTTGGCCAGCGAGTCGGAGCGGTAGAGCCGGCCCCGGGCGACGGTGCGGCCGTCGCCGGTCCGCCAGCCACCGAGGTCACGGAAGTTGCAGAGCGTGGCGAAGCCGGGGGGAGTGGTCATGGCCGCACGGTAGCCGGGCGCGGCGGGTCGGGTGGTCCCGCGCGCCCGCGTACCCGGTAGGTTGCCGGGCATGGCGGAGGCGGAGACCGGCCGGGTCGTGGAGATCTGGACCGACGGCGCGTGCAGCGGCAATCCCGGGCCCGGCGGCTGGGGTGCGGTGCTGCGCTGGGGCGGGCACGAGCGGGAACTCTGCGGCGGCGAGGCCACCCCGACCACGAACAACCGGATGGAGCTGACCGCCGCCATCCGCGCGCTGGAGAGCCTGACCCGCCCGGTCACGGTACGGCTACACACCGACAGCACGTACGTGCGCAACGGCATCACCGGCTGGCTGAACGCGTGGAAGCGCAACGGCTGGCTGACCGCCGCGAAGCAGCCGGTGAAGAACGCCGACCTGTGGCAGGCGCTGGAGGCGGCCTGCGCCCGGCACGACGTGACCTGGCTGTGGGTGAAGGGCCACAACGGGCACCCGGAGAACGAACGCGCCGACGCGCTGGCGAACCGGGGCATGACCGAGGCGCGGGGCGGTGTGGCCGCCACCCCGCGCGCGCGTCAGCGCAGCGGCCGACCCTCCTCGATCTCCTCCGGCTCCTCGGACGGGTCGCCGGCGCCGGAGACCGCAGCGACGTCGTAGCCGGCCCGGCTGACCTCCCGTGCCGAGCGCCGCTCCTCGGCGGGCAGGTCGGCGAAGTCGTCACCGGTGTCGTCTGTGGTGTGCAGGGACTCGCCCGGCGGGCGCAGGGACGCCTCGTACGCGGTCGCGCCGTCGGGCTCGTCGCCGCCCGCGCGGCCGAAGGACTCTTCACTGGTCATGTCGCACTCCTGCCCGCAGCGGGTGACGGCAAACGTCGAGTGGCCCGGGTCCGTTCGGTGGCCTCGTCCGTGCGGTGCCCGTTCAGGTGGCGGCGTCCGGCCCGCGGGCCGCGTCCGGGTGGGTCGGCATCGAGGAGCCGCCCGAGCTGCTGCCGGAGGCGCCGCCCGCCATGCCGGATCCGTCGTCCTCGGTCACCTCGTCCGGTTTCGGCGTGCCGGGGGTGGGCGCCGGCACGTCGGTGTCCGCGGCCGTCTGCACCAGCGGAACCTGCCCGGCCTCGTCCTCGGCGTGCGCCGGGTCGACCGGCTCCTCACCGTCGCGTGCCCGATACCCCACCGGTGCCCCTCCCGTCGATCGGTCGTCGTCCGCGCCGCCTACCCCACCCCACCCCCACCAAACCCCACCCCGGCCGGGAGCGGGCGGGCCCGGGTGGCGTCAGCGGGGGCGGGGGCGGCGTGGCTGGGGGCGGGCCGGGGTCAGGGTCAGGGACCAGTGGGCCGGGCGGCGTAGCCCCGGCGGCAGGACGGTGCGGCGGTCGCCGCGTGCGGCGTCGAGCTGCGACTGGTGGGTGAACAGGCACTCGCCCAGGTCCGTGCCGCGCAGGTCGGCCCCGCGCAGGTCCGCGCCGGTCAGGTCGGCGGCGCCGAGGCGTACGCCCCGCAGGTCGGCGCCGATCAGGCAGGCGCCGCGCAGGTTCGCGCCGGCCAGCGGGGTACGGCGCAGGTCCACACCGATCAGCAGCGCGCCCCGGCGGTCCGGGCCGGCCCGTCCGGCGCGGGCCTGTTCGGCGGCGCGGGACAGCAGGCGGTTGGCCCGGTCCCGGTGTGCGTCGACGTCGAGGGCGAGCAGGTCGTCAGGGGTGCCGTCGGTGAGCCGGGCGGTCTCGTCGAGCGCGGCGGTCAGCTCGCCGCGCAGCGGGCCGGGCGGGGTCAGGCGTACCGCCTCGGTCAGGTACCACAGCAGCTCGTGCAGCGGGCGCAGCACCGCGAAGCTGTCGAACATCCGCTGTGCGGTGGCCGGGTCGGCCCGCCAGTCGCGGCCGGCGAACGTGTGCTGGGTGAGGTGCTGACCGGCGCCGAAGCAGTCGAAGACGGTGCAGCCGGGGAAGCCGCGTTGGCGCAGCTCGGTGTGGATGCCGCAGCGGAAGTCGGCACCCAGGTTCGGGCAGGGCCGCCCGGCCGGCTTGTCGATGGCGAAGTCGGCCGACGCGGTGAACGCCGGCGCGACGCAGCACACCCCGGCGCAGCGCGAGCAGTCCGCCCGCAACTCCCGCCCGCCCACCACGCGCACCCCCACAGTTCCCCCTCCGAACACCCCGCCCATTCTCCCCACCCACCGTCCCCAGCCCACCTCACCCCACCCCGTCGATCATGAGGTTGACGGCGACAAGCCGGCCCGGGAGCCCCGCCAACCTCATGATCGACGGGGTGGGCGGGGAAGGTGGGCGGAGAATGCCCGAACGGCTGACAACGGCTTGAGCGCCTTGCGGCAACGCATTACGAAACCGCTGTACGGGTGGCTGAAAGGCTGACAACCGAATCGCGCCGTTATTGCGCCGATGCATTCCGTAGGCCGGATCGTTGTCAATGCGCGACAACCGGAACGGCCGTTACCGGAACGATTCTTCTCAGTGCTCCGGAACGCATTACCGTCGGGTGGCAGGGCGTTTTCGTCCCCATCGGGAGGACTGCTCATGAGCGAACTGGCGCACCCACCGGCCGGCCCCGGCCCCGACGTCGAGGCCGTTGTCGCCCCGGCCGGCCGGCCCGGCGAATTCGTCGGCCGGTCACCCAATCAGCTCGCCTGGCTGCGGCTCAAACGCGACCGTACGGCCCGGGCCAGCGCGGTGACGCTCGCCGTCGCAGCGGCCGTGGCGCTCGGCGCGCCGCTGCTCGGCAGGCTCACCGGAATCGACCCGACCGACAAGTTCGCCGGCCGGCTCAACGATTTCGGAATGCCGATCGGATACGCCGGTGGAATCAGCGCCGACCATTGGCTGGGCCTCGAACCCGGCAGCGGCCGGGACATCCTCATGCAACTGGTCTACGGCCTGCGGACGTCCCTGTTCATCGCGTTCACCTCGGCGCTGCTGGCATCGGGAATCGGGGTCGCGGTGGGCGTGCTCGCCGGCTGGGCCAGAGGCTGGCTGGACAGCGTCGTCAACTGGCTGATCGACCTCACGCTGGCGTTCCCGTTCCTCATCTTCGCCCTCGCGGTCATCCCGATCCTCCAGGACCGCTTCTACTCCGACCGGGAGGCGCCGTCGCCCGCGTTCCGGGTGGCCCTGATCGTCGCCACCTTCGGCCTGTTCAGCTGGACGTACACCGCGCGGCTGGTCCGCGGGCAGGTGATCTCGCTGCGGGAGCGGGAGTTCGTCGACGCGGCCCGGGCCGCCGGCGCCGGAACCGCGCACATCCTGCTGCGGCAGCTGCTGCCGAACATCTGGGCGCCGATCCTGGTCACCGTCTCGCTGATGGTGCCGCAGTTCATCGCCATCGAGGCGGCGCTGGCGTTCGTCAACATCGGCGTCACCGAACCCACGCCCGACCTGGGCCGCATGATCTTCAACAGCATCGGCTACGTCGCGAGCGACCCCTGGTACACCCTGTTCCCCGGGTTGACGATCTTCCTGCTGGTCCTGGCGTTCAACCTGCTCGGTGACGCGCTGCGCGACTCGCTGGATCCCCGCTCCACCCGGTAGTCCCCACGGCCGTCACATGCCCGGCCGGCGGGGGCCGCCGGGCAGGAAGGAGCACACCGTGCGCGCACGAACCCGGACACTGACAGGTGTCCTCGCCGCGGCGGCGCTGGTCGCCGCCGGCTGTAGCCCCACCACCGACGACGGCGGGGGCGGCGACGACCAGAAGACCAAGACCCAGAGCGGCTCGATCTCGTACGAGGCCGCCGACAACCAGGGCCCGGCGAAGGACGTCGACGGGGCCGCCCGGGGCGGCACCCTCACCGTCATGCAGCCGGCCGACTTCGAGCACCTCGACCCGGCGCGCAACTACGTGAACGTGCAGCAGGTAGCCGGCGGGCTGCTGTACCGCGCGCTCAACGGCTACAAGGAGGACGGCAGCGGCAAGCTGCTGCTCGTCGGCGACCTGGCCACCAACCCCGGCAAGGACGTGAACGGCGACTGCAAGGTCTGGGAGTTCGCCCTGCGCGACGGCGTGAAGTACGAGGACGGCACGCCGGTGACCAGCAAGGACGTCGCGCACGGTATCGCGAGGTCGTTCGCGGCGAACCTCAACGAGGGTCCGCACTACATTCAGCAGTGGCTCTACCCGGGCGGGGCGTACAACGCCACCTACAAGGGACCGTACGACGGCGGCAAGCCGATGCCCGACGGCGTCACCACCCCCGACGACCGCACCATCCGGTTCACCTTCCCGCAGCCCCACTGCGACCTGCCGTACGCGGCGGCGCTGCCCACCAGCGCGCCGGTGCCCGCGGCGAAGGACACCCGTGCCAACTACGACCTGCGGCCGTTCTCGTCCGGGCCGTACCGGGTGAAGTCCTACCAGCGTGACGTGTCGCTGGAGCTGGAGCGCAACCCCAACTGGGATCCGGCGACCGACCCGATCCGCAACGCGTACCCGGACGCGATCCGGATGACGTTCGGCCTGGAGCAGGCCCAGATCGCCGAGCGGCTGGTCGCCGACGGGCCGGCCGACCAGGCGGCGCTGAGCTGGTCGGACGTGCCGCCGTCGGTGCTGCCCCGCACCACCGGATCCGGCGTCGCCGACCGGGTGGTACGCGGCCCGACGCAGTACAACTGGGTACTGAGCATCAACACCCAGCGGGTCACCGACCTGAACGTCCGGCGGGCGCTGAACTACGCGGTCGACAAGGACGCCCTGCTCAAGGTGCTCGGCGGGCAGGCCGCCGGCTCGCCGGCCAGCACGCTCATGTCACCCACCACCGCCGGTTTCGTGAAGTACGACCTGTTCAACGCCCCGGTCACCGGCGACAAGGCCAAGACCGCCGAGCTGCTCGCCGGCAAGCGGCCGAAGCTGGTCCTCGCCCACTCCAACCTGGAACTGCGCACCCAGCAGGCCGAGGCGCTGCGCAAGAACCTCACCGACATGGGCTTCGACATCGTGATGAAGCCGATCGACAACAGCAGCTACTACGACGAGGTCGGCCGCAAGGACAACCCGTACGACCTGTACCTCACCGGCTGGGGCTCGGACTGGCCCACCGGCTCCACCGTCATCCCGCCGGTCTACGACGGACGGGAGATCGTGGCCGAGGGCAACCAGAACCTGTCGTACCTCAATGAACCGCCGGTCAGCGCGGAGATCGACCGGGTCCGCGACCTGCCGGCCGCCGAGCAGGACGCCGGCTGGATGGCGCTCGACCGCATGATCATGGAGAAGTACGCCCCGGTGGTGCCCTGCTACTACGACGCCACATACGAGCTGCACGGCTCGAAGGTCGGCAACGCCTTCCTCAGCGACGCGTTCGGGATCATCTCGCTCAACGGCATCTACGTGAAGAAGTGACAGCCGCGCGGGGCGGCGGCCACGGCCGCCGTCCCGCGCCCACCCCGGGGGAGGTGTTCCCGTGCTCCGTTTCGTCGTACGGCGGCTGCTCGTCGCCGCCCTGACCCTGGTCGTCATCAGCCTCGTCACGTTCGGTCTCTTCTTCGCGGTGCCGAGCAGCCCGGCGAAGGTGATGTGCGGCAAGAACTGCACGGCCGAGGACATCGCCCAGGTCGAGCGCCGTCTCGGCATCGACCAGCCGCTGCCCCGGCAGTACGCCGACTTCGTCAGCGGCGTCTTCGCCGGCCGTACCTACGGCGAGGGCGACTTCCGGCAGGACTGCCCGGCGCCCTGCCTGGGCTACTCGTTCCGCAACAACCAGCCGGTCACCGAGATCGTCGCCCAGCGCGCCCCGGTGACGTTCAGCATCGTCCTCGGCGGCGCCGTGCTCTGGCTCGGCCTCGGCATCTCGCTGGGCATGGTGTCGGCACTACGCCGGGGTACGGCGTTCGACCGCGCCGCCATCGGCGTCACGTTGGCCGGGGCGTCCATGCAGGTCTACTTCTTCGGGCTGATCCTGCTCTACCTGCTCGTCTACTCCACCGGACTGCTGCCGTTCCCCACCTACACCCCGCTGACCGAGAGCCCGCTGCGCTGGGCGGCCGGGCTGCTGCTGCCCTGGATGACGCTGGGTTTCCTCAACTCGGCGCTGTACGCCCGGCTGTCCCGGGCCCAGATGCTGGAGACGCTGTCGGAGGACTTCGTCCGTACCGCCCGGGCGAAGGGGCTGCCCGCACGCAAGGTGCACACCCGGCACGCGCTGCGGGCGGCGATCACCCCGATCGTCACGATCGCCGGGCTGGACATCGGCACCAGCCTCGGCGGCACGTTCATCACCGAGACCATCTTCGGCCTCCAGGGTCTCGGCAAGGCGACTGTGGAGGCGGTGCAGTTCCTCAACCTGCCGGTGGTGATGGCGACGGTGCTGCTGGCGGCGGTGTTCATCGTGGTCGCCAACATCGTCGTCGACGTGCTGTACGCGGTGATCGACCCACGGGTCCGGCTGAGCTGACGGGAGGAGACGGACATGGTGGAGCTTCCGGCGCCGCGTCGCGGCGACGGTCCCTATCTCCAGGTCAGGGATCTGCGGGTGCGGTTCGACACCGAGGACGGTGTGGTGCGGGCCGTGGACGGTGTGTCGTTCGCGG
>NZ_JBEZMS010000046.1:0-35423 GCF_040652815.1 Micromonospora sp. NPDC048169
CGGCGACGCCGGGCCGCGCGCGCCCACCCCGGGCCGCCGGGCCTGGCTGCTGTGCGGGCCGGCGCTGTTGCTGGCCGGCCAGGTGGCGCTCGTCCCGGCGCTGTGGAGCGCCGCCGCCGGTGGCGGATCGCCCGACTTCCCCGGCCTGGCCCGCCCCGGCAACGGCGCCCTGCCGGGCGCGCTCGCGGTGCTGCTGTTCCTGGCGACGGCGTTGTTCCGGGCACCGATGCGCCTGGCCCGGGTGGTGTGGCCGCTGGCGCTGCTCGCCGGTTCGGTGCTGTTCGTGGCCGGGCGTCTCGTCCCGGCGTACCTGCTCACCGCCGCCGGCCTCGGCGGCTGCCTGGCGCTCACCGACTCGGCCGCCGACGACGACCGGGCCGCCGACGACGGGCGGGCGGGGGCGCGGCGCGGGCGGGCGGCGGCGCTCGGGATGCTGGTGTTCGCGGTGGCCACGGTGGCCTACTACGCCGCCTACGACCTGGGGTACCCCAACGGGTGGGCACCGGTCGCCACGGCCGTCCTGGTGGCTCTGGTGGCGGTCGGCGCGTCCCTCCGGCCCGGCGTGACGTCATCCGCCCCGGCGCTGCCCACCACGGCCCGGGTGGCGGCCCTGGGCGGCCTGACGGCGCTGGCCGGGCTCGCCGCCACGCTGCACGTGCCGCCCACCACCGCCCGGGCCGCCACCACCCCGGCGGCGGTGCGGGTCGCCGCGTACAACATCCGGATGGGATTCGGCCTGGACGGCCGGCTGGACCTGGACGCGGTGGCCCGGGAACTGCGCGGCGCGGACGTGATCCTGCTCAGCGAGGTCGACCGGGGCTGGTGGCTCAACGGCGGCCACGACACGCTGGCGTCGCTGGCCGGGCGGCTGGGGATGCCGTACGTCTTCGCGCCCGCCGCCGACCCGGTCTGGGGCGACGCGGTGCTCAGCCGCTTCCCGGCGCGCTCCGGGCAGACCCGGCGGCTGACCGCGCACGGTGCGCCGACCGGTGCGCAGGCGCTCGGCGTCACGCTCGACCTCGGCGGCCGGGAACTGGCAGTGGTGGCCACGCACCTGCAACCGCCGCCCGGCCGGGATCCGGTCGAGCAGGCGGGCGAGGTGGCCGCGTTCGCCGGCCGGTACGCGAACGGCCGTCCACTGGTGCTCGGCGGCGACCTGAACACCGAGCCGGACGACGCGGCGTTCGCCGAGTTCACCCGCGCGGGTCTGGTGGACGCGCTGGGGCCGGCCCGGCCGTTGCGGACCAGCCCGGCCGACGATCCGCGCACCCAGATCGACCACGTCTTCGTCTCGCCGGGCCTGACCGCCACCGAGGTACGCGCACCGCGCACCGAGGCCAGCGACCACCTCCCGGTGACGCTCACCGTCACGCTGCCCTGAGGGCCGCCACCACCGGCGCCGGCCGCGGCAGGTCTCACAACCGGTCGGGGAGGACCAGCCGGTCACCGGCGAACGGCAGCAGCCAGCCGCCGCCCTTGGCGGTGGTGAAGTCGTCGTCCACGCGGCCGGTGAGCCGTTCCAGCGCGCCCGGGATCACCTTGCCCTGGCTGCACACCGCCACCGTCCCGGCGGCCTGCGCCAGCGCGGTCAGCCGCGCCGCGGCCGCCAGCGCGCACTCCTCGGCCTGCTGGCCCGGCACCGGCTCGTCGAAGTCGCCGCAGACCTCGATCGGCAGGTCCAGCCGGGCCGCCGCCGGGTCCAGCGTCTGCACGCAACGCCGGGCCGAGGCGGAGAACAGGTGCGCCGGGCGGACCAGCGCGACCAGCGGGACCAGCGCCCGCGCCTGCGCCCAGCCCTGCTCGTCCAGCGGGCGGCCGTGGTCCGGGCCGGTCCAGGTGCCGCGCTTGCCGGCGTGCGCGTGCCGGACCAGCAGCACCGTCGCGGTGACCGGCGGCAGCGGCGCGAACGCGGCGATCACCTCGGCGTCGTGCGGGTAGCTGACGCGGCGTACCGCGTCGTCGACCGGGAACCAGGCCACGTCGTCGACCTCGGTGCCGGGCTGGAAACCGCCGGTGCCGACGGCCCGCATGGACCAGTAGTCGACCGCCTTGGCGTGGCCCTCGCTGCGGTAGCGGACCGTGGGCAGGCGTACCTGCGGCACGGCGCGTACGTCGGTCTCCTCGGCCACCTCCCGGACGGCGGCCACGAGCGGGTGCTCGCCGCGGTCCAGCTTGCCCTTCGGCAGCGACCAGTCGCCGTACCGGGGGCGGTGCACCAGGCACACCTCGACGCCGGCCGGACCCGGGCGCCACACCACGCCGCCCGCGGCCCGGATCCGTACCGGTTCGCCGTCGCTCACCCGCTCACCGTATGCCCGCCCGCCACGCGCCACGGCCCGCTCAGTCCGCCCGTCCGCCGACCCGGCGCAGCAACAGATCCTGCAGGTGGGTGAGCGGTGTGTGGCCGTCCCCGGTACGGCGGTGCCAGGTGCCGTCCGGGGCCAGCTCGAACGCGTCCACGTCGGGATCGAACGCGGCGGTGAGGACGTGGTCCAGTTCGGCCCGGGCCACCGGGTCGCTCACCTGCACCAGCGCCTCCACCCGGCGGTCCAGGTTGCGGTGCATCAGGTCGGCCGAGCCCATCCAGAACTCGGCGTCGCCGTTGTTGCCGAACCGGAAGATCCGGGAGTGTTCCAGGAACCGGCCGAGGATCGAACGGACCCGGATGTTCTCCGACAGCCCCGGCACACCCGGCCGCAGCGTGCACATGCCCCGGATCAGCAGGTCCACGTGCACGCCGGCCCGCGACGCGCGGTAGAGCGCGTCAGTGATCTCCTCGTCCACCAGGGAGTTCACCTTGAACTGCACCAGCCCGGGCATGCCCAGCCGGACGTGTTCGATCTCCCTGTCGATGCGTTCGATCAGGCCGCTGCGGATGCCCTGCGGCGCCACCAGCAGCCGCCGGAACGCGGTCTGCCGGCTGTAGCCGGTGAGCACGTTGAACAGGTCGGTCAGGTCGGCGCCGATCTCCGGGTCGGCGGTGAGCATGCCGAAGTCCTCGTAGAGCCGGGCCGTCTTCGGGTGGTAGTTGCCGGTGCCGATGTGGCAGTAGCGGCGGATCTGGTTGCCCTCCTGGCGTACCACCAGTGCGGTCTTGCAGTGCGTCTTGAGCCCCACCAGGCCGTACACCACATGGCAGCCGGCCCGTTCCAGCGTGCGCGCCCAGCCGATGTTCGCCACCTCGTCGAAGCGCGCCTTCAGCTCCACCAGCACCACCACCTGCTTGCCGGCGGCGGCGGCGTCGACGAGCGCGTCCACGATCGGGGAGTCGCCGCTGGTGCGGTAGAGCGTCTGCTTGATGGCGAGCACGTTCGGGTCGGCCGCCGCCTGCTCGACGAAGCGCTGCACGCTGGTGGCGAACGAGTGGTACGGGTGGTGCACCAGCACGTCGCCGTCGCGCAGTGTGGCGAAGACGCTGCGCGGCACCTCGCCCTCGGCCAGCCGCGGATGGGTGGCCGGCACGAACGGCGGGTCCTTCAGGTCGGGCCGGTCGGCCTCGCCGTAGAGCTGCCAGAGCGCGGAGAGGTCGAGCAGGCCCCGCACCCGCAGCACGTCGTGGCCGTCCATGTCCAGCTCGCGGACCAGCAGCTCCAGCATGTGGTCGGAGATGGAGGCGGCCACCTCCAGGCGTACCGGCGGGCCGAACCGGCGCCGGGCCAGTTCCCGTTCCAGCGCCTGGAGCAGGTCCTCGTCGCGGTCCTCGTCCACCTCCACCTCGGCGTTGCGGGTCACCCGGAACAGGTGGCACTCGACCACCTGCATGCCGGAGAACAACTGGCCCAGGTGCACCGAGATCAGGTCCTCGACCGGCAGGAACCGCACGCCCGGCTGGTCGCGGTGCACCCGGACGAACCGGGGCACGTTGTTCGGCACCTTGACCCGGGCGAACAGCTCCGAGCCGCCGTCCGGGTCGCGTACCGACACGGCCAGGTTCAGCGACCGGCCGGAGATGTACGGGAACGGGTGCGCCGGGTCGACGGCCAGCGGGGTGAGCACCGGGAAGATGTGCTCCCGGAACCAGGTGCGCAGCCGCTCCCGCTCGGCGTCGTCCAGGTCGCTCCAGCGCAGGATGCGGATGTCCTCGGCGGCGAGCTTCGGCAGCACGTCGTCGACCAGGCAGGCGGCGTGCCGGGCGACCAGCCCGGCCGCCTTCTCGGTGATCAGTTCGAGCTGGGTGCGCAGCGGCAGCCGGTCACCGCCGCGTACGGGCAGGCCGGCGGAGAGCCGCCGCTTCAACCCGGCCACCCGGACCATGTAGAACTCGTCCAGGTTGCTGGCGAAGATGGCCAGGAACTTCGCCCGTTCCAGCAGCGGGGTGCGCGGGTCCTCGGCGAGCGCCAGCACCCGGGCGTTGAAGTCGAGCCAGGACAGCTCCCGGTTGAGGAAGCGGTCCTCCGGCAGCGGCGGCACGGCCGGCGGGGCGGCGTCGGCGGCGGACTCGTCGGCCGGGCCCTCGACCGGGTCGAGCGGCTCGTCCAGCCCGGTCGCGCCGGCCGCGTCCGGGTCGGCGCCGAGGCGCTCCTCCGGGGGCCGGGTCTGGCGGAACCGCCCGTCCGGGCCCCGGGTGGGGTGGCCGTTGCGGGGCGTGCCGGGGTCGAGGATCGGCGGCGGACCGTCGGGGTGCTCGCGAGGGGTGCTCACCACCTCATGATTCCCCGAAGAGGGTGAACGGAAAATGAACTCGGGCCAGGTTGTTCACGCCATCGTCGGCAAGGTCACCCGGATCACCTCGCCGTCGGCGTCCCGCTCGATCCGGACACGCTGCCCCAATCGGAGCAGCCGCAACCCGGAGGCGTCGAACGCGCGGGCCGGGAACGCCAGTTCGGTGCCGTCGTCGAGCAGCAGCACACCGCTGCGGGTCGACGCGTCGTAGGTCGCCACCGTGCCCTGCATGCCAGCACCGTACCGGAACGCTCCGGCGACCCGGTCCAGCAGCGCCGCGGTGCGCGGCCCCACGCCCAGCCCGGCGGCGTCGGCCAGGTCGGCCGGGGTGTCCACGTCCCGGCGCAGGCTGGGCCAGTCACCGGCCAGCGGCAGCGCCCCGCTCGCCGCGTGCGCGGCGGCCGAGCCCGGCCCGAACTCCGGCGCCAGCGGCACCCCGGCCGGCGCGGCGAGCAGCACCGTGCCCGTGCCGGGGGCGTCCGCCACGAACCCGCGTACCCCCTGGGTGGCCCGCAGCGCGGCGGCCAGGTCGGCCGGTCGCAGCGCCGGCAGGTCGGCGGTCAGGCCGGCCACGGCGGCGCGCGGCCCGGCCACTGCCGCGCCATGCCGCAACGCCGCGTTCAGCCCGCCGCCGGGGTCGCCGACGACGCGGGCGCCGGCCGCGCCCGCCACCGCGCCCACCGACGGGTCGTCGGTGACCACGAGCACCCCGGCGACCGCCGGGCACGCCCGCACCGCGCGCAGCGTGTCGGCCGCCAGGGCCAGGGCCAGCTCCTCATGGGGTACGCCGGGCAGCGCGCCCCGCAGCCGGCTCTTCGCCGCTGCCAGGCGCTTCACCGGCGTCACCACGGTCCAGCGGGCCTCAGACACGCCGACCATCCTGCCAGCGGAGAGCGCTGGTACCCGCACTGGCCGCAGCGGGGGCGAACAGGCATGATTCTGTGCCGGGGCGCGTGGGCGGATCGAGGAGGCACAGTGGCACGGCGGAGGCTGGGGTTCTGGCGACGACTCGCCGTGGTGCTGGTGAAACCGCTGATGACGGTCTGGACCCGGCGCACCTGGCGGGGCATGGAGCACCTGCGCCACGACGGCGGCGTGATCCTCGTGCCCAACCACATCTCGCACGCCGACCCGCTGGTGGTCGCGCACTACATCTACGACGCCGGGCGCTGGCCGCGCTTCCTCGGCAAGGCGAGCGTGTTCCGGGTGCCGGTGGTCGGCGGGATCCTGCACCGGTGCCAGCAGATCCCGGTCGAGCGCGGCACCGTCGAGGCGGTCAAGTCGCTGGACAAGCTGGTCGCCGCGCTGGCCGAGGGGGGCGCGGTGGTGATCTACCCGGAGGGCACCACCACCCGCGAGCCGGACCTGTGGCCGATGAAGGGCAAGACCGGCGCGGCCCGGCTGGCGCTGGCCACCGGCGCCCCGGTGGTCCCGATCGCCATGGTCGGCCCGGAACGGATGTTCGACCCGCGTACGGCCCGGTTCGGGCTGCGTCCGCGTACCCCGGTGACGGTGATCGCCGGACCGCCGGTGGACCTGAGCCCCTGGGCCGGCGCCACGCCGACCCGGCCGATCCTGGAGGAGATGACGGACACCATCATGCTGCGCATCCGGGATCTGGTCGCGGAGATCCGCGGCGGCACGCCACCGCCGCTCTGGCAGCGGCCCGCCCGCACCGGCACCCGGGAGGTCACCGAATGAGCGGGCACGTCGCCGTGCTGGGCGCCGGTTCCTGGGGGACCGCGTTCGCCAAGATCCTCGCCGACGCCGGGCGGGACGTCACGGTCCTGGCCCGCCGGGCCGCGGTGGCCGAGGCGATCCGGACCGGGCGGCACAACCCGGAGTACCTGCCGGGGATCCGCCTGCCCGAGCGGGTGACCGCCACCGGCGACGCCGCCGAGGCGATCGAGGGGGCCGAGGTGGTGGTGCTCTCGGTGCCCTCGCAGACGCTGCGCGGCAACCTCGCCGACTGGACGCCGTACCTGGCGCCGGACGCCACGCTCGTGTCGCTGATGAAGGGCATCGAGCTGGGCACCACCAAGCGGATGAGCCAGGTGATCACGGAGACCGCCGGGGTGCCCGCCGACCGGGTGGTGGTCGTCTCCGGGCCCAACCTGGCACCGGAGATCGCCGCCGAGCAGCCGGCCGCCACTGTGGTCGCGGGCACCGACAGCCGCCGCACCGCGCTGGTACAGGCGTCAATCCGTACGCCGTACTTCCGCCCGTACACGAACGACGACGTGATCGGCTGCGAGCTGGGCGGCGCGGTGAAGAACGTGATCGCGCTGGCGTACGGCATCGCCACCGCGATGGGCTTCGGCGACAACACCCGGGCCATGCTGATGACCCGCGGCCTGGCCGAGACCGCCCGGCTGGGCGTGGCGCTCGGCGCCGACCCGATCACGTTCGCCGGGCTGGCCGGCATGGGTGACCTGGTCGCCTCCTGCTCGTCGCCGATGGCCCGCAACCGCACCTTCGGCGAGCACCTGGGCCGGGGGGAGACGCTGGAGCAGGCCCAGGCGGCCACCCGGCAGACCGCCGAGGGCGTCAAGAGCTGCCTGGCCATCCGCGACCTGGCCCGGGCGCACGGGGTGGAGATGCCGATCACCGAGCAGATCGAGCGGATCTGTCACGAGGGGATGGATCCGCGCCTGGCGGTGGACGCGCTGATGAGCCGTACCGCCAAGCCCGAGTCGTACGAGTGAGCGGAGCCGGGATGAGCAGCGAGCACTGGGGTGACGGGACGCGCAGCGTGCACGCCGGCCTGCCGGACGCCGTACCGGGGCAGCCGTTCCTGCCCGGCCCGGTCTTCGCCGCGCCGTACCACCTGGACCCGCAGCGCGGCCCGTCGGCGGCGGCGGACGGGTACGGCCGGCCGGACAACCCGACCCGGCGGCTGCTGGAGACGGCGATCGGCGAGCTGGAGGGCGGCGACTGCCGCGTCTTCGCCAGCGGCCAGGCCGCCATCACCGGGCTGCTGCTGACAGTGCTGCGTCCCGGTGACACCGTGCTCCTGCCCGCCGACGGCTACTACGCGGTGCGCTCGTTCGCCTCGGACACCCTGGAACGGCTCGGCGTACGCGTGGTGCTCGTGCCGACCGCCGGGCCGTACCCGTCGTTCGAGGGTGTGCGGCTGGTGCTGCTGGAGACCCCGGCGAACCCCGGCCTGGACGTCGTCGACGTCGCGGCGGTGGCCGGTGCCGCGCACGCCGCCGGCGCGCTGGTGGCGGTGGACAACACCACCGCCACGCCGCTCGGGCAGCGCCCGCTGGACCTCGGCGCGGACGTGGTGGTCGCCTCCGGCACCAAGGCGCTGACCGGCCACTCGGACCTGCTGCTGGGCTACCTGGCCACCCGGGACGCCGGGCTGCGGGACGCGGCGACAACCTGGCGCAACGCCACCGGCGGAGTGCCGGGTGCGTTCGACTGCTGGCTGGCCCACCGGTCACTGGCCACGCTGGACCTGCGGCTGGCCCGGCAGACCGCGAACGCGGGGGCGCTGGCCGACCTGCTCGCGGCCCGCCCGGACGTCACCGGCGTGCGGTGGCCCGGCCGGCCGGACGACCCGGCGTACCCGGTCGCGTCGGCACAGATGCGCCGCGTGCCGGGCGTGCTCTCGTTCGACCTGGGCGACGAGGGCCGGGTGGCCCGCTTCCTCGGCGCCTCGCGGCTGGTGGCCGCCGCGACCTCGTTCGGCGGGCTGCACACCACTGCCGACCGGCGGGCCCAGTGGGGCGACGCCACGACGCCGGGCTTCGTGCGGTTCTCCTGCGGCGTCGAGGACACCGCCGACCTGCTCGCCGACGTGGCCGCCGCGCTCGACGCGGCGGGCTGACGGCGTACCGGCCGCTGGGCTATCGTGACGGGCAGCCACGGCCCGTGCGGCCCCGACCCGAGGAGGTGAGTCCGATCCACAAGCAGAGGACCGGCGCTCCCTCCGAGTCCGCGTCGCCTCGGGGCTGAGGCGACGCCGGGGGCGCCGACGAGCGCTTCCCGAAAGGCTTGCCATGGCATCCACCGTGTTCACCCCCGATCGTCCGGCCCTCGTCCGGCGGCTGCGCGCCGCCGGCTGCGTCTTCGCCGAGGACGAGGCGGACCTGCTGATCGCCGCCGCCGACTCGGCGCAGGCGTTGACCCGGCTGGTCGACCGTCGCGTCGCCGGCCTGCCGCTGGAGCACCTGCTCGGCTGGGCCGAGTTCTGCGGCCGGCGGATCGCCGTACACCCGGGGGTCTTCGTGCCGCGGGGTCGTACCGCGCTGCTGGTCGACGCGGCGGCGGCGCTGGCCGGGCCGGCGCCGGCGGTGCTCGACCTGTGCTGCGGCTCCGGTGCCGCCGCGGTGGTGCTGCACGAGCGGCTCGCGCCCCGCTGGCTGGCCGCCGCCGACATCGACCCGGTGGCGGTGGCCTGCGCCCGGCGCAACCTCGAACCACTCGGTGTCCCGGTCTACCAGGGCGACCTGTTCGACGCGCTGCCGGCCGGCCGGCGTGGGCGGCTGGACCTGGTGGTGGCGAACGCGCCGTATGTGCCGACCGCCGCGGTGTCCTCGCTGCCGGCCGAGGCACGCCTGTACGAGGCGCCGGTGGCCCTGGACGGCGGCGCGGACGGCCTGGCCGTGTTGCGCCGGGTCGCCTCCGGCGCGGCCGAATGGCTCGCCCCGGGCGGGCACGTCGTGGTCGAGACGAGCGTCGCGCAGGCCCCGGAACTGTGCGCCGTGTTCACCGCCGCCGGGCTCGACCCGGACGTGGTACGCGACGAGGAGTGGGAGGCCACGGCGGTCACCGCCCGCCGTGCCGGCTGACCGCCACGGGGAGTCCGCGCGGGGGCGTGGCGGGTGGCCCGGGCGGGAACTAGCCTCGGGTCAGGCGCGGCGGGAGGCGGTGGCGGTGGGCAGCGCAGGGGTGCCGGTGGTGGTGGGGCTGGACAACGGGGGCACGAGTGACAACGCCACGGTGCTGACCGTCGACGGCCGGTTCCTGGTGGACGGGCTGCTGGAGATCCCGAGCGAGGTCGGCGCCGGCCCGGAGGCGGCGGTGGAGGCGCTGGCGCGGGCGTTCGACGGCGTGCTGGCGCACACCGGTGTGCCGCGTGACCTGGTCCGCGCGGTCGGGCTGGACACTCCCGGCCCGGCCAGCGCCACCGGCGTCATCTCCTCGCGCGGCTCGACGAACTTCTCCCAGCCCGCCTGGCGGGGCTTCGACGTGCGCAGCGCGCTGGAGCGGCGGCTCGGCCTGCCGGTGGTGTACGCGAACGACGGCAACGCCGCCGCGCTCTACGCCCACCACGTGCACTTCGGCGCCGAGGCGATGGCCCGGTCGTCGGTGTCGGCGATCGTCGGCACCGGGCTGGGCGGCGGCGTGGTGGAGTCCGGCCGGGTGGTCGGCGGCGCGGCCGGCATGGCCGGCGAGTTCGGGCACGTGCACATCCCGCTGGACGGCCTGGTCGAGCCGGACCAGGCGGCGCCGGTCTGCGCCTGCGGCTTCACCGGGGACGCGGAGAGCGTCGCCTCGCTCACCGCGATCCGGCGTAACCTGCTGCCGTACTGGCTGGCCCGGCACCCGGAGCATCCGCTCGCGGCGGAGGAGCCGGACCGGGCGGCGAAGCTGCTGCGCGGCTACGGCGAGCGGGGCGACCCGCTGGCCCGCCTGGTGTTCACCCAGCAGGCCAAGGCGCTGGGCCGGCTGTTCACCATCGCGGCCAACTTCACCGATCCGCACGCGTACTTCGTCGGCGGCGGTGTGGTGGAGGCGGCGCCGGAGTTCCGGGACTGGTTCCTCGCCACGGTCGCCGAGCACACGGTGCTCCGGGAGGAGCAGCGGGCGGTGGCCACCTTCGCGCTGGTGCCGGACCGGGACATGGCCGGGGCGCGCGGGGTGGCCATCGCGGCGCTGGAGGCGGTACGCGGCACCCTCAACGCCGCCGCCCCGCTCGGCTGAGGCCGGGCCGCTCAGGCGCGCGGCGGCGCGGCGGTGAACGCGGCCCAGGCGTGCGGCGGGAACACCAGCACCGGGCCGGCCGGATCCTTCGAGTCGCGGACCGCCACCGCGCCGGTCAGCGGGGCCATCTCCACACAGGCGCCCTCGTCGCCGCTGTGGCTGCTCTTGCGCCAGCCGGCCGGCGCCGGTGCGGCGCGGTTCGTGCCGTTCATCTGGTCACCTCTCGTTCCAGGCGGAGGAGCTGGTCCCGGCTGGCCGCCGGGCTCAGCGCCACGGTCCGCAGATGCTCCATGATCTTGACGCAGGTACGCAGGTCACCCGGCCGGTCCAGGATCATCTGCCCGGCGACGGTCTCCACCGAGGCGATGATCGGATCCGCCGGGTCGGCGAACTCCAGGATGTGCAGTGATCCCCGGGTGCCCCGGTGGTAGCCGGCGGCCAGCGGGATCACCTGCACCGTCACGTTCGGCAGCTCGGTCGTCTTGAGCAGATGCCGCAGCTGGCCGGACATGACCGAGCGGTCACCGACCGGGCGCAGCAGCGCGGCCTCGTCGATGATGGCGTCGAGGATCGGCGGCTCGGCGCCGGAGAGCCGCTGCTGGCGGTCCAGCCGTAGCCGGACCCGCTGCTCCACCTGCTCGTCGCTGAGCGTGTGCGGCCCGCCGCGCATCACGCCGCGGATGTAGTCGGCGGTCTGGAGCAGGCCGGGCACCACCGACGGCTCGAAGTTCGCGATGCCGGTGGCCTCCGCCTCCAGCGCGATGAAGTCGATGGTCCGGCGGTCCAGCAGGTACGAGTAGGACACCCACCAGCCGGGCTTGCGGGCGTCCTTGGCGAGCTCCACTGCCGCGGCGATCTCGTCCGGGCCCACGCCGTAGCTGGTCAGCAGCGCGCGCACGGTGGCGGGACTGATCAGCGTCTGCGCGTTCTCGTAGCGGGACAGCGTGCTCCGGGTGCTGTTGATCTCGTCGGCCGCGGCCTCCAGGGTGAGGCCGGCGGCCTCCCTGTGGGTCCGCAGGGCGATGCCGAGCCGTCGGGCCCGGGCGGTTTTCGGCGCCATGCATCGATGATCGCACATCTCTTGGGAATGCGGGCGTGAGAGAAAGTCGATGAGAGTTGCATTCATGCTCATAAACATGTCAATGTGTGACGGCGTCCTCACCGCCGGTGGTCGTGGCGACGGTGGTGGTGAGCGACCGGAGGGGATGGGGCGCGCGGCGGTCGGATTCTTACTCCCCCACGATCCGGCCGTCGCGTGCCCTGCCGGTCCACGAGACGGGGAGGGGTGCCGCGATGACCAGGTTCCTCGTGGTCCTCACCGACGTGCGCCAAGGCATGTGGCGCGACGAACGGACCAGCCCCGAGCGCCGCCGTCAGGTGGTCGGCGCGAGCAGCCGGGAGGCGGCCGACCGGATCGCCGGCGCGTTCATGGCGCTGGGCATGGTGCGGGCCGGACGGCAGCGGGTGAAGGTCATCGCGGTCGGCCGCCGGCCCCGGCATCCGGCCTGCTGAGCACCACCGTTCCGTTACTCCCCGTATATGTCACCCTGACCGTTTGCCACGCGACTCCGTGTCTCCCCGGGTAACGACCACCGCTTGCGGCAACGCACAGTAAGGTCAGTCGGGTGAGCGCCACCGGCGAGCACGGCCAGCCGCAGTCGCGAACGATGAGGTGACAATGACCACCCCAGGTAAGACCCGCGTGGCGATCGTCTTCGGCGGCCGCAGCCCCGAACACGGCATCTCCTGCGTCAGCGCGGGCAGCGTGCTGGCCGCCCTCGACCCGGACGAGTTCGAGGTGGTCCCGGTCGGCATCACCCGGCAGGGCCAGTGGGTGCTCGCCAGCGGCGACCCGAGCCGGCTCGCCATCGCCGACCGCAAACTGCCCGAGATCACCGCCGGCTCCGGCGCCGAACTGGTGCTGCGAGCCGACCCCGCCGTCGGCGGCCTGATGGTGCTCGACCCCGCCCAGGGGCCGGTGGCACTGGCCGACGTGGACGTGGTGTTCCCGGTGCTGCACGGCGCGTACGGCGAGGACGGCACGATCCAGGGGATGCTGGAGATGGCCGACATCCCCTACGTCGGCGCGAACGTCTTCGCCTCCGCCGCCGCCATGGACAAGGAGTTCACCAAGAAGCTCTGTGCCGCCGAGGGCATCCCGGTCGGCCCGTACGCGGTGCTGCGCGCCGGCATGTCGCTCAGCGAGGAGGACAAGGAGCGCCTGGGGCTGCCCGTCTTCGTCAAGCCGTCCCGGGCCGGCTCCTCGTTCGGCATCACCAAGGTCGACGACTGGGCCGACCTGGACGCCGCGCTCGTCACCGCCCGCGAGATCGACAGCAAGGTGCTCGTCGAGGGCGCCGTGGTGGGCCGCGAGATCGAGTGCGGCGTGCTGGAGGGCGAAGCCGGTGGCGCCCCCGAGGCGTCGGTGCTCGCCGAGGTGCGGATGATCGGCGACCGCGACTGGTACGACTTCGAGGCCAAGTACATCTTCGCCGACGAGGTCTGCGAGTACGACGTACCGGCCGACCTGCCCGAGCCGGTGGCCCGGCAGGTGCGCGACTACGCCACCCGGGCCTTCACCGCCCTGGACTGCTCCGGCCTGGCCCGAGTCGACTTCTTCGTCACCCCGCAGATGGACGTCTACCTCAACGAGATCAACACGATGCCGGGCTTCACCCCGACGTCGATGTTCCCGAGGATGTGGTCGGCCAGCGGGCTGGAGTACCCGAAGCTGGTGAACCGGCTGATTCGTACCGCCCTGCACCGCCACACCGGCCGCTGACCGCCTGTCCCGCCACGCCGGCCGCCGGCCGGCGGGCGTCAGGCGGAGCAGCCCGAGGGGGCCTGTTTCGCCGAGGGGACCGAGCTGACGATCGTGTCGGAGATCGAGGTCACCCACTGCAGCGGCGGCTCGTACGACTTCGGTACCCGGACCCGGATCGGGGTCTCCCGGTCGACGGTGGTCAGCACCGTGGCGTCGGCCTCCTCGGCCGCGTGCCAGCAGACCTTGTTGACAGTCCACACCTCGTCGGTGGGCGGGAACTGCGCCGGGCTGCCGCCGCACGCAATGGTCAGCGCCGGATCGCCGTACGCGGCGTTCTGCTCCGGGCCCGCGGTGACGGGGCGCTGCGGCAGGTCACGCACGCGGTCCGGAAGCTGCGACATCAGGGCCCGGCAGAGCACTGTCGGGCGCTCGGCCAGCGCCGGAGCGGGCATCTCGACCGGCGCGCTGGACTGCGCCCGAGGGCTCGCCGACGCGCTCGGCTCGGCCTCCGGCGACTCCGGGGCCAGCTTGGCGAACGTGAACGCGGCCACCGCCACGGTCACCGGCACCGCGACGAGTGTGGCCCAGAGTGCGGCACGGCGGGTGCCGCCGTCCCGGCGGGGAGAGGAGGTGTCCTTCTCGTCCACTTACAGCCGCACCACCGAACACGTGAGCGTGCGGGTGATGCCGGGCACCATCTGCACGTTGCTGACGATGAGTTTGCCGAGCTCGTCGACGGTGTTCGCCTCGGTGAGCACCACCACGTCGTACGGCCCGGTGACGGCGTCGACCCGTACCACGCCGGCCAGATCCGCGATCAGACCGGCCACGTCACGCGCCCGGCCGACCTCGGTCTGGATGAGGATGTACGCCTGTACCACGACTCGACCTCCGTCCGTCGCCTCCGGGCGACCCGAAGGGTGAAACTACCGTACTGAGCGGCTGTGATCCCTATCGGTTGCCGGTCGGACGCGGTGAGCGAGCACACGCCGGTACGGGTAGGGGTGGAACGTGCGGAACGACGCAGCGGAGCGAGGGGACGGAATGACTGTCACTGATGTCGGCGAGTTCGGCCTGATCGGCCGGGTGACCGCCCGGCTGGCGCAGGGACGGAACTGCCTGCTCGGCCCCGGCGACGACGGCGCGGTGGTGGCCGCGCCGGACCGGCGGGTGGTCGCCTCGACCGACGTGCTGGTGGAGGGGCGGCACTTCCGCCGGGACTGGTCGTCGGCGCGGGACGTGGGGCACCGGGCGGCGGCGGCCAACCTCGCCGACATCGCCGCCATGGGCGCCACCCCGACCGCGCTGCTCGTCGCGCTCTGCATGCCGGCCGAGCTGGACCCGGCCTGGGCTGAGGAACTGGCCGACGGGCTGGGCGCGGAGGCGGCACTGGTCGGCGCGAGCGTGGTCGGCGGGGACATGTCCGGCAGCCCGACGCTCACCATCGCGGTGACGGCGCTCGGCGACCTGGCCGGCCGCGACCCGGTGGTCCGCTCCGGCGCCCGCCCCGGCGACGTGGTGGCGCTGGCCGGGCGCACCGGCTGGGCGGCGGCCGGCTACACGGTGCTGTCCCGGGGTTTCCGCACGCCCCGGCTGCTGGTCGAGGCGTTCCGCCGCCCCGAGGTGCCGTACGCCGCCGGACCGGCTGCCGCAGCGGCGGGGGCCACCGCCATGATCGACGTGTCGGACGGGTTGCTGGCCGACCTCGGGCACGTGGCGACCGCCAGCGGCGTGGCGATCGACCTGAACCGCGACGCGTTCGAGGTGCCCCGGCAGATGCGGGACGCGGCGCAGGCGCTCGGCGTCGACCCGTACACCTGGATCCTGGCCGGCGGCGAGGACCACGCGCTGGCGGCGACCTTCCCGGCGGACGCCGCGTTGCCCGACGGCTGGCGGCCGGTCGGGCGGGTGGCGGACGGCGCCGGGGTCACCGTCGACGGCGGCGCCTACAGCGGCCCGCGCGGCTGGGACCACTTCCGCCGGACGGCGGACTAGCTGGTACGGCCGCCGGACGGCGGACCAGCTGGTACGGCCGCCGGACGGCGGATCAGCGGGTCGCGCGGCGGACCAGCGGGCCGGAGTGATCTGCGTCCGACCCCGGGCCGGCCGCCCGAAGCCGGGCCGGTGGCGGTCGTAACCTGGCACGGTGAGCGAGATCGAGATCCGGGAGCGGCGCTTCGACGCGCCCGAGTCGCGGGCGCTGATCCGGGCGGCGCTGGCCGACCTCGGCGCCCGGTACGGCGGCAGCGGCGACGAGACCCCCGTCGACGCGGCCGAGTTCACCCCGCCGGACGGCGTGTTCCTCGTCGCCTACCTGGACGGGCGGCCGGTGGGCTGCGGCGGCTGGCGCAGCCACGGCGAGGACGGCGACACGGCCGAGCTGAAGCGGATGTACACCGACCCGGCGGCCCGGGGCCGGGGCGTGGCCCGCTCGGTGCTCGCCGCGGTCGAGCGGTCCGCCCGCGACCACGGCCGCAAGCGAATCGTGCTGGAGTGCGGCGACAAGCAGCCCGAGGCGATCGCCATGTACACCTCGGCCGGCTACGAGCGGATCCCGAACTTCGGCTTCTACAAGGACGCCCCGGGCTGCCTGTCGTACGGCCGTACCCTCTAGTCCACCGAGATGCGGATCGTCCCGGCGGCGCGGCGGGCGGCGTCCGCCGCCTCGTCCGGTGTCGCGCCCCAGGCCATCAGGTGCCCGCTGCGGTGCGCCGAGGAGAGCAGCTCCGGCACTGTCTGACCGACCTTCGTCTCCACCCGCACGTCGAGCACGCCCGGCACGCGCAGCGCGTCGCGCCGGCCGTCCACGGCGGTGACCCGGCCGGGCGGCGCGATCAGGAACTCGATCGCCGCCGCACCGCTGGCCCGCGCCGGCAGCGCCGGCCGTTCACCGCGCAGGATCCGCAGGTACGCCTCGATGACGTCCCGCTCGTAGGCGATCGAGATGAGCGCGGTGATCATGTCGCCGGGCATCCGGGCCGCGCACTCCACGAGCGTCGGGACGCCGTCGACCAGGATCCACTCGCTGTGCAGCATGCCGCTGCGGAAGTCGGCCGCCTCGGCGAGGCGTACCGCGGCGGCGCGCAGCGCGTCGTGCGCGGCGGCGGGCAGCGCGGACGGCACGGTGTGGCCGGTCTCGACCGGGTACCGGCCACCGGCGATCCGCTTGTCGGTGACGTTTGCGAAGACCACGTCGCCCTCGGCCACCAGCAGCTCCACGCTGTGCTCGGAGCCGACCAGCAGTTCCTCGACCAGCACGCCGGTGGGCAGGCCGCGCTCGGTCGCCTCGGCCGGGTCGGGCGGGGTGGCGCTTGCCGCCCAGCGGGCCGGCACCTCGGCCGGGTCGGTGATCAGCTGCACGCCCAGGCTGCCGGAGCGGCGGGTGGGCTTGAGCACGCACCGGCCGCCGTGCGCCCGCGCGAACTCCACCGCCCGCGCCGGGTCGTCGACCAGCTCGTACGCCGGGTTCGCGAGCCCGATCCGGTCGGCGAGCAGCCGCATCCGGTGCTTGTCGGAGAAGACGTCGGCGGCCTCGACCCCGGCGCCGGGGAGGCCGAGCCGCTCGGCGAGCCGGGCGGTGGCGCCGACCGCGTACTCCAGGCCGGGCAGGACCAGCCGGGCGTCGGCGAGGCCGGGCTCGCGGGCGAGCAGGGCGTCGGGGTCGAAGCCGGTCTGGTACTCGGCGGCGACGAGGCGCCCGATCATCGGCAGCCGCTCGGCGAACCGGGCCAGGTCGCGGCGGGCGATCACGTCCGGCTCCTCGACCAGCACCACGCTGCCCGACGGCAGCTCCTGGTCGAACCAGCTCAGCGAGCCGAACGACGCGCCCACCACCACCAGTTGCTCGCGACCCAGATCGAGGTCCACCGGTCACCCTCCCCACGGCTCGCGCCGGAACCGGACGGCCGGCGCAGCAGCACCCTAACCGGCCGGATCGAGGCGGTCGCCGTACGGTCGGTCAGGGGTGCGGGGGCGGGTCGGCCGATACCGGGCCGGTGGGCACGGCGGTCGCCGGACACGACAGAAGCCGGCGGACCCCGAAGGGATCCGCCGGCGACCGACGATGTTCCGGTGGCGCTACCGCGTCAGGCGCGGGTGACCTTGCCGGCCTTGATGCACGAGGTGCAGACCTGCAACTTCTTGGTGGTGCCGCCACCGGCCGGGGTACGCACCGACTGGATGTTCGGGTTCCAGCGGCGGTTGGTCCGCCGGTGCGAGTGGGACACGTTGTGGCCGAAGCCCGGCCCCTTGCCACAGACGTCGCACACGCTAGCCACGGGATACTCCTGGGATTGAAACGTTCATGAGGTCGCCGCCAGGCGCTGCCCGGGCAACCTGGTCAGGTTACCCGATGACAGTCGGTACGCCCAACCGGCCCTTACGCGAGCCCACCCAGCGTACCGGCGTCCCGGCCGGGCCGTCCGCCGGGGCGGACACGCGGTGGACGACCCCGGCGCGTGTCGGTGCGCGCCAGTAGGCTTCCCGACGTGCTGGAGACCCTCGACGCCGCAGCGGTACGCCGCTGGTGCGCGAGCGGGCTGGCCGCCCTCCGCACCCACCAGGGCGAGATCGACGACCTGAACGTCTACCCGGTGCCCGACGGCGACACCGGCACCAACCTGGTGCTCACGCTCACCTCGGCCCAGCAGGCCCTGGCCATGGACCTCGGCACGCTTCCCGACGACGGGCACACCCCGCACGGCCACGCGCTGCGGCTGATGGCCCGGGGCGCGCTGCTCGGGGCGCGCGGCAACTCCGGGGTGATCCTCTCGCAGATCCTGCGTGGCCTCGCCGACACGCTCGCCGCCGTGCCCGCGGTGCGCGGGCGACAGCTCGCCGACGCCCTGTCCGACGCCACCACCGCCGCCTACGCCGCCGTCGCCCGGCCGGTCGAGGGCACGCTGCTGAGCGTGGTCTCCGCCGCGGCGCACGCCGCCCGCCGGGCGGACACCGACGACCTGCGCGCCGTGGCCCGGGCCGCCGCCGAGGCGGCGGCGCACGCGCTGGCGCGTACCCCCGAGCAGTTGCCGGAGCTGGCCCGCGCGGGCGTGGTCGACGCCGGCGGGCGCGGCCTGTGCCTGCTGCTGGACGCGCTGGTCGAGGTGATCACCGGGGAGAGCCTGGCGCAGCCGGCGTCCGAGCCGCCCACCCGCCGCGCGCCGGCCACCGCCGTGCGGGAGAGCGGCTCCGACGCGTACGCCTACGAGGTGCAGTATCTGCTCGACGCCACCGACGAGGCGGTGGCCCGGCTGCGCGCCGAGCTGGACGCGCTCGGTGACTCACTCGCGATCGTCGGCGACGGCGCCGGCACCTGGAACGTCCACGTGCACGTCAACGACATCGGGGCGGCGGTCGAGGCGGGCGTGGTCGCCGGCCGCCCGCACCGGATCAACGTGACCCGCTTCGCCGATCAGGCCGCCCCGGCGCCCGGACCGCGGGCGCCGCTGCCCGAGGGGCGGGCCGCCGTGGTGGTGGCCACGGGCGCGGGCATCGCGGAGCTGTTCACGGCCGAGGGCGCCGTGGTGGTGCCCGCCAACCCGTCCACCGGCGAGCTGCTCGACGCGATCCGGGCCACCGGCGCCGCCCGGGTGGTGGTGCTCCCGAACGACCCGAACACCCAGTCGGTGGCGAGCGCGGCGGCCAGGGAGGCGCACGGCCTCGGCGTGAAGGTGAGCGTGGTGCCGACCCGCTCGCCGGTGCAGGCGCTCGCGGCGCTGGCCGTGCGCGATCCGAAGCGGCGGTTCGAGGACGACGTGATCGCGATGGCCGAGGCGGCCGGCGCCTGCCGGTACGCCGAGGTCTGCCACGCCGCCCGGGAGGCGCTCACCGTCGCCGGCCCGGCCCGCCCGGGCGACGTGCTGGCCCTGGTCGAGGGCGAGGTGCACCTGATCGGGCAGGATCTGGTCGACACCTGCACCGCAGTGGTGGACCGGATGCTCGGCGGCGGCGGTGAGCTGGTCACGCTGCTCTGCGGCGCTGACGCTCCGGCCGGGCTGGCCGACCGGGTCCGCGCGCACGTCGAGGGGGCGTGGCCGTTCGTCGAGGTGCAGGCGTACGAGGGCGGTCAGCCGCACTATCCGCTCCTGGTGGGGGTCGAATGACTGGTGAAGCGGCCACTGTCGACACGCCGCTGAAGAAGCTGGTCGGCGAGCGCACCGCGAAGGCGCTGGCCGGGCACCTCGACCTGCACACCGCGGGCGACCTGATCTACCACTTCCCGCGCCGGTACGACGAGCGCGGCGAGCACACCGACATCCGCTCGCTCGACGTGGGGGAGCAGGTCACAGTGCTCGCCCAGGTGCAGCGCACCGCCGTGCGCCCGATGCGCCAGCGGCGCGGCAACCTGCTGGAGGTGACCGTCGGCGACGGCTCCGGCGGCGTGCTCACCTGCACGTTCTTCGGCAACCAGGCGTGGCGGGAGCGGGAGCTGCGGCCCGGCCGGTGGGGGCTGTTCGCCGGCAAGGTGACCGAGTTCCGGGGCAAGCGGCAGCTCAACGGCCCGGAGTACGTCCTGCTCGGCGAGGGTGGCGAGGGCGAGGCGGCCGCAAACGAGGAGGTCGAGGAGTTCGCCGGGGCAATGATTCCGGTCTATCCGGCTGCGGCGGCGGTGCCGACCTGGGTGATCGCCCGCTGCGTCCGCGTCGTGCTCGACACGTTCACCCCGCCGGAGGACCCGTTGCCGGCCACCGTGCGGGCCACCCGCAACCTCGCCGACATCGGCACCGCGCTGCGCGAGATCCACCGCCCGACCAGCAAGGAGGCGCTCTACCGGGCCCGCCGCCGGCTGAAGTGGGACGAGGCGTTCGCCGTGCAGCTCACGCTGGTGCAGCGCAAGCACCGGGCGGCGGCGTCGCCGGGACGGGCCCGCCCGGCGAAGGCCGGCGGCCTGCTCGACGCGTTCGACGCCCGGCTGCCGTACGAGCTGACCTCCGGCCAGCAGGTCGTCGGGCGGGAGATCGCCGCCGACCTGACCCGGGCACACCCGATGCACCGGCTGCTCCAGGGCGAGGTGGGCTCCGGCAAGACGGTGGTGGCGCTGCGCGCCATGCTCCAGGTGGTCGACGCCGGTGGGCAGGCCGCGCTGCTCGCGCCGACCGAGGTGCTCGCCGCCCAGCACCACAGGGGCATCCTCGACCTGCTCGGGCCGCTCGGCCGGGCCGGTGAGCTGGGCGCCGCCGACGACGCCACACGGGTGGAGCTGGTCACCGGCTCGCTCGGCGCGGCGGCCCGACGCCGGGCGCTGGCCGAGGTGGCCGAGGGCCGCGCCGGCATCGTGCTCGGCACGCACGCCCTGCTCTACGAGGGCGTCGACTTCCACGACCTCGGCCTGGTGGTGGTGGACGAGCAGCACCGCTTCGGTGTCGAGCAACGCGACGCGCTGCGCGCCAAGGCCGAGCAGCCGCCGCACGTGCTGGTGATGACCGCGACCCCGATCCCGCGCACCGTCGCCATGACCGTCTACGGCGATCTGGAGACCTCCACGCTGTCCCAGCTTCCGCAGGGCCGCTCGCCGATCGCCTCGCACGTGGTCCCGGCGGCCGAGAAGCCGGCGTTCCTCGACCGGGCCTGGCGCCGGTTGCGCGAGGAGGTCACCAAGGGCCACCAGGCGTACGTGGTGTGCCCGCGCATCGGAGAAGGGCCGGTGTCGGACGAGGAGGCGCCGCGAGAGGACGACAACGGCCGGCGCCCGCCGCTGGCGGTGACCGAGGTGGCCCCGCTGCTGGCCGAGGGTCCGCTGCACGGGCTGCGGATCGGGGTGCTGCACGGCCGGCTGCCGGCGGACGAGAAGGACGCGGTGATGCGCGCGTTCGCCGACGGCAAGCTGGACGTGCTGGTGGCGACCACTGTGGTCGAGGTCGGCGTGAACGTGCCGAACGCGACGGTGATGATCGTGCTGGACGCCGACCGGTTCGGTGTCTCCCAGCTGCACCAGTTGCGCGGCCGGGTCGGCCGGGGCTCGGCCGCCGGTCTGTGCCTGCTGGTCACCGAGGCGGTCGAGGGTTCGTCGGCGCGGGAGCGGCTGGACGCGGTCGCCTCCACCACCGACGGCTTCAAGCTGGCCGAACTCGATCTGGAACAGCGCCGGGAGGGTGACGTGCTGGGCGCGACCCAGTCCGGCCGCCGCTCGCACCTGCGGCTGCTGTCGCTGAGACGCGACGCCGAGCTGATCCGCGACGCGCGGGCCGAGGCGATCGAACTGGTCGAGGACGATCCGGATCTGTCCCGGCACCCGGCGCTGGCGGCGTCGGTCGCCGCGCTCGTCGACGAGGAACGCGCCGAATACCTGGAGAAGGGCTGACGGCGGGCCGGCGCCGTCGCGGGGCAGCGGCACGCGCGTGGCGTGCCCAGGCTCGCGCCGGCCGGGTGGTCGACGCGCCCTCGGTGCGGGTCAGGCGGTGAAGCGGATCCGGCGGCGACGGGCCACCACGACGCGCCGGGTACGTCGTGCCCGCCTCGCGGCGTCGCGTAGCGTCGGGGCATGCGCAGGGAGCGACGGTGACCCGGATCGTGGCCGGCACGCTCGGCGGCCGGCGGATCGCCGCGCCACCGGGTGCCGGCACCCGGCCCACCTCCGACCGTGTGCGGGAGGCGCTGTTCAGCGCCGTGGACTCGCACGTCGACCTGGACGGGACACGCTTCGCCGACCTGTACGCCGGTTCCGGCGCGGTCGGCCTGGAGGCGCTGTCCCGGGGCGCGGCCCACGTGCTGCTCGTCGAGTCCGACGCGCGGGCCGCCCGGGTGATCCGGGAGAACATCGCCGCGCTCCGCGCCGCGCCGGCCGCGCGCCTGGTCACCGGCAAGGTCGCCACCGTGCTGGCGGCCGGCCCGGACGGGGAGCCGTACGACGTGGTCTTCGCCGATCCGCCGTACGCGGTGCCGGACTCCGAGATCACCGCGAATCTGGCCGCGCTCGTCGACGGCGGCTGGCTCGCCCCGGACGCCCTGGTGATCGTCGAGCGGTCCAGCCGTACCGGACCGGTCACGTGGGTGGAAGGTGTCACTCCGGAGCGCAGCAGGCGTTACGGCGAGACCACTCTTTGGTACGGTCGCCGATCATGAGACGTGCGGTCTGCCCGGGCTCGTTCGACCCGGTCACCAACGGACACCTCGACATCATCGGCCGGGCCAGCCGGCTCTTCGACGAGGTGATCGTCGGAGTGCTGGTCAACCAGTCCAAGCAGGGCCTGTTCACGGTCGAGGAGCGGATCACCATGCTCCAGGAGGTCACCGCCTCGTACGACAACGTGCGGGTGGAGTCGTTCCGCGGCCTGCTTGTCGACTTCTGCCGCGCGCAGCAGGCGAGTGTGCTGATCAAGGGCCTGCGTGCGGTGAGCGACTTCGACTACGAGCTGCAGATGGCCCAGATGAACATCGGCCTGGCCGGCGTGGAGACCCTGTTCATGCCGACCAACCCGCTCTACTCGTTCATCTCGTCCAGCCTGATCAAGGACGTGGCGAAGTGGGGCGGCGACATCTCCGCACACGTCCCCGACCTGGTCCGCGAGCAGCTCTCCGCCCGCCTCCGCCCCTGACCCCACCCACCCCTACCCCCCGCCCACGCGATCTTGCACATTCGGCCCGGACATTCCTCCCGTAAGGGGCGAGCGCCGGGCCGAAAGTGCAAGATCGACGGGGGGAGGGCGACGGGGGCGGGCGACGGGGCGAGGGCGATGGGCGGGGAGGACGACGCGCCGGGTGGGGCGGGTGGGGTGCTTGTGGCTCGGGCGCGACATGATGTGTGGCAGCGCCGAGACCGGGCGCAGGCCGCATGATGGAGGGCGGCCGACGAAGACAGGAGTGAGGTACCGGTGGACCCGCTCGATCGCATCGACGAACTGATCGCCATGGTGGAGCAGGCCCGCTCCGTCCCGATGTCGCGCAACAACTGCATGGTCGACCGGGGCGAGATGATCGCCGTGCTCGACGAGTTGCGCGCGGAGCTCCCCGCCGACCTGCGGCGCGCCGCCGCGCTGCTGGAGGAGCGGGACAAGATCATGGAGGCCGGCAAGCGCGAGGCCGACCGGATCATCAGCGAGGGTGAGGCGGAACACGCCCGGCTGGTCTCGGTGAACGAGATCACCGTCTCGGCCGAGCACGAGGGCGCGCGGATCATCGCCGAGGCGCGGGCCGAGGCGCAGCGCCTCCGCGAGGAGGTGGACGACTACGTCGACACCGCGCTGGCCAACTTCGAGCAGTTCCTCACCCGGGCGCTGGCCTCGATAGAGCGCGGCCGGGACAAGATGCACGCGCTGCGCGAGATCGGCACCTTCGGCGGGGACGAGGCGGACCGCCCGCTACCCTTCTGAGCGGCGCGCGGGCCGGTCGCCGACAGCCGGCTGCCGTCGGGCCGGAGGTGAACCCCCGGTTCGACGGTTCGCCCGTCTGGCAGGTAACCTTCTTTGTCGGCCTCTCGACGGCCGGAGTCTGACTATGCCCAAACACTCGCCAAGCACACTCGACCCCAGGTCGCCGCTGGTCCTCGACACGAGGGAACTGCCGCGCCGACCTGGTGCGTTGCGTACGCACAAGCGGGTCGTGCCGGCACCGGCGGACCTCGGCGTGGAGTTGATCGGCGTGCCGGAGGGCGCGGACCTCGACCTCGACCTGAGGTTGGAGTCGGTGTCCGAGGGCGTGCTCGTCTCCGGGACCGTCACCGGTCCCGTCAAGGGCGAGTGCGGGCGCTGCCTGCGCGAGATCGACGACTCGTTGGCCGTGACGATCCAGGAGCTGTACGCGTACGAGAACAGCGCCACGGACGACACGACCGACACCGACGAGGTGGGCCGGATGCAGGGCGATCTGATCGACCTGGAGCCGGCGTTGCGGGACGCGGTGGTGCTGGCACTGCCGACCAACCCGCTCTGCCGGGAGGACTGCCCAGGGCTGTGCCCCGAGTGTGGGGTGCACTGGGACGATCTGCCGGCCGACCACAGCCATCAGCAGGTCGACCCGCGTTGGGCGAGCCTGACGCAACTGACCCGTACAGAGGAGTAAGAACCGTGGCCGTCCCCAAGCGCAAGATGTCGCGCAGCAACACCCGCGCCCGCCGGGCGAACTGGAAGGCCTCGGTGGTGGCGACCGTGGCCTGCCCGCAGTGCAAGTCGGCCAAGCTGCCGCACGCCGCCTGCTCCGTCTGCGGCACCTACAACGGTCGTCAGGTCCTCGAGGTCTGACGCGGCTGCCGAGTGACGTCCCCGACCACCGGTCGGGTGACGCGCGCACCAAGGCTCTCGCCCGGTGCCCCGGCTCCCTGCGCCGCCGACCGGCTTCCGGCCGGCGGACCGTCGGAGCCGGGCACCGCGCGGATCGCCGTCGACCTCCTCGGCGGGGACGATGCTCCCGCCGTCGTGGTTGACGGCGCTCTGCGAGCGGTACGCACGGACCCCGCCCTGCACCTGATGCTCGTCGGCCCGATCGAGGTGGCCGACGAGCTGATCGGCGCGCTCGAACCGGCCCAGCGCGCCCGGGTCACGGTCCGCCCGGTGCGGACCGCCGTCGGCATGGCCGACCACCCCACCGCCGCCCGTGGCGAGAGCACGGTGCGCACCGCCGTGCAGGCCGTCCGCGACGGGCTCGCCGACGCGGTCGTCTCGGCCGGCTCGACCGGCGCCACTGTCACCGCCGCCGCGCTCGGCCTGGGCCGCTGGACCGGGATCCGCCGCCCCGCGCTCGCCGCCACGCTGCCCGCCGTCGAGGGACCTGTGGTGCTGCTCGACGTCGGCGGCACGCTCGAACCCGGCCCCGCCACGCTGGCCCGGCACGCCCTCCTCGGCGCCGCCTACGCGTCGGTGGCACACGCCGTCACCGCACCCCGCGTCGGGTTGCTCTCCGTCGGCCACGAGACCGGCAAGGGCGACCGGCTGCGCCGGGTCGCCGCGCCCGCGCTCGCCGCCGCGCCGCTGCCCTGCGACGGCCGCTACGTCGGCCTGGTCGAGGGGTACGACATCTCGCTCGGCGCCCGCGCCGACGTCGTGGTGACCGACGGCTTCACCGGAAACGTCCTGCTCAAGGCCATCGAGGGCGCGTACGCCATGGCCGGCGGCCCGCCGTCGCGCGGTGGCGCCCCGCGTGCCGCGGCCCTGCTCGGGGTGGGCGGCACCGTGGTCGTGTGCCACGGCGCGGCCGGTTCCGAGGACGTCGCCTCCGGTATCGCGCTGGCCGCCCACCTGTGGCGCCGCGACGCCGCCGGGACGGTCCGCACGCTGCTCGCCGGCATCCCGCACGATCTCGCACCTGACCGACACGACACCGAGGTAGCACCATGACCAACGACAAGCGGCGGCGTGCTCCCGTCGGCCACCTGGAGGCGGCCTTCGGGGTGTCGCTCGACCCGGAACTGCTGGAACGCGCGCTGACCCACCGCTCGTACGCGTACGAGAACGGCGGCCTGCCCACCAACGAGCGGCTGGAGTTCCTGGGCGACTCGGTCCTCGGCGTGGTGATCACCACCGCGTTGTTCCACAACCACCCCGACCTGCCCGAGGGGCAGCTGGCGAAGCTGCGCGCCAGCGTGGTCAACATGCGGGCGCTCGCCGACGTGGCGCGTGGCCTGGGCCCGGACGGGCTGGGCGCGTACCTGCTGCTGGGTAAGGGCGAGGAGGCCACCGGCGGACGGGACAAGGCGAGCATCCTGGCCGACACGCTGGAGGCGCTGCTGGGCGCGATCTACCTCCAGTACGGCCTGGACACCGCGGCCATCGTCATCCACCGGCTGTTCGACCCGCTGATGGCCGAGTCGGCGGGCCGGGGCGCGGCGCTGGACTGGAAGACCAGCCTCCAGGAGCTGACCGCCGCGCTGGGGCTCGGCGTGCCCGAGTACCGGATCGAGGGCACCGGGCCAGATCACCTCAAGACGTTCACCGCCTGGGTGGTGGTCGCCGGGAACCGCTACGGCGGCGCGGAGGGACGCAGCAAGAAGGAGGCCGAGCAGCGCGCGGCCGAGTCGGCCTGGCGGACGCTGAACGAGCAGGCCGAGGCCGAGGCGGCGGCGCGGGCCGAGGCCGCGGCCCGGGACGAGGCGGCGGACGTCGAGGCGGGCGCCGGCCGTGCCTGAGCTGCCCGAGGTCGAGACCGTCCGGCAGGGGCTGGCGCAGTGGGTGATCGGCCGGCGGATCGCCGCCGTCGAGGTGCGCCACCCCCGGGCGGTTCGCCGGCACGCGCCCGGTGGCGCGCACTTCGCCGACGTGCTCGCCGGCCGGACGGTCACCGGCGTGCGGCGCCGGGGCAAGTACCTCTGGCTGCCGCTGGACAGCGGCGACGCGGTGATCGGCCACCTCGGCATGTCCGGCCAGCTGCTGTTGCAGCCGGTCGGCGCGGCCGACGAGCTGCACCTGCGGGTCCGGTTCCGGTTCGCCGACGACGGGCCGGAGCTGCGCTTCGTCGACCAGCGCACGTTCGGCGGGCTGTCCGTGTCCGCCGGTGGGGCGGAGCTGCCCGCCGAGATCGCCCACATCGCGCGCGATCCGATGGACCCGGAGTTCTCGGACGAGGCGTTCGTGGCGGCGTTGCGCCGCAGGCGTACGGAGATCAAACGCGCGTTGCTCGACCAGACGCTGATCTCCGGGGTGGGCAACATCTACGCCGACGAGGCACTGTGGCGGGCGAAGCTGCACGGCACCCGCCCGGCCGACGCGCTCACCCGTCCGGCCGCGCTGCGCCTGCTCGGGCACGTCCGGGACGTGCTCGCCGAGGCGATCAAGCAGGGCGGCACCAGCTTCGACGAGCTGTACGTCAACGTCAACGGCGAGAGCGGCTACTTCGACAGGTCGCTGAACGCGTACGGCCGGGAGGGGGAGCCCTGCCCGCGCTGCGGCGCGCCGATCCGGCGGGAGGCGTTCATGAACCGCTCCTCCTACAGCTGCCCGCGATGCCAGCCCCGGCCCAGGGGCACCCTCCGGGGATGACCCCGAGCCGGTTCGGGGTTGCACCGGTGTGCATCGCCGGACGGTCCCCGGAGACGCGCCGGAGCGTACCCGGAGATGCCCTTTTCCGCCCGGTCCGCGCGGCCGGTTCCGGCCGCTCGGACCGCTCCCGCCGGATCGGGGACGAGCGGGGGCCGTTCCCCGATGCCGGGGCCCCGCCTGCTGCCTAGCGTCATCTGGGGTCGGCACAGGGCCGGCATCAGGAGGGTGGAACCCGGGACATGGGCAGGCGACCGGTTACTGTGCGGCTGGCACGGTGGAGTGCGGAGCATCCGTGGCGCGCGATCGCGTTGTGGGTGGTCTTCGTGGCGGTGTGTTTCGTGGGCGGCAGCGCCGCCGGGCTGAACGAGGCGACCGACGAGGATCAGGCGATCGGCGAGTTCGGACAGGCACAGCTGATCGTCGACAGTGGCGGGTTCGACCGGCCGGCGACCGAGAACGTGCTGATCACCGCCCGCTCGAGCTCGCTCGACCAGGCCGCGGCGAAGGCCGCGGCGCAGGACGCGGCGGACCGGCTGCGGCAGGTCGACGGCGTGGCCTCGATCGGTACGCCGATGCCGTCGCGCGACGGCAGCGCGCTGCTGGTGCCGATCACCATGTCCGGCGACCCGGGCACCGCCGGCGACCGGGTGCAGCCGCTGCGGGACACCACCGCGAAGGTGCAGGACGCGCACCCGCGACTGCGGGTGGAGCAGGTCGGCGGCCCGTCCATCGACAAGGCGCTCGACGACACGCTCGGCAAGGACTTCAAGCGCGCCGAGCTGCTCAGCCTGCCGGTGACGCTGGCCATCCTGATCATCGCGTTCGGCGCGCTGATCGCCGCCGGGGTGCCGGTGCTGCTGGCGCTCTCCTCGGTGGCCGCGGCGATGGGTCTGTCCACACTCGCCTCGCACCTGGTGCCGGCCACCGACACCACGGCCAGCGTCATCCTGCTGATCGGCATGGCGGTCGGCGTGGACTACTCGCTGTTCTACGTGCGGCGGGAACGGGAGGAACGGGCGAAGGGCCGGTCCGGCCTGGACGCGGTGGAGATCGCGGCGGAGACCTCCGGGCACGCCGTGGTGGTCTCCGGCACCGCCGTGATCATCTCGATGGGCGGTCTGCTGCTCGCCCAGGACGCGATCTTCTCCTCGCTGGCGGTCGGCTCGATCCTGGTGGTGGCGGTCGCGGTGATCGGCTCGCTCACCGTGCTGCCGGCGCTGCTGGCGAAGCTGGGCCGCTGGGTGGACCGGCCGCGGGTGCCGCTGCTGTGGCGCCTCACCGCCCCGCGTGACGGGCGGGACGGGCAGCCGGCCCGGCCCCGGTTCTGGCCGGCGGTGCTCAAGCCGGCGCTGCGCGCGCCGGTGGCCACGCTGCTGATCTCGGTCGCGCTGCTGCTCGCGCTCGCCGCGCCCGCGCTCGGCATGAAGCTGAAGTTCCCCGGCGCGGAGGACGTGCCACGCACCACCGCCGCCATGCAGGCGTACGACCGGCTCACCGCCGCGTTCCCGAGCAACGGCACCAGCCACACGGTGGCCGTGCGGGCGCCCGCCGAGCAGGCCGACCGGGTGCGGGCCGCGCTCACCGACCTGGCCGGCCGTACCGCCGCCGACCCGCTCTTCGCGCCGGCCGAGGGGGACGGCCCGGAGATCCAGGTGTCGGCGGACCGGCGGGTGTCGGTGCTGGAGGTGGCCACGCCGCACGCCAGCCGCTCCGACGAGGCGTCCCGGTCGTTGCACGAGCTGCGCGAGGACCTGGTGCCCGCCACGCTCGGCGGCATCCCGGGCGTGGAGTACGCGGTCGGCGGCGGCGTGGCCGCCAGCGAGGACTACGCCGCACACATCTGGGCGAAGCTGCCGGTCGTCGCGGCGTTCGTGCTGGCGCTGACGTTCCTGGTGATGGCGTGGACGTTCCGGTCGGTGGTGGTGGCGCTGACCTCGATCGTGCTGAACCTGCTCTCCGCCGGCGCCGCGTACGGGCTGCTGGTGCTGGTCTTCCAGAGCACCTGGGCGGAGGGGCTGCTCGGCTTCACCTCGATGGACGCGATCGTCACCTGGCTGCCGCTGTTCCTGTTCGTGGTGCTGTTCGGACTGTCCATGGACTACCACGTCTTCGTGGTCAGCCGGATCCGCGAGGCGGTCGACCGGGGCATGCCCAACCGGGAGGCGGTGGCGCACGGCATCACCTCCTCGGCCGGTGTGGTGACCAGCGCGGCGGTGGTGATGGTGGCGGTGTTCTCCATCTTCGCCACGCTCAGCATGATCGACTTCAAGCAGCTCGGCATCGGCCTGGCGGCGGCGATCCTGCTGGACGCCACGATCATCCGCGCGGTCGTGCTGCCCTCGGTGATGACGCTGCTGGGCGACGCGAACTGGTGGGCGCCGCGCTTCATGCGCCGCCGTACCGCCGCCCCGGCGGTCGAGCCGCCGCCCGCACCGGCGCCGGAGCTGGTCGGCGCCCGCTGACCCGGCCGGCCGGGGTGGGCTCGACACCCGGTCCGGCCCGTGCCGCCCGCCGAGACGGCATCCACATGTGGCGGGTATGCCTGGGAGTCATAATCATGACTCTCAGGCATACGGCTTCCGTACTTCTGCCCGGCCGGGAGGCTGCGTCGAGGCCGAGGGCAGGCCGCCGGAGGACCTGGCCACCCCGCTGAGCGCGGAACACGCCGAGGCGTCACGGCAGCGCGCACGGCTCCCGCCAGGCGTCCAGCGTCCGATCCTTGCGGATCGAGGCGAAGCCGTAGCCGACCGAGGTGACGCAGAAGTCCGCCGGCTCGCCGGTGTACTCGACGTGGAAGACGGGCTTGCCGGCGTCGACGAACGGCAGTAGCTTCGCGCACTGGCGGCGGCGTACGCACTCCTGGTTGACCGCGAAGTCGAAGTCGGGGGCCAGCGCGGCCACCTGTGTCACGTCGTCGACCAGGCCGGGGGAGAGGCTCAGCTCGCGGGCCAGCCCGGCCAGCCGGCGGTTGAACAGCAGCTGGTCGTCGAAGTCCAGCGGGAAGCCGGTGCGGTGCCGGTAGCCGTCCGCGTCGGCCAGGGCCACCGCGCCGAAGCCCTTGCCGCGGCACAGCCGGAACCGGTCGGCCAGCACCGGCGCGAGCGCGTCCCAGCGCCGTACGTCCAGGAACCGGCTCCCCGGCCGCCCCGGCACCGCGGCGCCGCGCACGGCGGCGGGGAAGCGGGTGGCGTCCGGGTCATCGGCGGCGTACGTGCCGACCCGGACGTGGCAGACCAGCCGGCGGCCCCGCCCGCGCAGCGCGGCGGTCTCGGCCGAGGTGGCCGCCACCGGGTCGAGGAGGAAGACGTCGGCGTCGACAGCGACCTCCACCGGCGTGGTGAGCTGCCACTGCCACCGCCAGCTGTCGGCCTGCGCGGCCGGCCAGGGCGTCGGTGCGCCGGGCGGGGTGATCGGCCGGCGGCAGGCCGGCACCGGGACCAGCAGCAGGGCGGTCAGCGCGAGCGCCACGCCCCGGCGCGGACCACGTCGGCGGACGCGGGCCGGCCGGGGGCGCGGCACGGCCCACACCGGCCGGATCCGCATCGACAGCTCCCCGGACGCGGGCGGCCCGGCGCCGCCCCCGATGGGTCAACGAGCGCCGGGTCGGTCACGACGCGCGGTCAGCGCGGGGTGGCGAAGACCTGCGTCCAGTACGGCCCGTTGCTGCGCGCCACGCCCACCCCGATCTGGGTGTACGAGCAGTTGAGGATGTTCTTCCGGTGGCCCTCGGAGTTCATCCAGCCCTCCATGACCGCGGCCGGGGTCTGGTAGTTCCAGGCCACGTTCTCGCCCACCATGCTGTACGAGTAACCGGCGGCCTTGACCCGGTCCCAGGGCTGACTGCCGTCGCTGCCCGTGTGGTCCATCTTCTTGTGGTCGGCCTGGTCCTGGCTGTGCCGCTGGGCGGCCAGGTTCAGCTTGGCGTTCACGGTCAGTGCCTTGCAGCCGGCCTTGGCCCGCTCCTGGTTCACGATCGTGACGACCTGCTGGAGTTCGGCGCTGAGCCCGGTCGTGGCGGCGGCCTTGGTGCCGGTGCCCCCGGTGCCGCCGCTCGACGAGCCGCCGCCCGGGGCGCTGCTGCGCTCCTGCTGCCGTGACGGCGCGGTGCTGCGGCTCGGCTTCGGCGTGGCCTTCTTCGTCGGGCTCGGCGCGGCGGTGGTCGGTACGGCGGACGGGCTGGCCGGCTCCGGGGCGAGCACGTCGGCGGGCGCCTCCTCGGTGCCCTCGGGCCCCTGCGGCGCGGCGGCCACCGGCGCGTCGGCGGAGGTGCGCTTCGTGCCCTGGTCGCCGCCGGGCAGCAGGACGGCGCCCACGCCGAGGCTCACCACGAGCGTCGCCGCGGCGGCGGCCCCGCCGATCACGAGCGGCCGGGACAGGCGCCGCTTCGGGCGCCGCCGCTCGTCGGCCGGGGTGTCGGTGGCCGGCTGCCAGGTCGCGGTGGGCTGCTCCCAGCCGCCGGCCGGCTGCTCGTGACCGTGCCAGGCGGCCGGCTGCTCGTGACCGTGCCAGGCGGTGGGCTGTTCCTGGCCCTGCCACACCGCCGGCTGTTGCCGGCCCTGCCACGCGGGCTGCTCGCCCTGCCACGCGGCGGTGGGCTGCTCCTCGCCGTTCCAGCGGTCGCGGGGCGGCTGCTGTGTACCGTCGCCGAACAGGTACGACGACCGCGGCTCGGGCCGGTCGCTGAGCCACGCCGGACCCTCGTCGGTCGGCTGCTCGGGGCGTCGGGCGGTGCCCTCCGGGTCGATCGGGTCGTTCCAGCGGTACACGCCTGTCCCCTCCACGGGTCGGTTGCGGGCCGGGGTGACGCTACGGGCGCGTCCGGAGCTGCGGCAACGTGGCTAAGAAAGAGTTAAGGCGAAGCGGGCTCGGAGGGTGCGGCGTTCGCGCGTTCCGGGCGTACAGTAAAGGCGTCCGGACAGAGCGTGTCCGCGCCTTCTGGCAGCCCCCTGACGAGTGGACCGGCCGACGTGGAGATGATCTACGGCCTTGGTCAACTTGACGCCGGAGGGGTTTTCGGCTCAATATGTAGGTGTCGCCAGTCGCGCCCAGTCATGCCCCGATGCAACGGGAATGGCAGCCGCGAACATCATGGGCGCGCGTTGGCCGGCCTTTCCGGCAGCGCACATCAAGGAGTTCAGCATGGCGAAGGCCCTCTACGGCCACGTAAGTGCAGCGCCCGACCGGCGTCTGCTCGACGAGGTCACCCGTCTGCGTGCCAGGGTTCAGGCACTGGAGTTCGAGATCACGCGTCTGCGTGCCGACAACGATCGGCTCGCGGCGGCAGCGGCGGAGGCCGACGACCTCCTCCGTCTTGCCGAGCCCGCGCTGACCTGATCTCCAGTCGCCGGAAAACTGAATCGCACCACACCGAAAAGCGCGCCGACACTCAAGTGCCGGCGCGCAGCCATGTGCGTACCCCTTTTCGTGGTTCCCGCCGTAATTCTCGATCTTGCGAAACCGCCCGGAATTGCGCCCGGTAATTGTGATCATGCATTTCCGTTCCCTCCGCGACGGCCGGGCGGAAAACGGACACCGCGGGCGTCGGGTGGGTCGCGTCGCGGCGACGTCGCGGTCCCGGGTTAGTCTGCGGGTTCACCAGGTCCGCGCAGCCGGCGACGGTACGGCGGCCACCGGACGAGGATCGAGAAGGTGCATCTCAAGAGCCTGACGGTGAAGGGCTTCAAGTCCTTCGCCTCTGCCACGACGTTGAAGCTGGAGCCCGGGATCACCTGCGTGGTGGGCCCGAACGGCTCCGGCAAGTCCAACGTCGTCGACGCCATCGCCTGGGTGCTCGGCGAGCAGGGCGCGAAGGCGCTGCGTGGCGGCAAGATGGAGGACGTCATCTTCGCCGGCACCGCCGGGCGGGCGCCGCTGGGCCGGGCCGAGGTCACCCTCACCATCGACAACACCGACGGCGCGCTGCCGATCGAGTACACCGAGGTCTCCATCACCCGCCGGATGTTCCGGTCCGGCGAGAGCGAGTACGAGATCAACGGCGACTCCTGCCGCCTGCTGGACATCCAGGAGTTGCTGTCCGACTCCGGCATCGGCCGCGAGATGCACATCATCGTCGGGCAGGGCCGGCTCGACGGCATGCTGCACGCCAAGCCGGAGGACCGGCGGGCGTTCATCGAGGAGGCGGCGGGCGTCCTCAAGCACCGCAAGCGCAAGGAGAAGGCGCTGCGGAAGCTCGACGCGATGCAAGTGAATCTCAACCGCCTGACCGACCTCACCGCCGAGCTGCGCCGCCAGCTCAAGCCGCTGGGCCGGCAGGCCGAGGTGGCCCGCCGCGCCGCCGCGATCCAGGCCAACCTGCGCGACGCCCGGCTGCGGCTGCTCGCCGACGACCTGCACACGCTGCGGACCACGCTGGACAAGGAGATCGCCGACGAGACCGCGCTGCGCGAGCGGCGCGAGCTGATCGAGGCCGAGCACGGCGAGGTGCAGGGCCGCCTCGGCGAGCTGGAGGCGGCGCTGGCCGAGGACGCCCCGCTGCTCGCGGCGGCGCAGGACACCTGGTACCGCCTCTCCGCGCTCCAGGAGCGGTTCCGCTCGATCGAGCAGTTGGCCCGGGAGCGGCTGCGTCATCTCAGCGCCGCCGGCGACGACGAGCGCCCCGGGCGCGACCCGGAGCAGCTGGAGGCGGAGTCGCGGCGGATCCGCGAGCAGGAGGAGGAACTGCGCGCCGCGCTCACCGAGGACCAGATCCGCCTGGCCGAGGCGGTCGAGCACCGACAGGAGCTGGAACGCCAGCTCGCCGCCGCAGAGCGGGAGCTGGTCGCCGCCGCGAAGGCGATCGCCGACCGGCGCGAAGGGCTGGCCCGCCTCACCGGCCAGGTCAACTCCGCCCGCGCGCGGACCACGAGCGCCGGTGAGGAGATCGAACGGCTCGCCGCCGCGCACACCGACGCGCTGGGCCGCGCCGAGAAGGCGCAGGCCGACCTGGACGCGGTCGCCGAGCAGTCCACAGAGGCCGACCGGGACAACGCCGACCTGGACGCCCGGCACGACGAGGCGGTGGCCGTGCACGAGCGGGCCCAGGCGGCGGTGCGCAGCCTGACCGACGGGGAGCGCGCCGCCGAGAAGGACGCCGCCACCTGGAAGGCCCGCGAGGAGGCGCTCGCCATGGGCCTGCGCCGCAAGGACGGTGCCGGTGAGCTGCTGGCCCGCGCCGACCAGGTGCCCGGCCTGCTCGGCAGCCTCGCCGGGCTGCTCACCGTCGCCCCCGGCGACGAGGCGGCGCTCGCCGCCGCGCTGGGCGGCCTGGCCGACGCGGTGGCGGTCAGCGGCGTGGACGAGGCGGTCGAGGCGATGCGGCTGCTCAAGATCTCCGACGCCGGGCGGGCCGGGCTGCTCGTCGGCAGCCCCGCCGGACCGGGCATGGACGGCTCCGCCGACGCGCTGCGCCCGAAGCTGCCCGAGGGCACCCGCTGGGCCCCCGACCTGGTGGAGTGCTCGGCCGCGATCCGCCCCGCCGTGCACCGGGCGCTGCGCGACGTGGCGCTCGTCGACGACCTGGCCGCCGCGTCCGCGCTCGTCGCGGCGAACCCGGAGCTGCGCGCGGTCACCCCGGACGGCGACGTGGTCGGCGCGTACGCGGCTGCGGGCGGGTCGGCCAAGGCGCCCAGCTTCATCGAGGTGCAGGCCGCCGTCGAGGAGGCGCGGGCCAACCGGGCCACCGCCGAACGCACCGCCGCCGAGCTGCGGGAGCAACTGGCCGAGGCGCGCGCCGAGGTGGCCACCGCCAAGGAGGCCGTGCAGCACGCCGCCGCCGCCAAGCGGGAGGCGGAGAGCCACCGCAACGCCGCCGCGCGCCGCCTCGCCGAACTGGGCGCCGCCGCCCGCTCGGCCAAGGCGGAGACCGACCGGCTGGGCGAGTCCCGTTCCCGCGCCGAGGCGGCCCGGGAACGGGATCTCGCCGCGCTCGCCGAGCTGGAGGAACGGCTGCGGCTGGCCGAGGCGACCCCGATCGACGCCGAACCGTCCACCGAGGAACGCGACCAGCTCGCCGCCATGGTGCCGCAGGCGCGGCAGAACGAGATGGAGGTCCGGCTCGCCGTGCGTACCGCCGAGGAGCGGGTGGCCTCGATCGCCGGGCGGGCCGACTCGCTGGCCCGGCAGGCCACCGCCGAGCGGGCGGCGCGGGAGCGCGCCGCCGC
>NZ_JBEZMS010000047.1:0-35254 GCF_040652815.1 Micromonospora sp. NPDC048169
GGTGTGGCGCAGCTTGGTAGCGCACTCGCTTTGGGAGCGAGGGGCCGTGGGTTCAAATCCCGCCACCCCGACTGTCGTTCGCGACCGGATCGTCCGGCGGGCGGCGGGGCAGCCGGCGCGGGCGGTGGGCGGGAGAATGGGCGGGTGGACGAGCTTGCGGGGGAGTTCGAGGCGGAACGGGGGCGTCTCCTGGCAATCGCGCGACGGATGCTCGGCAGCCGCGGCGAGGCCGAAGACGCCGTGCAGGAGACCTGGCTGCGCTTCTCCGGGGCGCTGAGCGATCCGGAGCAACGCGCCCGCGTACGCGATCTGCGGGGCTGGCTCGTCACCACCTGCTCCCGGATCTGCCTGGACGTGCTGCGCTCCGCCCGGGTACGCCGGGAGGCGTACCCGGGTCAGTGGCTCCCCGAGCCGGTGGTGACCGCGGCGCCCACGCCGGACGGGTTCGCGCCCGACCCCGCCGAGCGGGCGGTGCGGGCCGACCAGCTCGGCACCGCCCTGCTGGTGGTGCTGGAACGGCTGACGCCGGAGCAGCGGGTGGCGTTCGTGCTGCACGACGTGTTCACGGTGCCGTTCGGCGACGTGGCGGACGTGCTCGCGGTGACCCCGGAGGCGGCGCGTCAGCTCGCCTCCCGGGCCCGCCGGGCGGTGCAGGGGCCGGACGCGCCCCGGCACAGCGCCGACCTGGCCGAGCAGCGACGGGTGCTCAACGCGTTCGTCGCGGCGGTGGAGTCGGGTGAGCTGGAGCAGTTGGTGCGGGTGCTCGCCCCGGACGTGGTGGCGATCGGCGACTCCGGCGGCCACTTCCCGGCGGCCCGCCGCCCGGTGGTCGGCGCGGAGGCGGCCGGACGCCTGCTCCTCGGCCTGTTCGGCCAGGCCCGCAAGTGGGGCGCGATGCGGGTACGGCCGGTGCTCGTCGACGGCGCGCTGGGCTGGCAGGGGGAGGTCCCCTACCGGGACGGACGGATCATGCGGCTGGTCACCTCGTTCGCCGTCCACGAGGGGCGGATCACCGGCGTGTTCAACCAGCTCAACCCGGACAAGGTCGGTGAGCTGCCGCCGCTGGGGACGGACGCCGTCTGGCCGCCGCGCTGGTGACCCGGCTCAGACCACCACGGCAAGCCACTTCCGGTACGACGTGGCGAACGGCTCGGTGCCGTCGCCGAGCGCGCCGAGCAGCCAGCGGGACGCCGCCTCGGCCTCGGTGACCACGTCGTCCGGGTAGCCCCAGCGGGCCCGGTGCTCGGCGAACTCGTCCTCGTCGCGCAGCTCGACCAGGCCGGTCTCGCGGCGACGCACCACGTCCAGGTCGAGGTCGATCAGGTGGACCGTGTCCTCGCCCTCCCAGCGGGCCGGGGTGGCGATGTCGCAGTAGACCTCGCTGGTGCGCGGCGGCGGGTTGAACATGCCGGTCCACCAGCCGTGGTGCGGCACCAGCAGGACGAACGGGATCTGCTCGACCGAGGGGCGGCCGTGGTAGACGGACTCGGTGCCGGCGGGCACGCCGAGCCAGACGCCGAGGTCGTCCTCGGCCAGCCGGCGGGCGGGGTAGTCGCGGTGGGCGCTGCCGTCGTACTTGCGGTAGATCACGCGGACCACGTCGCTCGGCATGCCTGGCACCCTAACCGATTCCGGCCACGCCACGCGATCGGGAAGTAACCGGACGCGACCCGCCGTCCGCCACGCCGCCGGAGGGGCCGGACCGCCGTCGGTGCCGGCGGGTACGGTCGCACGGTGACCCCGTCCCGCACCGCCACCGGCCCGGCCGTCCCCAGGAAGCGCCGGAGCAACCGACCCGGTGCCGGGGAGCTGCTGACCGCCGCGGTGGGCGCGGTTCCGGGCGGCGCGGCCCGGCCGGGTCAGCAGCAGATGGCCGAGGCGATCGAGCGCAGCATCACCTCCGGTGAGCACCTGCTGGTGCAGGCCGGCACCGGCACCGGCAAGTCCCTGGCCTACCTCGCTCCGGCACTGACCGTGGACGGGCCGGTGGTGGTCTCCACCGCCACGCTGGCGTTGCAGTCCCAGCTCGTCGAGCACGACCTGCCCCGGCTGGCCGACGCGGTCGAGCCGGTGCTGGGCCGCCGCCCCACCTTCGCCGTGTTGAAAGGCCGCCACCACTATCTCTGCCTGGCCCGGCTGGACAGCTCGGTCGAGGACGAGCCGGACGACGCGCTGTTCGACGCGCCGCGCCCCGGCAACGGCGGCACCAAGTGGCTCGGCGAGGCGGGCCGGCTGGGCAAGCAGGTGCAGCGGCTGCGCGACTGGGCCGAGGAGACCGCCACCGGCGACCGGGACGAGCTGGACCCGGGCGTGGACGAGCAGGTGTGGCGCAGCGTGTCCATGCCGGCCCGGGAGTGCGTCGGCGCGAGCCGCTGCCCGTTCGGGCAGGAGTGCTTCGCCGAGGCGTCCCGCGCCCGGGCCCGTGAGGCCGACATCGTGGTCACCAACCACAGCCTGCTCGCGGTCGACATGCTCGCCGGGCGGCACATCGTGCCGCCGCACCGGCTGCTCGTGGTCGACGAGGCGCACGAGCTGGCCGACCGGGTGTCGTCGGCCGCCCAGGCCGAGCTGGTGCCGGAGCTGATCGACAGGTCCACCCGGCGGGCCCGGCCGCTGCTGCGCCCCGACGTGGCCGAGCGGCTCACCGAGGCCGGTGACGCGCTCGCCGTGGGGCTGGCCGAGGCGCCGGCCGGGCGGCTCACCGCCGGTCTGCCGCCCGCGCTGCGCGAGGCGTGCACGCTGCTGGACTCGGCGACCCGGGCCGCGCTGGAGGCGATCGGCGACGTGAAGGCCGACGACCCCGATCCGGTACGCAAGCAGCAGGCCAAGGCGGTGCTGGACGAGCTGTCCACCACCGCCCAGCGGCTGCTTGAGGAGGCCGACCACGACGTCGCCTGGGTCGAGAAGCCGGACAACGGCAGCCGCCGGGCGCTCGTCGTGGCTCCCCTGTCGGTAGCGGGCACGCTCGCCACCCACCTGTACGACGAGCGCACGGTGGTCGCCACCTCGGCGACGCTGGCGCTGGGCGGGCGCTTCGACACGGTGGCCCGGGCACTGGGGCTGGACGCGCCGCCGCCCGCACCACCCTCACCGGCCGCCGCCGCGCTCGCCACCGCTGCCGCCGCCGGCCGGCCGTCGGCCACGCCGCCGGTGGCGGCCACCGAGGGCAGCCGGGCGTCGATCGGCACCGTACCGGCCACCGAGGGGCCGGGCTGGAGCTCGCTCGACGTCGGCTCGCCGTTCGACTACGCCCGGCAGGGCATCCTGTACGTGGCAGCGCACCTGCCCCGCCCCAGCGTCTCCGGGCTGCCCGGGCCGGCGGGTGAGGAGCTGCTGGCGCTGGTCGAGGCGCTCGGTGGTCGTACCCTCGGGCTCTTCTCGTCGCGACGGGCCGCGCAGCAGGCGGCGGAGCTGGTCCGCGCGCGGACCGACCTGCCCGTGCTGCTCCAGGGCGAGGAGGCGCTGCCGCTGCTGGTGCGCCGGTTCCGCGAGGTGCGGGAGAGCTGCCTGTTCGGGGTGATGTCGCTCTGGCAGGGGGTGGACGTGCCGGGCGACGCCTGCCAGCTCGTGGTGATCGACAGGCTGCCGTTCCCCCGCCCGGACGAACCGCTCGCGGCGGCACGGGCGGCGGCGGTGGACGCCGGCGGCGGGTCCGGGTTCGCGGCGGTGAGCGTGCCGATCGCGGCGGTCCGGCTGGCCCAGGGCGTCGGCCGGCTGATCCGGGCCACCGGCGACCGGGGCGTGGTGGCGGTGCTCGACTCACGGCTGGAGACGGCCCGCGGGTACGGCCCGTTCCTGCGCCGCTCGCTGCCGCCGTTCTGGTACACCACCCGGCCGGAGGTGGCCCGGGGCGCGCTGGAACGGCTCGCCAAGAGCTGACGCCCGCGCCTCCCCGGGCGGGGGTGACGCGGGCGTCGGCGGGTCTTGCCTGATCAGGGCGCCTGGGAGGCGACCACCACCGCGTCCGGTGGGGTGTCCGGCACGGTACGCGCGGAGAGCCGGCGCACCGCCGTGTTGAGTACGGCGATCAGCGGCACCGCGACCAGCGCGCCGGCGATCCCGGCGAGCACCACTCCGGCGGCGATGCCGATGATCACGGCGAGCGGGTGGATGGCCACCGCGCGGCCCATGATCAGCGGCTGGAGCACGTGGCCCTCGATCTGCTGCACCCCGACCACCGCGGCGAGGATGACCAGCGCGATGCCCGGGCCGCTGTCGACCAGCGCCACCAGCACCGCCACCACGCCGGACAGGAACGCGCCGACGATCGGGATGAACGCGCCCAGGAAGACCAGCGCGGCCAGCGGGAACGCGAACGGGATGTCGAACAGCACCAGGAAGATGCCGATGCCGACCGCGTCGATGAAGGCCACGAGCACCGTGGCCCGCACGTAGGCACCGAGCGTCGCCCAGGACGCGCGGCCGGCGTCGTCGACCTTCCAGCGGGCGGCCACCGGCAGCAGCCGGACCAGGAACCGCCAGATGTTGTTGCCGTCGCGCAGGAAGAAGAACGTGGCGAACAGGACCAGGACGGTGCCGGTGAGCACCTCGGCGAGCGTGGCGGCGGTGCTGAGCGCACCGCTGGTGAACCGCTCGGTGTTGCCGTTGATCCAGTTCTGCGCCTCGTCGATGTAGCGGTTGAGCTGGCTGTCGGACAGGTGCAGCGGCCCGGTCTTGAACCAGTCCTGGATCTGCCGTACGCCCTCGGAGGACTTCTGGCTCAGCTCCGGTACGCCCTTGATGAACTCGTTGACCACGAACGTGAGCGTGCCGACGACAGCGGCTAGGCCGGTGACCAGCACCACGGCGGTCGCCAGCGAGCGGGGCAGCCGGGCCCGGAGCAGCCAGCCGACCGCCGGGGCGAGCAGCGCGGAGAGGAGCAGCGCGACGGTCAACGGGATGATCACGATGCTGATCGTGCCGACGATCTTGAGCAGGGCCCAGGTGACGATGCCGATCACGATCAGCCGCCAGCACCACGCGGCGGCGATGCGCAGCGCGTGCGGCACCTCGGTGTCGTCCCGGCTCACAGTCGACGAGTGCAACGCCGCCGGCGGCTCGACGCCCACCACGGCCGCCTCCGGCGAGGCGGCCGGGCCCGGTGAGGCGGGCGAGGCCACGCCCCCGTCCGCCGCCTCCGCGGCGGCTGCTCGCCGGGTCCGGGCGGCTTCGCGGCCCGACTCGTACGCACGGCGGAGCCGTCCGCGCATCCGCTCCATGCGGCTCAAGCGCACCTCCGGCAAAATCAGCCCCACCGGGTCGCAGGGGGCACAGGATACGTCCGTACGCCCCACCCTAGGGCGACTCGGCCACACATTGCCCGCCCGGCACTCTCACCAACCACGCCGGAATCGGCTGACGGCCACGCGGTAGCGTCTTCGCGTGACCGCCGACCAGAGTCTCGACGCCGGGCTGCCGATCCGCCTGCTGCACGACCGCGTGCTGGTGCGTACCGAGGGTGGTGAGGGCGAACGCCGTTCCACCGCCGGCATCGTGATCCCCGCGACGGCCGCCGTGGGCAAGCGGCTGGCCTGGGCCACAGCGGTCGGCGTCGGGCCGAACGTCCGCGCGATAGTGGCCGGCGACCGGGTGCTGTTCGACCCGGACGACCGCTCCGAGGTCGAGCTGCACGGGCGGGCGTACGTGCTGCTGCGTGAGCGGGACGTGCACGCCGTGGCGGCCGAGCGGGTGGAGAGCACCGCCGCCGGGTCCACCGGCCTCTACCTGTAGCCCCACCCCTCTGGCGGCGGTAGCTGCGCGGCGGCGCCGTTTGCGGCGCTGCCCGGCGGGAAGCCCAGGCACCTCAGCGCGCCCTGGGGAGGGACACCATGCCGGTAGTGATCAAGAAGATCCTCGCCTGGGGATTCCTCGCGTTCCTGATCTACTTCATGGCGTTCCGGCCGGACGGGGCGGCGCAGGTGTTCAAGGGCATCGGGGCCGCGCTGATGGCCATCGCCCAGGGGCTCGGTGACTTCCTGACCGGCCTGATGAGCTGACGTTCAGCGGCCGGGGTGCCAGGGCGCGCCCGGGTCGTGCCAGCCGCCCGGACCGTGCCCGGCGCCCGGTCCGTGCCAGCCGGCCGGGCCGGGACCGCTCGGGCCGTAGCCGCCCGGCGGGAAGGCGGGCGGCGGGGCCAGCACCACCGGGATCGGCACCACCGGGTCGTCCGGCGCCTCGACCGGGCGCTGCGAACCGTCCGGGAACCGCAGGTGATAGCGCTGACCGTCCCACACCCCGACCGGCGCCTGCGGGTCACGACCGACGAAGAACTCCCGGTACGCGGCGATCGCGTCCAGCAGCTCCCGTTCCTCCCGTGCCGTCCGCTCCCGCTCGGCGGGCTTGTGATCGAGTCCCCGGCGCATCCCGTCGCGCAGCAGCGCCAGCCGGGTCGCGGCGAACTGGTAGCCGCGCATCGCGCGTAGCCCGCCGTCACCGGCCACCCGCCGCGCCCAGGTACGCGCCGCGTGCCGCCGGCCCAGGCTGCCCAGCGCCGCCACCTCGGGCGGTGTGAGCCAGCCCGCGCGTACGTAGTCGGGCAGTGTGCGCTCGGTGAGCCGGCCCTCCCAGGCGCGCAGCCAGACCGCCAGCCCGACCATCGCGAAGAAGATCGGCATCATCAGGCCGATGAAGCCGTAGAGCGCGATCACCGGCTGCCCGATGGCCTGGGCCAGCGTCGGCAGCAGGTTCCAGGTGCCGTGCAGGATCATCGCCAGGAGCAGCCCGGCGAGCGGCGCGAGCACCCGTACCCGCCGGTCGGCGGTACGCGCGGCGATACCGAGCCCGACACCGGTCATCGAGGTGAACAGCGGGTGGGCGAAGCCGAACAGCAGGATCCGGCCGATGAACAGCGCGATCACCAGCTGCGTGCCGGTGGCCGGGCCGTACTGCTCCACGCCGGTGCGGTAGCCGTACCCGCCCAGGTAGAGGATGTTCTCCACCATTGCGAAGCCGACCGCGGACAGCCCGCAGTAGACCAGGCCGTCGGTGATCCCGGAGAACTCCCGGCGCCGGAAGATCAGCAGCAGGAGCGGACCGGCCGCCTTGGTCAGCTCCTCGATGAACGGGGCGACAAGCACCGCGGTGAGCGCGGCGGGCAGCCCCCAGTCCTCGAAGAGCCGCGCGCCGGTCCGGTTGACGATGAGCGAGAGGGCGGTGGAGACGAAGGCGCCCCAGGCGAAGCAGAAGACCAGGTAGGGCAGCGGCTCGGGTTCGTATCGGTCGAGCCACAGGAGGCAGGCGACCAGCACCGGCACCGGCAGGACCGACGCGGCCGCGCCCACCAGCAGCGCCTCCGCGCCCAGACTCTCACTCAGCTCGTAGACCATGTAGAGCGCGCCTGCCGCGATCAGCAGCACCACCCCGGCCAGCACGAACACCCGCCGCCAGCCGATCCGGCGCGGCGGCATCCCGGGCGTCGGCGCCCCCGGCGGCGGTGCGGCGGGCGCGTACGGTGGCGGCAGGGCTCCGCCGGACGGGGTGTCGGCCATGCGGTCAGCGTAGTCACCCGCGCCCCACCGTTCCGGTCGCATCACGACGCCCGCGCCCCCCGGCCCTCCCCCTCCCCTCCCCGGAATCGCGGCGGTGATCAAGGAGTTTGCGTACCAGTCGATCTCTGGAGGGGCCGTTAACTCCTTGATCAACGCGATTGGGTGCGGGAGGGCGGGGGCGGGGAGGCGGGGGTCAGCCGACGGGTGGGGCTGTGGGGGGATGGGCGGCCGGGTTGCGGTCGGTGGGGCCGCCGGTCCGGTGTTCCTTCTCGCCGAACGCCTGCCGGACCAGCCGGTTCGCCTCCTCCTGCTCGATCCCGGACGCCACCAGCAGGTCGCTCGCCGTGGTGCGCACCTGGGCGATCACCACGCTGCCGGAGAAGCCCACCCCGTCGGCGTACGCACGGCCGGCCTCGCTCACCGCGCGCAGCGACCGTTCCCGGGCCTGTTCCGGCTCCTGCCCGGCGGCGAACTCCTGCCGGAGCAGGCGTACCGACTCGGCCAGGTGACCGACCGCGTCCGGCATCGGCTCGGGGACCGGCTCGTCGTCCTCGATCATGGTGACGGCGCGGCGAATCAGCGTGCCGCTGTTGCGCATGGCCCGGTCGATCGGTTCGGCGGCCTCGGCGTAGTGGGTCAGCTCGCCACGCCGGTGCCAGCGGGCCGGGGAGAGCGTGCTCGTCTCCTTGGCACCTTCGATCGCCTCGGAGAGCGCGGCCAGTTCCTCCTTGTTCTCGCGCAGCCGGAACAGGGCCCGCTGGGCCGCGCCCCGGTCCCGGTTGCGCAGCGCCTCGGCGCCCGCGTCGAGCTGGTCGGCGAGCAGGTCGAGGGCGGGCCGGGCGGCCCGGTTGATCACCCGTAGCGGGTTGAGCGGCAGCAGGACGGCGGTGACCAGCAGCGCGATGCCGCCGCCGAGGAGCGCGTCGACGAAGCGGGGGAACTCCAGGTTCTCCGTGGACGGGCTGAGCGTCACGATCAGCACCGCCGTGGCCGCCGCCTGGATGACGACGGCCACGCTCGCCCCGGCGAAGATGCTCAGCAGGATCGCCGAGGTCACCACGAGCGCGAGCTGCCACGCGCCGGTGCCGACGAAGTAGATCAGCACGTCGCCGACGAGCACGCCCACCGCCACCCCGGCGATCAGCTCGACCGTGCGCCGGAACCGCTGCCCCACCGAGGCGGCGAGCGTGCCCACCGCGGAGATCGGGGCGAAGACCGGCTGGGGGTTCTTCAGCAGCCGGTGGGAGACCAGGTACGCCAGGCCGGCGGCGAGCCCGGCCTGCACCGCCAGGCCGAACGCGGTACGGACCCGGTGCAGCCGGTCGTGCAGGGTGGCCTTGCCCCGGTGCCGCAGCCCCTCCATCGCGGAGGCGATCCGCTGCCCGTCGCGGTCGGCCGACCCGTCACGCGGGTTGCCGCGACGAAGGAACGGCAGACGTCGGTCCCGGGCCATGGCGGGTACTACCCGCGACGAACCCGCTGAATCCCCGGTCCACTGCCCGGTGGGGCAGACTGCACCCGGTGGACGACCTGAGGGCGCGGTGGCGGGACACGGCACGGGCGGCGGGCGCGACCGATCCGGCGGCGGCCGACCGGGCCGGCGTCCGGCTGCTGGCGGCCTGGCGGGAGCCGCACCGGCGCTACCACGACGAGGCGCACCTGCGCGCGGTGCTCGACGTGGTCGACGCGTACGCCGGTCTGGCCCGCGACGCGGACCTGGTCCGGCTGGCGGCGTGGTGCCACGACGCGGTCTACGACCCGCGCGCGGCGGGCGACGCCAACGAGCGGGCCAGCGCCGACCTGGCCGGCGAACTGCTGGCCGCCGCCGGGCTCCCGGCCGCGACGGTGACCGGGGTACGCCGCCTGGTGTTGCTCACCGCCGGTCACGCGGTCGGGCCGGACGACCCGGACGGCGCGCTGCTGTGCGACGCGGACCTGGCGGTGCTCGCGGCCCCGGCGGAGCGCTACGACAGGTACGCCGCCGCGATCCGCGCCGAGTACGCGCACGTGCCCGAGCCGGACTTCCGCGCCGGCCGGGCCGCCGTGCTGCGGCACCTGCTCGGCCTGCCGGCGCTCTACCTGCTACCCGAGCCGCACGCCCGCTGGGAGGCCCGGGCCCGGGCCAACCTGTCCCGGGAGCTGACCGCGCTCAGCCGAGACGCGGTGCTTCGGGCGGCGCAGGCCGGCGTCCCGCAGCAGCCGGACGATCTCCCGTGACGGCACGACAGTGGCGCCCAGCCAGACCGCCGCCCGGAACCGCTCGGCGGGCAGGTCGTAGTGATCGCGGTCGAAGCCGCGCCGGGGTGCGCCGAGCAGCTCGGCGAACGCGTGCAGCTCGGCGTACGACACGTCGCTGATCAGGTGCGACCAGAGCCGGCCACGCCAGGGCACGGTGGGCGGGTCCAGGTAGAGCACGGCAACAGACGGTACGCCGGTAGCCTTCCCGGCATGGCCCCCCATCCCCTGCTCGACGACCTGCGGGCCGCGCTCGGCGACGCCGCCGTGCTGACCGATCCGGACCTGCTGGCCGGGCACGAGCGCGACGAGGCCGACCTGTGCGACTCGGGTACCCCGCTGGTGGTGGTGCGTCCCCGCGGCACCGATGAGGTGGTGGCGGTGGTCCGTGCGGCCGGCCGGCACGGCGTACCGGTGGTGCCGCAGGGCGCGCGGACCGGGCTGGCCGGCGCGGCGAACGCGGTCGACGGCGCGGTGGTGGTGAGCACCGTGGCGATGGACCAGGTCCGGGAGATCGACCCGGTGGGCCGGATCGCTGTGGTGCAGCCGGGCGTGGTGAACGCGGCGCTGGCCCGCGCGGTACGGGAGCACGGCCTCTGGTATCCGCCGGATCCCGGCTCGTGGGAGTCGTCCACGATCGGCGGCAACGTGGCCACCAACGCCGGTGGCATGTGCTGCGTGAAGTACGGCGTGACCAGCGAGTACGTGCTGGGCCTGGAGGTGGTGCTCGCCTCCGGTGAGGTGCTGCGCACCGGGCGGCGCACCGCCAAGGGGGTCGCCGGGTACGACCTGACCCGCCTCTTCGTGGGCTCGGAGGGCACGCTCGGCGTGATCACCGAGGTGACTGTCGCGTTGCGTCCGGCCCCGGAGGAGTCGCTGACCCTGGTCGCGGTCTTCCCCACGGTGGCGGCGGCAGGTGGCGCGGTCGCCGGGATCGCCGAGCGCGGGCTCACGCCGAGCCTGCTGGAACTGCTGGACCGCACCCATCTGCTGGCGATCGAGGCGTACCGGCCGATGGGTCTGCGCACCGACGCCGAGGCGCTGCTGCTCGCGGCGGTGGACACCGGTCCCCGGGCCGCCGACGACCTGGCCCGGCTGGCCGAGGTGTGCACCGCGGCGGGCGCCGACGAGGTCTACGCGGCGACCGACGCGACCGAGGCCGCCGCCCTGCTCCAGGCGCGTCGGCTGGCCCACCCGGCGATGGAGCGGTTCGCGGCGCAGACGTTCCCGGGCGGCAACGGCGGCCTGGTCATCGACGACGTGGCGGTGCCGCGCGGCCGGCTCGCGGAGCTGCTCGACGGGGTGGCCGGGATCGCCGAGGCGTGCCAGGTGCCGATCGGGGTGGTCGGGCACGCCGGCGACGGGAACATGCACCCGAACATCGTGGTCGACCGGGCGGATCCGGCGAGCCTGGCCCGGGGCCGGCGGGCCTTCGACGAGATCATGCGGTTGGGGCTGGAACTGGGCGGCACCTGCACCGGGGAACACGGCGTCGGGCTGCTCAAGCGGGACTGGCTGGCCCACGAGATCGGCCCGGTGGGCGTACGCGTGCACCAGGCGATCAAGGCGGCGCTGGACCCGGTGGGGCTGTTCAACCCCGGGAAGGTCTTCTAGCCCTTGTCCTCGGCCGGCGTGGCCTGGGTGACGAGCAGCAGCACGTCGTAGGCGACCTTCGGCTTGGGCTCGCCCGGGCAGTCCTGGATGGTGACCGTCAGGTCCGGCGGCACGAGCAGCGTCGACGTCAGCACACCGATGCAGCCCTGCTTGTAGCCGCGGGCCTGGTCGGTCTCCTTCGCGATCGCCGGGTCCGCGAGCATCCGCTGGAGCCGCTTCGTCTGCTCCGGGTTCAGCGTGCCGGTGGCGTCCACGCCGTCACCGGCGCAGTCGCGGCACTGCCAGCGGCCGGACGGGTCCACGTCGAGGTGGCGGACCGGGCCGTCGCCGAGCCGCTGCACCAGGGAGACGCGCCTGCCGTCCGGGGTCGGAGCGGCAGCGCCCGCCGCCCCGGGTGTCGTGGCACCCTCGGCCCGGCCGAAGGAGCAACCGGTCAGAGCCAGCAGGACCACTGCGGACAGGGCGGGGAGGCGCAACCAGGACGGGCGGACCACGCCGGGAAACCTACACTTCCGTAGGTAGCGCGCACTACCGGCCGAGCGGCCCGGGTCGGGGATCCCCTACCTGGGGGAGGCCGGAAGTTCAACGCCCGGGCCGTCGGTTCCCCGGTCGGCCGCGAACCCGCGTACGTCGGGCGCGCCGAGGCGGGCCGCGTCGGCAGCGATGTCGTCCGGCATGAGCTGCGACTCCCGCTCGGCCAGCACCCGCGCCCGGTAGTGGGCGACCTCGCGGTCCCGGGTCGCCGCGTCCCAGCCGAGCACCGCGCCCATCAGCTCCGCGGCGTGCTCCGCCGACTCCAGGCCGCGGTGGCTGGTCTCGATCGAGATCCGGGTACGCCGGGTCAGCACGTCCTCCAGGTGCAGCGCGCCCTCGGCGCGGGCGGCGTACGTCACCTCGGCGGCCAGGTATTCGGGTGCGCCGGCCAGCGGCGAACCGAGCAACGGATCGGCGTCGACCAGGGCGAGCAGGTCGAGGGTGAGCGTGCCGTAGCGCTCCAGCAGGTGCTCGACCACCCCGACCGCCACCCCGTGCCGGCGGGCCAGGTCGGCCCGGTCCCGCCACATGGCCGCGTACCCGTCGGCGCCGAGCAGCGGCAGGTCGGCGGTACGCGAGGAGCGGGCCCGGCCGAGCCGGTGCATCGCGCGGTCCACCACGTCGGAGGCCATCACCCGGTAGGTGGTGTATTTCCCGCCCGCCACCAGCAGCAGGCCGAGCATCGGCTCCACCACGGCGTGCTCGCGGGACAGCTTCGAGGTGGAGTCCGCCTCGCCGGCCAGCAGCGGGCGCAGCCCGGCGTAGACGCCCTCGATGTCGGCGGTGGTCAGCGGCCGGTCCAGCACCATGTTGACCTGCGACAGCAGGTAGTCGATGTCGCTCGCGGTGGCGGCCGGGTGGGACCTGTCGAGTTGCCAGTCCGTGTCCGTGGTGCCGATGATCCAGTGCCCGCCCCACGGGATCACGAACAGCACGCTCGTCGCGGTACGCAGGATCAGACCGGTCTCGCCGACGATCGCCGAGCGGGGCACCACCAGGTGCACCCCCTTGGAGGCGCGGACCCGCAGCTTCGGGCGCAGCCCGACGTCGTTGAGCATCCGCGACATGTCGTCGCTCCACACACCGGTGGCGGCGATCACGGTGCGGGCGCGTACCTCGAACTCGGTGTCCGGCGAGCCGGCGGGCGCCTCCAGGTCGCGGACCCGCACGCCGGTGACCTCCCGGGCCTGCCGGGTCAGGCCGACCGCGCGGGCGCTCGTCACCACAGTCGCGCCGAGGCTGGCCGCGGTGCGCGCCAGCGTCACCACCAGGCGGGCGTCGTCGACCTGGCCGTCGTAGTAGCGGATCGCGCCGGCCAGCTTGTCCGGCCGCAGGCTGGGGAAGATCCGCCGGGCGCCCTCGCGGGTGAGGTGCCGGTGCAGCGGCATGCCCCGCCCGCCGCCGAACACCCCGGCGAACGCGTCGTACGCGGCCACGCCGAGGCCGTAGTAGGAGCGGCGGAAGAACCGCCGGGGCAGGTCCCGCGCACCGCCCTCGGCGGGCAGCGGCACCAGGATCGGCACCGGCCGGACCAGGTGCGGTGCGAGCCGGGTGGCGAGCAGCCCGCGCTCGGTCAGCGCCTCGTGGACCAGGTGGAACTCCAACTGCTCCAGGTAGCGCAGGCCGCCGTGGATCAGCTTGCTGGACCGGCTGGACGTGCCGGCGGCGTAGTCACGCGCCTCCACGAGGGCGACCTTCAGCCCTCGGGACGCGGCGTCGAGCGCGGCGCCCGCTCCGGTCACGCCACCGCCGATGACCAGCACGTCGAACCGCTCGGCCCGGAGCCGGCGCAGGTCGTCGGCGCGGCGCTCGGCGGAGAGCCGGCCGGCCGTGGATCGGGACACACTCGGGTCACGCACCAGTCAACGGTAACCGTCCAGGGCGCGCGGCGACACGGCCCGGCCGTACCGTGATGACCATGCTGACCGGTCCGCCGCTCGTCCCCGTACCGCCGTCGCCACCGCGTCCGAGCGGGCCGTGGCCGGTCGTCGCGGCGGTGGCGACCGGGGTGTGGATCGTGCTGCTCACCGTGCCGGGCCAGATCATCGGCTGGCTGGTCGACCAGGTGGCGCTGGTGACCGGCACGGACCGGCCGGTGGTGGCGTGGCCGGTGGTCGCGGTGGCGACGGTACTGCTGGCCGGCGCACCGGCGCTGGCGCTGGCGCTCGCGCCGCGTTCCCCGGCGCTGCGGGCGACCGGCCGGGCCTGGACCGCCGCCGTGGTGGCGCTCGGCGCGACCACGCTGCTGCGGGCGGTGCCGCCGGTGCACCACGAGGCGTACCTGGCCGCGCTCGCGGTCACCGGCGCGGTGCTCGCGCTCGTCGCCGCCCGTCTCGGCCGCGTCCGGCCACCGGTCGTCGTGGACACGGTCCCGGAGGGCCGGTTCGGGCCGGTGTCGCTGCTCGCGGTCGCGGCCGGGCTGGCCGTGCTGCTGCCGTGGGCCTGGGTCGGCGCGCTGGGCGGTGCGCTGGAGACGCTTCTCGCCGGACTGGCCGCCGCCGCGCTGGGCGCGCTCGCCGGGGTGCTGCTCGGCACCGGTTTCTGGGCCTCGTTCGGGCCCGGCCCGGCCCGGCTGGTGCTGGTCGGCGGCCTGGTCGCGGGCGTCGCGCTGACGCCGCTCGCGGCCGGCGCCGGGCAGTCGGGCGTGCAGTTGCCGGCGCTGCTCCTGCTGCCGCCGCTCGGTTTCGTGCTGGCCGCACTGGAGGCGGCGGCCCGCCACGCGGGCCGGCCGGCCGGGCCCGCGCCGGCACGCTGGCTGGTCGGGCTCGCCCTGGTGGGACCGTTCGCCTTCACCGACCCGGAAGAGATCAGCATCCTGCTGGCCACCACCCGCGACACGCCGTTCTGGGTCGCGGTGGGCACCGGCGTGACGTTCGCCGTCGCGGTCGTCCTCGCCGTCGGGTACGGCGTCCTGCTCGCCCGGTCCCGCGCCCGCGCGCCCCGGCGCGGCCCGGCCGCGCTGGCCGCCGCCGCGCTGCTCGCCGCCGTCGCCGTGGTGTACGTCGTCCCCGGCCAGCCCGGACTGTACGGCGAGCGGCTACTGGTGGTGCTGCGCGAGCAGGCCGAGCTGACCGGCCTGCCGGCCGGCACGCCGGGCCGGGCCGGGCGGGACGCCCGGGCGACGGAGGTCTACCGGCGGCTGGTGGCGACAGCCGACCGCACGCAGGACGACCTGCGCGGCACGCTGACCCGGATGCGGCTGAACCCGACGCCGTACTACCTGGTCAACGCGATCGAGACGGACGGCGGGCCGGCGGTGCGGGCCTGGCTGTCCAGCCGCCCCGAGGTGGCCCGGGTGCTGGTCAGCCAGCGGGTACGCCCGCTGCCCGCGCCCGCCCCGCAGTCGCGCGGCGACCTGCCGGCCCCGGCCGGCCCGGCCTGGAACATCTCACTGATCGGCGCGGACCGCGTCTGGTCGGATCTCGGGGTCACCGGGTCCGGTGTGGTCGTCGGCAGCTCCGACTCCGGGGTGGACGGCCGGCACCCGGCGCTCGCGGGCGGCTTCCGGGGCGGCGACGACTCCTGGTACGACCCGTGGGAGGGCCGCCGCGCCCCGGCCGACAGGGGTGGCCACGGCACCCACACGCTCGGCAGCGCGGTCGGCCGGGACGGGATCGGCGTCGCGCCCGGCGCGAGCTGGGTCGGCTGCGTCAACCTGGACCGCAACATGGGCAGCCCGGCCCGCTACCTCGACTGTCTCCAGTTCATGCTGGCCCCGTTCCCGCCGGGCGGGAACCCGCTCACCGACGGCCGGCCCTCCCGCGCCCCGGACGTGCTGACCAACTCGTGGGGCTGCCCGCCGGTGGAGGGCTGCGACCCGGGCGCGCTGCGACCGGCGACCGCCGCGCTGACCGCCGCCGGCATCCTGGTGGTCGCCGCCGCCGGGAACACCGGCCCGTCGTGCGGCTCCATCGCCGACCCGCCCGCGCCGTACCCGGACGTGCTGACCGTCGGGGCGGTGGACCGGCAGCGCCGCGTCACCGACTTCTCCAGCCGGGGCCCGGCACCGGACGGCAAGGCCAAGCCGGACCTGGTCGCCCCCGGCGCCGATGTGGTCTCGGCGATGCCGGGTGGCGGGTACGCGGCCCTGGACGGCACCTCGATGGCCACGCCGCAGGTGGCGGGCGTGGTGGCGCTGATGTGGTCGGCGAACCCGGCACTGATCGGGGACCTGGAGCGGACCCGGGCGATCCTGCGCGACACCACCCGGCCGGTCGCGTCGCCCACCGACGCGTGCGGCGGACGGGGTGACGTCTCCGGCGCCGGGCTGGTCGACGCGTACGCGGCGGTGCGCGCGGCCACGACCGGTTAACAACCCTGTCCATTGACCTGCCGTATGCCCTAGGGTCGGCGTCCATGGACGTGGAGATCATCGAGCTGGGCCGAGACCGGCTGCCCGAGATGGTCGAGCTGTGCCGGCTGTCGCTCGACCTGCCGGAGGACGCGGCCGAGGCGTCAGCGGTGGTGGTCACCGTGGCGGAGCGGGCCGAGGCCGACCGCCCGGTGCTGCGCCTCGGCGCGGTACGCGACGGCGCGCTGGCCGGAGTACTCGTCGGGTCGCTGTCGGCGGCGGATCCGCGCCTCGGCCACGTCGACCTGATCGCGGTCGCGCCGACGGAACGCCGTCAGGGCGTGGGCCAGGCGCTGCTGGGCGAGGCGGAACGGCGGCTGGGCGCGCTCGGGGCGGCCGAGGTGCTGCTCGCCGGGAACCCGCCGCACTACGCCTGGCCGGGCATCGACGTGCGCTACACGCCGGCGGTCTGCGCCGCGCTGCGGCTCGGCTACCGGCAGGACCGTACCGCCTGGAACATGACCGCCGACCTGGCCGAGGGGTCGGCGGCGCTGCGCTCCACCGAGGCCGCCGAGCAGCGACTGGCCGGGCGGGGCGTGACGGTACGCCGCGCCACCCCGGACGACCTGCCGGCGCTCACCACGTTCGCCAGGTCCACGTTCGGCGGCACCTGGGACGGCGAGCTGGCCGGTTCGGTCGGGCGGCCGGACGCGGGCGCGCACCTCGCCGAGCGCGACGGCGCGATCCTCGGGTTCGCCGCGTACGGGTCGGCCCGGCCGAGCTGGTTCGGGCCGATGGGCACCGCGCCGGAGGCGGAGGGCTCCGGTATCGGCGGCGTGCTGTTGCGCCGCTGCCTGCGCGACCAGGCGGCGGCCGGGATCGGCGCGGCGCAGATCGGCTGGGTGGGGCCGGTGCCGTTCTACTCGAACGCGGCCGGGGCCCGGATCGAGCGGGTGTTCTTCCTCTACCGGAAAGCCATAAGCGGCGCATAGACGCCAATAGCGCCATTCGGTCTCCTTCGTCATCGACCGGGCTCTACGGTCGGGGCAGAGGAGGCGGTCCATGACCACGAATGACGAACGGGCCGAGGATCCGGCCGACGGGCGTCCCGGCCAGCTCCCGTTCGACCGGCTCGACATCGGCGACGCCGAGCAGCTCGCCGAACGCAGCGGCGCGGACCGGCAACCGGTGGAGGAGCCACGGCAGCCGGTGGACGAGCCGAGGCGGCTGCCACCGCCGTACGACAGGGCGCACAAGCGGCGCAACCAGCGTCGGCTGCCCACCTGACGGGTACGCGGAAGGGGGCGGACCGCTGACGCGGCCCGCCCCCTTCGGCGTACTGGATGGAGCTGGACTCAGAAGTCCATCTCCCCGCCACCCGGGCCAGCCGGGGCGGCCGGGGTCTTCTCCGGCTTGTCCGCCACGACGGCCTCGGTGGTGAGGAACAGCGCGGCGATCGAGGCGGCGTTCTGCAGGGCGGAACGGGTCACCTTGGCCGGGTCGATGATGCCCGCGGCCAGCAGGTCGACGTACTCGCCGGTCGCGGCGTTGAGGCCGTGACCCGGGTCGAGGTTGCGGACCCGCTCGACGACGACGCCACCCTCCATGCCTGCGTTGACGGCGATCTGCCGCAGCGGGGCGTCCAGCGCGACCTTGACGATCTGCGCGCCGGTGGCCTCGTCGCCGGCCAGGTCCAGCTTGTCGAAGGCGGTCTTGCCGGCCTGCACCAGCGCGACGCCACCACCCGGGACGATGCCCTCCTCGACGGCGGCCTTCGCGTTGCGGACGGCGTCCTCGATGCGGTGCTTGCGCTCCTTCAGCTCGACCTCGGTGGCCGCGCCGACCTTGATCACCGCAACACCGCCGGCCAGCTTGGCCAGACGCTCCTGCAGCTTCTCCCGGTCGTAGTCGGAGTCGCTCTTGTCGATCTCGGCCCGGATCTGGTTCACCCGGCCCTGGATCTGGTCGGCGTCGCCGGCACCGTCGACGATGGTGGTCTCGTCCTTGGTCACCACGACCTTGCGGGCGCGGCCCAGCATCTCGAGGCCGGTCGCGTCCAGCTTGAGGCCGACCTCCTCGCTGATGACCTGGCCACCGGTGAGGATGGCGATGTCGGTCAGCATGGCCTTGCGGCGGTCACCGAAGCCCGGCGCCTTGACGGCGACCGACTTGAAGGTGCCACGGACCTTGTTGACCACCAGGGTGGCCAGGGCCTCGCCCTCCAGGTCCTCGGCGATGATCAGCAGCGGCTTGCCCGACTGCATGACCTTCTCCAGGATCGGGAGCAGGTCCTTCACCGACGAGATCTTGCTGTTGACGATCAGGATGTACGGGTCGTCGAAGACGGCCTCCATACGCTCCGGGTCGGTCATGAAGTAGGCGGAGATGTAGCCCTTGTCGAAGCGCATGCCCTCGGTGAGCTCGAGCTCCAGGCCGAAGGTGTTGCTCTCCTCGACGGTGATGACACCTTCCTTGCCCACCTTGTCCATCGCCTCGGCGATGATCTCGCCGACGCTGGGGTCGGCGGCGGAGATGGAGGCGGTGGAGGCGATCTGCTCCTTGGTCTCCACGTCCTTGGCGAGCTTGAGCAGCTCCTCCGAGACGCTGGCCACGGCCGCCTCGATGCCCCGCTTCAGGGCCATCGGGTTGGCGCCGGCGGCCACGTTGCGCAGACCCTCACGGACCAGGGCCTGGGCCAGGACGGTCGCCGTCGTCGTGCCGTCACCGGCGACGTCGTCGGTCTTCTTCGCGACCTCCTTGACCAGCTCGGCGCCGATCTTCTCGTACGGGTCCTCGAGCTCGATCTCCTTGGCGATGCTCACACCATCGTTGGTGATGGTGGGGGCACCCCACTTCTTCTCGAGCACGACGTTGCGGCCCTTGGGGCCGAGCGTCACCTTCACGGCGTCGGCGAGCTGGTTCATGCCCCGCTCGAGGCCGCGGCGCGCCTCTTCGTCGAACGCGATCATCTTGGCCATACGGCGTTGTCCTCCTGGACACTCACGGGCCACCCGGGATGCCCGGATGGGCCGTCTGGTGTACGCACCTTGGGGACGTCGCCACCTGGCGACGACGACGTCTCCTCGGTCGGGCCGGACAGCCCGCGACGACCGGCCTCGTACCGCTCCGGCGCCACCTGGGACACCGGTGCGGCCGTGGCCCTACCGCCCCGACCTTCTGGCACTCACCGTACGCGAGTGCCAATGACTTGTTTAGCACTCTCCCTAGCCGAGTGCAAGCACGACAGCCCCGCTCAGCCGAGTTCCGCCGCCAGCTGGGCCGCGCTCACCGGGCCTTCCTGGGCCCGTTGCTCGGCGTACGTGACGACCAGCCCCACCTGCTGCGCAAGGTAGGCCGGGACAGCCACCACGGCGCTGAGAACGGTCATCGTCACCGCGCCGATCGCGGTGCCCACCGCACCCAACGGCTCGACCCCGAACACCGCCGTGTTGATCCCGCTCAGCACGACGTCCAGCAGCGCCGCCGCGACCAGCGCCGCCACCACGAGCATGACCCGGCCCAGCACCATGAGGAACCGGCTGTGGAACAACCGCCACGACCGCCCGACCGGATCACTCCGCTCGAACAGGTAGACCGGACCGAACAGGACGAGCGCGACGGCGACGTAGACGCCGGGCAGCAGGCAGAAGCAGGCGCCGAGCGTGACCAGCAGCGACACCACGATGGTCCAGCCCCAGAGCCCGAGGGCACGGCTCAGCCCGTACCGGAGGGCGGCACCGAGCCCGGCCGGCTCACCGGCCGCCTGCCGGGTCATCACCCAGGTTCCCGCCGCCCAGCCCATCGCCTGGAGCGCGCCGAAGATCAGCCCGGCGAACAGGATCGTGCCGTAGAAGCCGAGCGTCTGCTGCCAGAAGCCCTCCGGCAGCCTCGGCGAGCCGTCCGGCGCGGTCGCCATCTGCCCGTCGGGGGCGACGAGGAGCGTGAGGACGCCGATCACCGCCGCCGGGAGGACCTGGGTGAGCAGCACGATCGGCACGAGCTGCCGCCAGCCGCGCCGCAGCGCTCCCCAGCAACGGGCGAACCAGGGGCCGATGCCCGCGTGCGGCGGGTTGACGAGCGGGTCCTGCGGGTTGATGCCGGAAGGCCAGCCGCCGGGCATCGGGTAGGCGGCGCCGGGCATCGGATGCGGCGGGTACCCGGGGCCGGGCCAGCCCGCCTGCGGAGCACCGCTCGGGTGGCCCGGCGTGGGGTAGCCGGGCATCGGGGGGTAGCCGGAGGGCGGGACGGCACCCGGCGCGGTCCAGCCGGACTGGGCGCCCCAGCCCGGGGTCGGGGTGCCGTGTGATCCGCTCTGGCCCGGCGGGTACGTGGCGGGCGGACCGCCTCCACCGGGCGGGGTGGCCGGGTCGGCGGGCGCGGCCGGGCCGGGCGGGTTCGGGTGGGGGGGCTGCGCTCCGGGCCCGGGTTGCTGCGGAATGCTCGGGCCGTGGCCGGTCTGGTCGGCCCACGGATCGGCGGGTGCCGGGTCGGGAGCGGGCACGGACGGCCCGGTGGCCCTCGACGACGTCGGATCGGTGGCCGGGGGCGCGGTCGGGTCGGCCGGTGGACCGGACGGCGTCGGCGGCACCGGTTCGGCGGGACCCGGCGGAGGCAGATCGGACACGAGCCCTCCTCAGCGGCTACGGCTGGAACGGCTCTCGATCTTCCACTGTGCGCGCTCGCACCGCAGCCCCCCGATCGGCGGACCCGGCTGCGGAACCGCCCGGCGGGCGGAGGTCAGGCGATGACGCGGACCCGCTCGGCCTGCGGACCCTTCTGCCCCTGCGCGATCTCGAACTCGACCCGCTGGCCGTCGTCGAGCGCCTTGTAGCCGTCCATCTCGATCGCGGAGAAGTGGACGAAGACGTCCTGCCCGCCGTCGACGGCGATGAAGCCGTAGCCCTTTTCGGCGTTGAACCACTTCACGGTGCCCTGTGCCACGGTGCACTTCCTCACTCTGCGCGGCGTTCCAAGACCCGGAAACCGGCGGACCGGCACCGGCGGTGCACCGGCTCAGCAATCGGCGATGCTGAATTCAGTGACCGAAATCGCACGCTACACGAGGCGCGACGACGGCGCACGACCACAAATCGGGCATATTCCGGGGGTTGGATGGCCCGGTCGCACACGCGCGCCGGGCCGTCCGGTATGCATGCGGCATGACCAGCGCGACCACCACGACCACCGTCCGCCGGGTCCGGCCGGAGGACGCCGCACGGATGCGGGCGCTCCGGCTGGAGATGCTGGCCGACGCCCCGCTGGCGTTCCTGGAGACAGTGGCCGAGGCCGCGGCCCGGCCGCACACCGAGTTCGCGGCCCGGATCGCGGCCGTCTCCCGGGGCGACCACACCGCGCAGTTCGTGGCCGACCCGGGCGGCCGCCTGGTCGGCCACGCCGGCGGCACCGCCGCGCCGGACGAGCCGGGCCTGACGCTCGTCTACGCGGTCTACGTGACACCGGCCCGGCGGGGCAGCGGCCTGCTCGCCGCGCTCGTCGACGAGGTGGCCGCCTGGTCGCGCGCCTGCGGGCGGCCCGAGCTGATGATGGAGGTGGTGGTCGGCAACGACCGCGCCTACCGGGCCTATCAGAAGCTGGGCTTCGTGGACACCGGGGTACGGGTGCCGCACCCCCGCATCACCGGTCTGTACGAACTCCAGATGCGCCGCCCCGCGTGAGGCCGACCGGGCGCAGTTGTTAAAAGGGGGCCCCTCCTCTACCGGAGGCGTTAAGAAGGGGCCCCTCCTTTCAGGAGTGGCGGCGGCTCTGGACGATGCGGAACCGGTTCGCGACGTACGCGCCGTCGGTGAGCGCCGAGTTGGCCGCCGCGTTCGCGCCGGAGCCGTGGAAGTCGGAGAACGCCGCCGACTGGTTGACGAACACCCCGCCGGTGAGGTTGCAGGACAGGTGCACCCCGGCGTCGATGGCTGCCTTCTCGGCCTCGTCCAGCACCGCCTCGTCGGTCGAGTAGACGCCGGCGGTCAGCGCGCCCTTCTCCCCCACCGTCTCGCGCATGATGCGCAGGCTGTGCTCGGTCGAGTCGGTGGCGATGGCGAACGAGATCGGGCCGAACCACTCCCGCGAGTAGATCGCGGTGTCGGAGGCGTCCAGCTTCACCACCGTCGGCGTACGCACCACCGCGCCGGGGAAGGACGGGTGCTCGACGGTGCGCGACTCCAGCACCGGCTCGCCGACCTTGGTGACCTCCTCCAGCCGCTCCAGCACGCCGTCGTTGACGATCGCGCCGGTCAGCTCGACGCCCCGGGCCGGGTCGGCGGTCAGCTTGGCGACCGCGCCGGCGATCCCGGCGGCCACCTCGTCGAAGCTCTTGTGCCCCTGGTCGGTGGCGATGCCGTCGCGCGGGATCAGCAGGTTCTGCGAGGTGGTGCACATCTGGCCGCTGTAGAGCGTCAGCGTGAAGCCGAGGTTGCGGCAGAGCCCGGCGAAGTCGTCGGTGGAGTCGATCACCACCGTGTTCAGGCCGGCCTTCTCGGTGTAGACGGCGGCCTGCCGGGCGTTCGCCTCCAGCCAGTCGCCGTACTCGGTGGAGCCGGTGAAGTCGACGATCCTCACAGCCGGGTGCAGGGCGAGCGTGGTGGCGAGCTTCTCACCGTCCGTCTCGGTGGCGAGCTGCACCAGGTTCGGGTCGAACCCGGCCTCGGCGAGCACCTGGCGGGCGTACCTGACGGTGATCGCCAGCGGCAGCACCGCGCGCGGGTGCGGCTTGACCACCACCGGGTTGCCGGTGGCGAGCGAGGCGAACAGACCGGGGTACGAGTTCCAGGTCGGGAACGTGTTGCAGCCGATGACCAGCGCGACCCCGCGCGGCACCACGTGGAACGTCTTCGTCATCCGCAGCGGGTCGCCCTTGCCGGCGGCCTTCTCCCATCCGGCGGTCCCCGGGTGGCGGGTCATCTCCGCGTACGCGTACGCGACCGCCTCCAGGGCCCGGTCCAGCGCGTGCGCGCCACCGGCCTGGAACGCCATCACGAACGCCTGGCCGCTGGTGAACTGCACCGCGTTCGCCAGCTCGAAGATGTTCCTGTGCAGCCGGTCCAGGATCTCCAGGCAGACACCGACCCGGGCCTGCGGACCGGCGTCACGCCAGGCGGGCAGCGCGGCGCTCGCGGCGGACACCAGCTGGTCGGCGCCCGCGTGCGGGTAGCGCACGTCCAGCGCCAGCCCGAACGGGCTGACCTCGGTGGCCACTGTGGTGCCGTCACCGGCCTGGTCGAGCGGGAAGTCGCCACCCAGGTACGCCTCGAAGGCGGCCTTGCCGTCGGCGGCGGCGGTCTCGCCGTACACCCGAGGGCTGGGCGACTCGGGGTAGGCCGACCAGTACCCGCGCTCCGCGATGGCGGTCAGCGCCCGGTCGAGGGTCTCGCGGTGCCTGTCGTACAGGGGGTGCGGGGTCTCCGTCATGCCCGCCATCATGCAACAGAAAGGCACCAGATCAGTAGGGGCGTGTCACAACTTTAGATCGTCAGCTGCCAGTCGACGGAACCGGCGGCGGGGCGGAAACCGAGCCGCTCGTTGATCGCGATCATGTGCCGGTTCGCCGCCGCGTTCCAGGTGTCGACGGCCCGCAGCGCCGGTTCGTGCGCCAGCGCGTACGCCAGGTTCCCGGCCTTGCAGAGCAGGCCGAGCCGGTGGCCACGGTGGTCGGGGTCGACGAGGGTGATCTCCTGCCAGGCGTGGTCGGTGCTGCCCGCGTCCAGGCCGAGCTGGGTCCAGCCGACCAGCCGGCCGGTCGCCTCGTGCACCACGCCGGTGTTGTACCGGCGTACGCCCCGGGCGTCCAGCGCCCGCTCCGCGTCCCGCACCCGCGCCGCGTCCACCTGCTCCGGCTCCCAGTCCAGCTCACCCATCGGCGCGTCGAGCAGCAGCCGGCCCTGGAGGTAGGCGACGTCCGCGACGTACTCCTCGGGGGTGTGGTCGCGCCACCGCACCGGCCGGTAACCGGTGGCCGCGGCGCGGGCCTCGGCCAGCAGCGCGGCGAGCCGGTCACGGTCGAGCCCGGTCACGTCGAGCCGGCGGCGGACGTCGGCCAGCGCCGGCTTGGCGCCCAGGGCGGCGGCGAACGCGGCGCCGGGGAAGACCCGGTCCTCCTCGCCGGGCAGCGCGGCGGTGGTCGAGCCGACAAGGCGTTTGCCGCCGTGCTCGCGGAGCAGCCGCACGCCGTGCTCGTGCAGCACGCGGCCGATGCCGCGCCGCCGGTACGCCGGGTCGACGGTCAGCTCGACGGTCGCGTTCTCGGTGTTCTCGATCGTGTGCAGGTGCAGCCGGAGCCAGCCCACCGGCAGGCCGTTCAGGCGGGCAACGAGCCAGCGTCCCTCGATGCCGGGCATCGGGTGCGACAGCAGCGCCTCGAAGCGGCGGCGGCAGATCGGCGGGAGGTCCGGCTCGTCGACGGCCTGGGCGGCACAGGCGATCCGGTACGCCGCGTCGAGCGTCTGCCGGTCGTCGGGATCCAGCGGCGTCACGGTCAGCGTCATGTCACCCAGGGTGCGCCGGACACAGCGAAGGGGCCAGCCGTTTTCCGCTGGCCCCTTCGGACGTTGGTCGGGAGGGACGTCCGCACAACGCCTCCGGCGTTGGGTCGCAAGAACTTGAAAAGTCTCCGGCGGATGCCCTCCCGCACGAAGCATCTTGCGCCGTCCGGTTCCTGCCGTCAAGTCCTTGAGGGCGGCTTTCTGGCACTCAGCGCACATCACCGGTTACCCACCGGTCTCACCCGATCCCCCACCCGGGCGAGCCGTCCTCCCCCACCCGGCCACCCCGGCCCGGCCGGGGTGGCGGGAGAAGGGACCGTCAGGCGAGGAGGCCGGCGTCGCGGGCGGCACGCAGGCTGGGCTTGATGCGGTGGGTGGGGCCGACCTCGCCGGCCACCGCGTCGAGCGTCTTCAGGCCCTCGCCGGTGTTGAAGACGACCGTCTCGGCGGCCGGGTCGAGCCGCCCCGACTCCACCAGCTTGCGCAGCACCGCGACAGTCACGCCGCCCGCCGTCTCGGCGAACACCCCCGTGGTACGGGCGAGCAGCCGGATGCCGGCGCGGATCTCGTCGTCGTCGGCGTAGTCCATCCAGCCGCCGGTACGGCGTACCGCCTCCAGCGCGTACAGCCCGGCTGCCGGGTCGCCGATGTTCAGTGACTTGGCGATGCCGGTCGGCTTGACCGGCGTGATCGTGTCGGTGTCACCGTGCAGCGCGGTGGCGATCGGGTTGCACCCGGCCGACTGCGCGCCGAACACCTTCCAGCCACCGGCCGGTGCCTCGACCAGCCCGATCTCGACCAGCTCGGCGAACGCCTTGTCGATCTTGGTGAGCAGCTCGCCGCTGGCCATCGGGATGACCACCTGGGCCGGGATACGCCAGCCGAGCTGCTCGGCCACCTCGTAGCCGAGCGTCTTGGAGCCCTCGGCGTAGTAGGGCCGCACGTTCACGTTGACGAACGCGGTGTCCTCGAACTCGTCGGTCTCCACCAGCTCGCCGCAGAGCCGGTTCACGTCGTCGTACGAGCCGTCGATGGCGACCAGGTCGCCGCCGTAGACGGCGGTGGTGACGACCTTGCCCTGCTCCAGGTCACCGGGGATGAAGACGATCGACGGCACGCCCGCCCGGGCCGCGTGCGCGGCGACGGAGTTGGCGAGGTTGCCGGTGGAGGCGCAGGCGTAGCGGGTGAAGCCGAGCGACCGGGCCGCGGTGAGCGCCACCGAGACCACCCGGTCCTTGAACGAGTGAGTGGGGTTCGCGCTGTCGTCCTTGACCCAGAGCGGCGCGGTGAGCCCCAGCTCGGCCGCCAGGTGCGGGGCGGCCACCAGCGGGGTCAGCCCCGGGTCGAGCGTGACCCGGGTGGCCGGGTCCTGACCGGCCGGCAGCAGCGGCGCGTACCGCCAGATGTTCTCCGGGCCGGACTCGATCCGCTCGCGGGTGACGGTGGCCAGGGCGGCGGTGTCGTAGTCGACCTCCAGCGGCCCGAAACACTCGTAACAGGCGTGCTGTGCGGCCAGCGGGTACCGCGCCGAACAGGCGCGGCAGACCAGGGCGCGGGCCGGGCTGAGGGTGGTGTCGATACCGGTGGCGACGGGAAGCGTCGACGTCATGTCGAGGAGGTTCCTCTCATCTTTCCCCGCATCGCCGGGTGCGGCGGGGACGGAATTGGCACCTGCCCGCTGCCGCTCGTCATCGAGCGCACGGGTGGTTGCCGGGGCGTCTTCGGGCCGTATCCCTCAGCCCCTCTGGATGAGGTATTCAGTTGTGCCGCCGAGTCTATGCGCTGCTCACGGCCGTGCCACCCGGGGATCCCACGCTGTGGGCACCGTCCGGGCCCGCCGGGTGGCATGATCACCGGATGCGCGGATCGGCACGCCTGGCCGGGGCCCTCACCGGCGTGACGCTGCTGGCCGCCTGCGCCCCGGCGCGGGGACCCGCCGACCGGCGGCTGCCCGACCCGCCGCCGTCCGCGGCAGGCGTCGACCCGCTGACCACGGTGCCACCGCGGCCCGGCGCTCCCACGGCCGACCCGAGGCCCGCCGCCACCTGCTCCCCGGAGGGCATCGCCATCACCGAGCTCGGGGTGAGCGCCGCGATGGGGTTGCGGGCGATGGGGCTGGAGCTGGTCAACTGCGGCGACCGGCCGTACGAGCTGCGCGGCTATCCGGCGGTGACGCTCCGGGACGCCGACGGCGACCCGATCAGGGTGCGGGTCATTCCGGGTGCCGCCCCGATCACCTCCGGCTTCGACCAGCCGCCCACCCGGATCGTGCTGGCTCCCGGCGAGCGGGCCGGCGCGGCGCTGATCTGGCGGAACCTGGTCACCGACGCGACAGTGGTGGCCACCGACGGCACCGAACTCGACGTCGCCCCGGTGGCCGGCCGGCCCGCGTACCCGGTGGCCCTGGACGGGCCGATCGACCTCGGCAACACCGGCCGGCTGGGCGTCAGCGCGTGGAAGCGCCAGAAGCCCGGTGCGGCCACCGGCACGCCCACGCCGGCCGTACCACCGCCGCCCACGACCCCGCCGGTCAACCCGCTGTAGAACCGGAGGCCGGTACGGACGCTGCCGTACCGGACTCCGGTTCGCCGGTGCGGACTCAGGCCGGGACCGAGGCCGTCGGGACCGCCGCGGGCTCGGCGGTGGTGGCACGACGCCGGGCGAGCAGCGCGTCGAGCGCCCAGTTTCCCGGGCCGAGCACTGCCACGAGCAGGAACGACCAGCAGAAGAGCGCGGCAAGCTCGCCGCCGTTGCGGATCGGCAGCAGGCCGTGGGGCTGGTGCACCACGAAGTACGCGTACGCCATCGAGCCGGAGGCGAGCAGCGCGGCCGGACGGGTGAGCAGGCCGACGAGGACCAGCACGCCGCAGACGAGCTGGATCAGCGCCGCCCACCAACCGGGCCAGGTGGCGAACGGGACGGCCTCGCCGGAGCCTCGGTTGCCGCCGAGGACGCCGAATATCGACGCCGCGCCGTGGCATAGGAACAGCAACCCCACAACAACGCGGAACAGGGACAGGACAGGGCCGCTGAGCTGGGTCGGAATCATGTGTGACCTCCTGGGGCGGGTGTTTGACGGCTCCAGGATGGCGATCACATGTATCGATGTTAATCAATTTCTTTGCAGGCGGGACAATTGCATGGGAACGCTCCCATGATATGGGCGGACGCGCCAATGCGGGTACCCCGGCGGTCACCTCAGCTGGTGACGTCCTTGCGGGTGAAGCGCCAGAAGGCCAGGCTCCAGAACAACGTGGCGTAGACGATTGCCGAGAACGCGCCCTTGACGACGTCGTCGGTCTGCATCGGCGTGGACAGCAACCCCAGCCAGGCGCTGCTGTAGTGGGTCGGCAGCAGGTTGCGCAGCCCGCCCAGCGCGGTGATCTGGTCCAGGATGCTGGACAGGATCCACAGCAGCACCGCGCCACCGACCGCGCCGAGCGCGGCATCCGTGGTCACCGACAGCAGGAACGCCAGCCCGGCCACGACCAGCAGCACCACCGCCAGATAGCCGAGCACGCCGAGCAGCCGCAACAACCCGTCCGCCGGTGCCAGCTCGGCCGAGACCTGGCTGCTCAGCGGCTTCCAGCCGTACCGCAGGGTGCCGGCCAGCAGCGCGGTGCCGGCGAGCAACAGCAGGGCCAGCCCGGAGTACGCGAGCGCGACGACCAGCTTCACCGCGAGCAACCGGGCCCGGGGCACCGGCACGGCCAGCAGGTAGCGCAGGCTGCCCCAGCTCGCCTCGCTCGCCACCGTGTCACCGCAGAACAGCGCGACCACCACGACCAGCAGGAACGACGCGGACACCAGGATCGAGAACAGGGTGAAGTTGAGCCCGCCCGAGGTCGCCAGGTCGGCCAGGCTGGAGAACTCGCCCCGCCCGCCGCCGTCGTCGTCCCCGGCGTCGAACTGGAACGCCACCAGGATGATCAGCGGCAGCAGCACCATGAACCCCAGCGCGAGCTGGGTACGCCGGCGCGACGCCTGCCGCCGGAACTCCGCGCCGAACGGGAGCGTGGCCGAGGGCCGGTAGCCCGCCGCCGCCCCGCCCGCGCCCGGCCCCGGCCTACCGAACGTGCCGCCACCAGGCGACGATGCCACAGACGAACCCGCCATCACCGGTCCCCGCTTCCCCGAGAGTTCTCGCCCACCAGGGCGAGGAACGCGTCCTCCAGGCGGCGCCGGGGCACCACCCGGTCCACCCCGATACCGGCGCGGACCAGTTCGGCCACCACCTCGCTGCGGGCGGTGCCGTTGGTGTCGACCACCAGCCCGCCGTCGCCGTCGGGCAGCACCCGTACGCCGTCGAGCCGGTCGAGCACCGTCCGCGCCGCATCAGGGTCGCTCACCTCGAACAGCACGCTCGGCGACTCGCCGACGATCTCCTCCACCGGGCCGGACGCCACGATCCGCCCCTTGTTCACCACCACCGCGTGCGTGCAGGTCTGCTCCACCTCGGCCAGCAGGTGGCTGGAGACCAGCACCGCCCGGCCGTCGGTGGCGTAGCGCTGGAGCACCCGGCGCATCTCGGCGATCTGCGGCGGGTCCAGCCCGTCCGTCGGCTCGTCCAGCACCAGCAGCTCGGGCAGGCCGAGCATGGCCTGGGCGATGGCCAGCCGCTGCCGCATGCCGTGGCTGTACTTCTTCGTCCGCCGATGCACCGAGTCGCCCAGGCCGGCGATCTCCAGCGCCTGGTCGAAGTGCGCGTCCTCCCACGGCCGGCCGGTCGCCCGCCAGTACGCCTTGAGGTTGTCCAGCCCGGACAGGTGGGGCAGGAAGCCCGGCCCCTCGACCAGCGCGCCGATCCGGGAGAGCACCGGCGAGCCGGGCACCAGCCGGTGACCGAAGACGTAGATCTCCCCGGCGGTGGGCTGGGTCAGCCCCATCAGCACCCGCAGCGTCGTGGTCTTGCCCGCGCCGTTGGGCCCGAGCAGGCCGACCACCTGGCCGGGGTGCACCTCGAAGTCGACGTCGGAGACCGCGACGAAGCCGTCCGCGTACTCCTTGCGCAGGTTGCGCACGGCGAGCGGGACGCCCGCGTACTCCGGGTGCACGGAGTCGTCCTGGCGGCGGTGCCGGCGGCGGGTGAGCAGCACGACCACGACGAGCCCGGCCGCGATCGCGGCCAGCAGGCCGGCCAGCGCCCAGCGCCAGATCGCCGCCGTGGTGGGGATCGGCGCGGCGTCGACGGTGGGCAGCGTCAGCGGCCCGTCGGCCAGCGCCACCGTGTGCACGGCCGGTTCGGCCGGCGAGGCGTACGCCTGGTCCGACGTCGCCACCACGAGCCGCAGCCGGTGCCCGGCCTCGACCCGCCGGACGATCCCCGGCAGCGTGACGGTGACCGGCGTGGCCGCCTCGACGGTGGGCGGCAGGCCGGTCAGGCGCACCGGCGCGACCAGGCCGGACGGCAGCGTCGCGGCGCCCTGCGGGTCGACGTCGTAGAGCTTCACGAACAGCACCGCCTCGCCGGTCGCGGAGGCGGCCCTGATCCGCACGGTGGGCGCGCCCACCACGTCCACCGGCTCGTCCAGCGGCGCGGACTCGAAGCGGGCGTGCTGGCCGGGGATGTCACCGGCCACGCCGTCCAGCAGCGAACCGAGCGCGCCAGCGAACGGCACCGAGGAGATCGCCGCCGGGTTGCCGTTGGGCGGTACGGCGACCGGCTGGGGCGGACCGGCGAGCGTCACCTCGCGGCGGCCCTCACCGGTCAGGCCCGGATAGTCGGCGGTACGGAAGCCGGTCGCCACCAGGCCCCGGTCCAGCGCGTCGAACCCGGCGATCCGGGAGAACGTGAACGTGTCGCCGGGCGCCGCCCCGTCCCCCTTGACGTAGTGGTCGAGCCACTGCGCGGTCAGGAACTTCACCCGGTCGGAGTCGGAGGTGGGTCCGGAGCCGCCGTCGTGGCCGCCGGTGAACCAGGCGACCCGCACCGGCGTGCCGGCGGCGGCGATGCCCCGGGCGTTGGCGTCCGCCTCGGCCAGCGGGAACAGCGTGTCCGCCTCGCCCTGCACCAGCAGCGTCGGCGACTTGATCCGGTCCAGCACGCCGGCCGGTGACGACCGGCGCAGCAGCTCGACCGCCGCCGCGTCGGCTCGGCCGGTGGTGGCGATGCGCAGGTACGCGGCGCAGACGTCGGCCGCGAAGCGCCCGCACGCCGGGTCGGCGGCGCCGGCTGGCGCGCGACCGGAACCGGTGCCCGGCCCGGCGCCCGGCTGCGGGCTCGGCGGGCCGGCCGACTCGGGAGCGCCCTCCGGCGCGGCGGCGGTGGCCCCGGAGAGCCCGGCCGGGCCGGAGCCGGCGTTTCCGCCGCCGCCGAAGAAGATGCCGGCCCAGCCCTTCTTGAACACGCCGTCGGCAGGCTGCCGGCCGCTGCTCTCCGGCAGGAAGGCGCGGGACAGGTCGTTCCAGGTGATCATCGGGACGATCGCGTCGATCCGCTGGTCCTGCGCGGCGAGCAGCAGCGCCAGGCCGCCGCCGTACGAGCCGCCGACCACGCCGACCCGGGGGTCGCCCGGCGAGTCGAGGCGGATGTCCGGGCGCGCGGCGAGCCGGTCGAGCAGGCGCTGCGCGTCCCGCACCTCGTAGTCGGGGTTGTCCAGGTGGATCTGACCGCCGCTGCGCCCGAAACCGCGGGCGGTCCAGGTGAGCACCGCGTACCCACGGGCGACCAGGTCCTCGGCGTCCGGGCGGACCGAGTCCTTGGTGCCACCGAAGCCGTGCGCCAGCAGCACCGCCGGCACCCGCTTCGACGCCGACGCGTCCGCCGGCAGGTATAGCGTCGTGTCCAGATCGACCGGCTCGTCGCCGGAGGGCCCGGAACGCACTGTCACAGTCGTCGACTCGGTCCGGAAGTCCGCGCCGCGCGGCCGGGCCGTCCAGACCAGCGCGGCGGCGACGAGAACGATCACCACCACTGCGGCGACGGTGCGGCGCGGACGGCCGGCCAGGGCGCGCCGGAGCCGCGCGGCGGTTGATCTCATGCGGCACACGGTACGGGCCGGCGGCTGAGCATTCGCTGAGATCCGCCGTACGTCTGTCCGGTTGCACCGTTCGTCGCGTGGCGTCCCTCATCCGCCAAAGGTCCAGAGCATCCCAGCGAGACGTATTCGGATCATGTGAATTCACATCTACCGGCGCAAACCAGCGTCGATGTCATTTCTCGGCAACACGATCACACGCTACGTGCCTTTCGCCCCGACACAGGGTGACCCGAAGTGGACTGACGTGAAGCCGACTCATCGGCCGAGGTCACACCCGCATCCGGTTCGACTAATTTTCCGGTCCGGTGCACGGGACTGCGTACGGCGACCTCCCGGCGCACCGACCGCCCCGCCGTCGCCGGAGGAGACACACCATGACAGTCCCCGCGTCGCGGGTCCGTCGGCGGCCCGCCGTACCGGGCCGTACGCTCGCCCTGGTGCTGGCACTGGCACTGCTGGCCCCGCTCGGGCTGATCTTCATCCAGGCCGAGCGCGACTACGCCGACGACCACGACCTGGCCAGCCGGGAACGGCTCGGCGTCCGCTACCTGCGCGCCCTCGGGCCGGTCACCGACACCCTGGTGGAGGCCCAGGCCATCGCCGTCGCCGAAGGCGCCGTGTCCCGCGCCTCGCTCGCCGCCGCCATCGAGGGCGTCGCGGAGGTGGACAACGCCGTCGGCGACGAGTTGCGCACCCACGAACGCTGGGCCGGGCTGCGGGCCAAGCTGGAGTCGCTGCCCGACCGCGGGATCGGCGACCCCGAGGCGGCGTACCGGGCCTACGGCGAGGCGTCCGACCTGCTGCTGGCCCTCTACCGCAAGGTACGGGAGAGCTCCGGCCTGATCCGCGACCCCCGCGCCGACTCGTTCTTCCTCCAGGACGGCATCGGCGGCGACCTGCCCACCGCGACGGTGCTGGCCGGACGGCTCGTCGACCTGGCCCGGCTGGCCGCCAAGCGCCCCGCCGACCAACGCGCGAGGACGGGCGCGGAGCTGGCCGAGCTGCGGGTCGCCGCGCTCGGTCCCGCCACCGACCTGGTCACCGACCTGCGCTCGGCGGTGGACAACTCGGAGAGCACCGACCTGGGCGCCAACGTACTCACCCCGCTGGACACCTACCAGCGTTCGCTGGAGACGTTCGCGGTCTACTCGGCGCCCGGCGGCGGCCGGTCCGCCCCGGGCACCGACCAGCTCACCCGCGCCGGGCTCAGCGCGCAGAACGCCGCCAAGCAGCTCCGGACGGTCATCCTCGACCAGCTCGACGCGCTGCTGCGGGAACGGCTCGACGACCTGGATCGGGACCGGCTGCTGGGCCGGATCGCGGCCGGGGCGGCGCTGGTGCTGATCGCCGGGATCGTCGCTCTGCAGGTGGCCGCGCTGCGCCGGGACCAGTTCCGCACGGCCGCGGCACGCCGGGAGCCGGCCGAGGCCCCGCCGGCGCCGCCGCTCGCCGCGCCCGAGACCGACCGCCGGCCGGTCGCGGTGGGGCGCGGCATCGACTCCGACGGGTGGAGGCCGTTCGATGCTGCTCGGTAGCCTGCGGATCCGGGGCAAGCTCGCCCTGCTGGTGATCATCCCGCTGCTCAGCATGGTCGGGCTGGCCGTACCCGTGGTCATCGACCGGGTGTCCGCCGCCCGGCAGGCCGCCGACACCGCCGAGACCGTCCGCATCGCCAGCCGGGTCGGCAGCCTGGTCCAGGATCTCCAGCAGGAACGCCTGCTCTCGGTCGGGCTGCTGCTGCGGCGGGTGAGCCGCACCGAGCTGATCCAGAAGTCGGCGACCGTCGACGACCGGGTCGCCGACCTGCGCGCCGAGCCGCTGCCGGCGCCGGTCCGGGCGAGCCTCGACCAGGTACGCCGGCTGGAGGACGTCCGGAACGCCACGCTCGCCGGCCGCGCCACGCCGCAACAGATCCTGACCGTGTTCGGCGAGGTCGACACCGCCCTGATCGACGCGCTGCGGCTGCCCTTCCAGGTGGACACCGACACCGCCGCCGGACGGCAGGTGCTCGCCCTGGACGCGCTGCTGCGCGTCGACGAGGCCCTCAGCTCGTGCACCACCCAGATCGTGCTGGTCAAGGCGACCGGCGACCCGCTGGTGTCCCGGGCGTTCGTGGCCTGCATGGCGGCGCTCAACGTCGACAACCGGCGGTTCCGCAAGCTGATCACGCCTGAGCAGCTCAAGGTGGCCGAGCTGGACGACGCGGCGGTGGCCGCCCGGACCAGCCCGACGTTCCTGGTGGACAGCCTCCGCGACCCGGACGGGGCGATCGCGCCGGTGCCGCTGGACGTGCTGTTCCCCTCGGCCCGGTCGATGATCACGCTGGGCCAGTTCGTGGAGAAGAAGGTCGTCGCGGACGTCATCGCCGAGACGCGCGCCCGGGAACGGGAGGCGCTGACCGCGGCCTGGCTGGTCAGTCTCGCGGCGGCGGCGATCCTGCTCGTCGTGGTGCTGCTGAGCATGACGGTGGCGCGTACGGTGGCCCGGCCGCTGAGCCGGCTCACCCGCTCCGCCGAGCGGGTCGCCCGGGTCACCGAGGCCGAGCTGACGCGGGTCGCCGACGACGAGTCCGAGAGCGTCCCCCCGGTACGCCTCGACCCGGTGGAGGTCAGCGCCCGGGACGAGATCGGCGACCTGGCCCGCGCGTTCGACAGGGTGCAGCACACCGCCGCCCGGCTGGTCGAGCGGCAGGTCGCCGGCCGGCGCAACGTGGCGCAGATGTTCGGCCATGTCGGCCGGCGTACGCAGAACCTCGTCGGCCGTCAGATCGCGCTCATCGACCGGCTGGAACGGCAGGAGACCGACCCGGGCCGCCTGGAGCACCTCTACCGGCTGGACCACATCTCCAGCCGGTTGCGCCGCAACGCGGGCAGCCTGGTGGTGCTCTCCGGCGCCACCGGCTCGGACGGCCACGTGGCGCCGGTCCCGCTGGCCGACGTGGTCCGGCTCGCGCTCGGTGAGATCGAGGACTACACCCGCGTCGACGTGGAGGTCGCGCCCGGCGTGGCGGCGGCACCCGCCATCGTCGGCGACCTGGTGCTGACGCTCGCCGAGCTGATGGAGAACGCCACCTCGTTCTCACCGCCGCACACCCGCGTGGTGGTGACCGGTGAGCTGACCGACGGCGGGGCCCGGCTGGTCGTGGTCGACCACGGCATCGGCCTGACCGAGGAGCGGATGGTCGAGGAGAACGCCCGGTTCACCCGGCGGGAACGCCTCGACCTCGCCCCGACCGAGGTGCTCGGCCTGTTCGTGGTCGGCCGGCTGGCCCGCCGGCACGGCTGGAGCGCCCGGCTGAGCCACACCCCCGGTGGTGGCGTCACCGCCGCCCTGGAGATCCCGGCCGCCTCGCTCGTGATCCGCCGCCCCGAGCCGGTCGGCGTCAGCGCCGGCCGGGCCGCTGTGCCCGGCACCCGCGAGCCGGAGCCGCCGGCAGTGGAGGCGCCGGCCGGCTTCGACGTCGAGTTGCTGAGCCGGGCCACCCGCAGCATGTCCAGCGGTGACCCGTGGAACGCCTTCGGCAGCCAGGCCTCGTCGAGGTCCGCGACGGGCGGCTGACCATCCGGCACAAGCGCAAGCCCGGCCTCTTCGGCATCTTCTCCTGGTTCGGCAACCGGATCCGGG
>NZ_JBEZMS010000048.1:0-34937 GCF_040652815.1 Micromonospora sp. NPDC048169
CTCTTGGCGCTGCCCTCGAACGTGTAGGTGCCGTTGTCGAAGAACTCGGTGGCGGCCACGTCGAGCGCGAAGACGGCCGCCCTGCTGGCCGCCGCGCCCCTGGTCGCCGGCCCGCGGCCCGCCGCCCTGACCGCCCCGGTCCCGTCGGCCGTCGCCGGCCGCCGGGCGTCCGTCGCCGGCCGGAGCCTCGTCGTCCAGCCGCAGCGTCAGCGAGATCCGCTTGCGCGGCACGTCCACGTCGAGTACCCGCACCTTGACCACGTCGCCGGACTTCACCACGTCGCGCGGGTCCTTGACGAAGGTGTGCGACATGGCCGAGACGTGCACCAGGCCGTCCTGGTGCACGCCCACGTCGACGAACGCGCCGAACGCGGCCACGTTCGTCACCACGCCCTCCAGCACCATGCCCGGCGTCAGGTCGCTGATCTTCTCCACGCCCTCGACGAACGTCGCGGTGCGGAACTCCGGGCGTGGGTCGCGGCCGGGCTTCTCCAGTTCGGCCAGGATGTCGGTGACGGTGGGCAGGCCGAACGTGTCGTCGACGAAGTCGGTCGCGCGCAGGCCGCGCAGGATGGCCGACCTGCCGATCAGCCCGCGCAGGTCCTGCCCGGTGGAGGAGAGGATGCGGCGCACCACCGGGTACGACTCCGGGTGCACGCTGGAGGAGTCGAGCGGGTCGTCGCCGCCGGGGATGCGCAGGAAGCCGGCGCACTGCTCGAACGCCTTCGGCCCGAGCCGGGGCACCTTCTTCAGCTCCGCGCGGGTGCGGAACGGCCCGTTGGCGTCACGGTGCAGCACGATGTTCTCGGCCAGCCCGGCGCCGATGCCGGACACCCGGGTGAGCAGCGGCGCGGAGGCGGTGTTGACGTCCACGCCGACGGCGTTGACGCAGTCCTCGACCACCGCGTCGAGCGAGCGGGACAGCTTCACCTCGGACAGGTCGTGCTGGTACTGCCCGACGCCGATCGACCGCGGGTCGATCTTCACCAGCTCGGCCAGCGGGTCCTGGAGACGGCGGGCGATCGACACCGCGCCGCGCAGCGAGACGTCCAGACCGGGCAGCTCCTGCGAGGCGTACGCGGACGCGGAGTAGACCGACGCGCCGGCCTCGGAGACCACCACCTTGGTGAGCTTCAGCTCCGGGTGCTGCTTGATCAGGTCGCCGGCCAGCTTGTCGGTCTCCCGGCTGGCGGTGCCGTTGCCGATCGCGACCAGCTCGACGCCGTGCGCGGCGGCCAGCGTGGCGAGCGTGTGCAGCGACGCGTCCCACTGCCGGCGCGGTTCGTGCGGGTAGATGGTGTCGGTGGCGACCACCTTGCCGGTGGCGTCGACCACCGCCACCTTCACGCCGGTACGCAGGCCCGGGTCGAGGCCCATCGTCACCCGTGCCCCGGCCGGCGCGGCCAGCAGCAGATCACGCAGGTTGGTGGCGAAGACCCGCACGGCCTCCTCCTCCGCCGCCTGCCACAGCCGCATCCGCAGGTCCGCGCCCAGGTGGATCAGGATCCGGGTACGCCAGGCCCAGCGCACCGTGTCGGCCAGCCACCGGTCGGCGGGCCGCCCCTGGTCGCTGATGCCGAAGCGTCCGGCCACGGCGGCCTCGTAGCGGCTCGGCCCGGTGGCCGCGTCGGCGTCGCCCTCGGCCTCCGGGTCCATGGTCAGGTCCAGCACGCCCTCCTTCTCGCCCCGGAACACGGCGAGGATGCGGTGCGAGGGCAGCTTCGGGTACGGCTCGGTGAAGTCGAAGTAGTCGGCGAACTTCGCGCCGGCGGTCTCCTGGCCGTCGCGTACCCGGGAGACCAGCCGGCCCCGCGACCACATCTGCTCGCGCAGCGTGCCGATCAGGTCGGCGTCCTCGGCGAAGCGCTCGATCAGGATGGCCCGCGCCCCGTCCAGCGCGGCAGCGGCGTCCGCGACGCCCTTGTCCGGGTCGGCGAACCCGGCGGCGACCGTCTTCGGGTCCTGGGCCGGATCGGCCAGGAGCGTGTCCGCGAGCGGCTCCAGCCCGGCCTCGCGGGCGATCTGCGCGCGGGTGCGCCGCTTCGGCTTGTAGGGCAGGTAGATGTCCTCCAGGCGGGACTTGGAGTCGGCGGCGAGGATCTGCGCCTCCAGCGCCTCGTCGAGCTTGCCCTGGCTCCGGATCGACTCCAGCACGGCCGCGCGGCGCTCGTCCAGCTCGCGCAGGTAGCGCAGCCGCTCCTCCAGCGTGCGCAGCTGCGCGTCGTCGAGCAGGCCGGTGGCCTCCTTGCGGTAGCGGGCGATGAACGGCACTGTGGCGCCGCCGTCGAGCAGCTCGACTGCCGCCCGTACCTGCCGTTCGGCGACGCCGAGTTCCTCGGCGATCCGCTGGTGCACAGACTGGGTCACGATTGTCATCCGCCTTCTCGGGTGGTTTCCGCCCTGCATTGTGCCGTTCGCCTCCGACCGCCTGTGCCCGCCCCGCCGTCGGCTGCGCTAGCGTGGCGATCATGGAGGCACCTGCGGATCCGCGGGCCCGGCGGCTGTTCGGCGGCAGCGCCCGGGCGCTCGGCGACCTGGCCGCCGGCCCGTTCCGGGCCGACCGGGACCGGATCGTCGGGTCGCCGTTCTTCGCCCGGCTGAACGGCGTCACCCAGGTGATCAGCCCTGGTGGTTCCGGGCTGCTGGTGCACAACCGGCTCACCCACAGCCTGAAGGTGGCCCAGGTGGCCCGGGCGATCGCGGAGCGGCTGACGGCCGACCCGGCGCACCGGGACCTGCTGGAGAAGCTCGGCGGCTGCGACCCGGAGGTGGTGGAGGCCGCCGCGCTCGCGCACGACCTCGGGCACCCGCCGTTCGGGCATCTGGGGGAGCGGGTGCTCGACCGGCTGGCCCGGCAGCGCCTCGGGCTGCCCGACGGCTTCGAGGGCAACGCCCAGTCGTACCGGATCGTCACCAGCACCGAGATCCGCGGCGCGGCGACCACCGGGCTGGACCTGACCGCGGCGGTCCGGGCGGCCATGCTGAAGTACCCGTGGACCCGGCTGGACCATCCCGACCCGCACCCGCGTCACCTGGACCCGGCGCCCCGGGGCGCGGCGGCACCGCCGGAGGATCCGCAGAGCGGGTCGGTGAAGTTCGGCGCGTACCGCACCGAGCTGGACGACCTGCGGCAGGCGCGGGAGCCGTTCGCCGGGCGGATCCCGGACTGGCAGCAGACCCCCGAGGCGTCGGTGATGGACACCGCCGACGACATCGCGTACGCGATCCACGACGTGGAGGACTTCTACCGCGTCGGGGTGCTCCAGCAGGGCGCCGTGGCGGCCGAGCTGATGGCCTGGCAGCGCGAGTGCGGGCACCTGCGGTCGATCACCGCGTCGGCGCTGGAGGGGGCGGGCCGGCGGCCGGGCGCGGCGATCGAGCGGCTGCGCCGGCAACTGCACCGCAAGGACGGCTGGATCGCCGACGACGAGGCGTTCGCCGCCGCTGTCGAGCACGTCCGCGAGGAGCTGGTGGAGGGGCTGCTGGCGCTGCCGTTCGACGGCTCGATCGAGGCGGAGCAGTACGTGGCCCGGTTCTCCGCCCGCTGGTCCACCCGCTTCGTGGACGCCATCACCGTGACCCCGGAACCGGACGTCCGCTCCGGGTACGTGCTGCTGGCGAAGCCGCAGTGGCACGAGGTGCAGGTGCTCAAGTTCGTCCACCACCGGTTCGTGCTGGCCCGCCCGGACCTGGCCCTGCACCAGCGCGGTCAGGCCCGGCTGCTCGACACGCTGGTGGAGGCACTCTGGGAGTGGCTGCTGGACCCGGACGAGGAGTCCCGGCTGCCGCGCCGGCTGCACGACCTGGTGGAGCTGGCTGAGGCGGAGCTGCACCCGCGTACCCCGGACCGGATCGGACGGGCCCGGGGCCGGGCGATCATCGACTTCGTCGCGCAGCTCACCGACGGTCAGGCGGTGGCGATGCTCGACGCGTTGTCGGGCCGCTCGGGCGCGCTGTGGACGGACGCCTTCGTACTCTGAGACCTCAGCGGGCCGGCACGCCCTTGACCACGATCTCCGGTGGTACGTCACGCACCACGCACGCCCCGGCGCCGACCGTCGCGCCGGCGCCCACCCGCAGGCCCGGGAGCACGACGGCGCCCGCCCCGATCAGCGCTGCGGTGTCGAGGCGGCAGTCACCGGACACCGCAGCGAGCGGATGCAGGGAGACGTAGTCGCCGACCACGCAGTCGTGCGCGAGAGTGGCGTTCTGGTTGACGTGCAGATGCCGCCCGACTGTCACGTTCGTGGTGATCCGGCCACCGGCGAACACCACGAGACCCTCGGCCGACACCACGTCCGGGCCGACTGTGGCGTCCGGGTGGACGAGACTCGCCGCCGGCCTGCCGTACGTGTCGACCCGCGCGCCCACCTTCCGCCGGACGCGTGGGTCGCCCAGACCGAGGACGACGTGAGTCTCCGGCGGCAGCTGCCCGAGCGCCGCCACGGTCCCGAGGTAGGGGGCGCCGCACGACTCGGCGCGTTTGCGGTTCCGCTCGGACGGGTTGTCGTCCATGAAGCCGACCAGTCGCCACGGTGGCCGCGCGGCCGACTCGTTCACCGCCGCCACGATCTGGGCGATCTCCCGGCCGTGGCCGCCGCACCCGACGACGACCAGGTCGAGGCTCACCGGGATCCGCTTCCCGCAGTCGCCGGCACCGCCTGCTCCGTGGCGGTGCCACGGAACTCGTGGGCCGTGGCGGCGCCGGGCGCGCTGATGCCCTGCCGGCGCAGGACTGCCACCGCGGTCCGGGCCAGGATGCGGGCGTCCAGGCGGAGGCTCCAGCGCTCCACGTAGTACAGGTCGTAGGCGAAACGCTCCGCCCAACCCAGCTCGTTGCGGCCGTTCACCTGCGCGAGCCCGGTCAGGCCGGGCCGAACGTCGTGCCGGCGGAACTCGTCCGGTGTGTAGAGGTCGCGGTAGCTGGTCGGGAACGGACGCGGACCCACGAGGCTCATGTCGCCGCGCAGGATGTTCCACAGGCTGGGCAGTTCGTCCAGGCTCGTCGCCCGCAGCCACCGCCCCAGGGGCGTCAGTCGCGCCTGGTCGTCGCCGGGGGAGAAGGCGTCACCGCCGTCCGCCATGGACCGGAACTTCAGGATGGTGAACTCCCGGCCGTGCCGGCCGATCCGCTGTTGACGGAAGAGGATCGGGCGGCCCATGCCGAGCAGCACCGCGACCGCGACCACGGCCAGAATCGGCGCCGCCACCAGCAGGGCCGTGGCCGAGACGGCGACGTCGACGCCCCGCTTGACGGCCGAGGCGACGCTCGCCTGCGAGGTGGGTGTGTCGGGATCTTCCACGCCTGGGGAGAGGCGAACCTGCATGCTGTCCTCCGGCCGCTGACTCGTCAGCGATCAGAGTACGCAAATATGCGCAGAAGGATGTCTTGTCCGACTTTTTCGGCGTGGCTCAGGCGACCGACTGCCACCACCCGTCCACCGCCGGCGGCTCGTCCACCACCACCCGCTCGCCCGGACGCGGCACGGCGAGCCGGACGTCCCGCGCCTTCGCCTCGGCCCACAGCCGGTCCACCGGCTCGGACCAGTCGTGCAGCGCCAGGTTGAACGTGCCCCAGTGCACCGGCACCAGCAGTCCGCCCCGGACGTCGAGGTGCGCGGCCACCGCCTCCTCCGGGAACATGTGGATGTGCGGCCACGCCCGGTCGTACGCGCCGATCTGCATGAGCGTCACGTCGAACGGGCCGTGTTCGGCGCCGATCTCGGCGTACCCGTCGAAGTAGCCGGAGTCGCCGGTGTAGAAGACCTTCCGGTGTGTCCCGGCGATGGTCCAGGAACTCCAGAGCGTGCCGTCGCGGCGCAGCCCGCGCCCGGAGAAGTGCTGCGCGGCGGTCGCGGTGAGCGTCAGCCCGCCGGCCCGGTGGCTCTCCGACCAGTCCAGCTCGACGATGCGGTGCTCGGGTACGCCCCAGCGGGCCAGGTGGGCGCCGACGCCGAGCGGCACCACGAACGGCGCGGACTGGAGATCGGCCAGCGTGCGGACGGTCTCCATGTCCAGGTGGTCGTAGTGGTCGTGCGAGATCAGCACCGCGTCGAGCGGGGGCAGCTCGGTCAGGCGTACCGGCGGCTCGTGGATGCGCCGCGGGCCGACCAGCCCGGACGGGGAGCACCTGTCGCTCCACACCGGGTCGAGCAGCACCCGGCGCCCCTCGATCTCGACGAGCGTGGAGGCGTGGCCGTACCAGATCACGTTCAGTTCGCGGGCCGGGTCGGCGGCCGGCGCGGCGCCGGGGCGCAGCAGCGGCACCGGGCTACCGGGCCGCCGCTTCTGCTTGCCAAAGATCAGCTCCCGGACGAGGTTGCGGCCCGGGTCGGCGACCATCGTGGCGCTGGCGCCGGCCGGGTTGTGGAACGTGCCGTCGTGGAAGCGCGGTGACCGGGCCGCCCGGTCCGCCCGGGTGCCGGTGAGCCGGCCGCCGAGCTGGGCGGGCACGTCCCGCGCCACCCAGGCCAGGCCGGCGACGGCGGCCAGCCCGGCGAGCTTCCACACCCGCCCGCCGCGCGTCCGGTCCGGTTCCCGCCCCGTTGGTTGCCGCATGTTCGTCCCTCCGCCGTGTCCCGTCGTACACGGTAACCACCCGCGTCGCGGTCCGCCCGCGCGACAGCCCACCCGCACGAGGGTCCGCCCGCGCGACAGCTCACCGGACGGTCCGCGGCGGCGGTCAGGGCAGCCGGCGGCGTACCGCGGACGCCACGGTCGCCGCGCGCCCGCCGACGGCTCGGACGACCTGGGACGCGTCGGGCACCCATCCGCCCCGGACCGCCTCGCCGGCCGGGTTGGGCGTGAACACGATGCCCTGGTGCGCGGCGACCGGCTGCCGGGTCAGTCCGGCCAGGCGCATCAGCGGTCCGACCAGCGCGTCGTACACGCCGGGCAGGACGGTGAAGCCGAAGCGCATGATCACGTTGAGCCGTCCCACCGAAACCTCCCGGCGTGGCCGGTCGAGGCAGTGCGCGATGGCGCGTGCCACCCGCTCGGGGGAGGCGATCGGGGGCGGTGGCCGGCCGATCCGGCCCAGGTAGTTGGCCGCCTGCCGGTAGACGGGCGTGTCGACGCTGCCCGGGTTGACCAGGCAGATCGCGATGCCGGGCGTCTCCCGCGCCTCCTGCTGGAGCGTGCGGGCGAGTCCTTGCAGGCCCCACTTGGCGGCCACGTATCCGCTCATGTAGGGCGCGGTGATGTGCCCGAGCACCGAGCCGGTGAGCACGAGGGTGCCGCCGCCGGCGTCCCGGAACCGGCGCAGCGCCTCCCGGGCGACCGCGGCGGCGGCCAGCAGGTCGGTGCGGACGACCTGTTCGAACACCTCGGCCGGGGTCTCGTCGAAGCGGCCGTAGGCCATCATCGCGGCGGTGTGCACCCAGGCGTCGACGCGGCCGTACTCGGCCCGTGCCGCGTCGGCCAGCGCGGCCACCGCGCCGGGCTCGGTCACGTCCATCGGTACGGCGATCGCCTGCGCGCCCGCCGCCCGGCACTCGTCGCGTACCTCGTCGAGCGTGGCGGGGGAGCGGGCCGCGAGGACCAGCCGGTCCCTGCGGCCCGCCAGCTCCCGGGCGGTCGCCCGGCCGATCCCGCTGGTCGCGCCGGTGACGACCACCGTCCGGGTCACGGTGCGAGCACGACCTTGACGCAGCCGTCCTCCTTCTTCTGGAACATCTCGTACGCGCGCGGCGCGTCGGTCAGCGGCAGCCGGTGGGTCCGCAGGTCCTCCACGCCCAGCGGGTCGTCGTCGCGCTCCAGCAGCGGGATGATCTCGTCGACCCAGCGCCGCACGTGGCACTGGCCCATGCGCAGCTGGATGCCCCGGTCGAACATCTCCATCAGCGGCATCGGGTCCTGCTCGCCGCCGTACACGCCGGAGATCGACACGGTGCCGCCGCGCCGCACGGCCTTGAGCGCGGCGTGCAGCACCACGAGCCGGTCCACGCCGGCCTTGTCGGTCATCGCCTGGGCCAGCTTGTCCGGCAGCAGCCCGGCGGCAGTCTGGGCCATCTTGCCCAGCGGCGCGCCGTGCGCCTCCATGCCGACCGCGTCGATCACGGCGTCCGGGCCGCGCCCGTCGACCAGGTCGATGAGCGTGCCGGGCACGTCGTCGAGCTGGCTGACGTCGAGCACCTCGATGCCGTGGCGGCGGGCCATCTCCAGCCGCTCGGGCACCAGGTCCAGCCCGATCACCCGGCCGGCGCCCAGGTGGCGGCCGATCCGGGCGCAGAACTGCCCGACCGGGCCGAGCCCGAACACGGCGAGCGTGCCGCCGGGCGGGGTGTCCGCGTACTTCACCGCCTGCCAGGCGGTGGGCAGGATGTCGGACAGGTATAGCCAGCGCTCGTCCGGGCCGCTGTCCGGGATCGTGATCGGCCCGAACTGGGCCTGCGGGACGCGCAGGTACTCCGCCTGGCCGCCGGGAATCGAGCCGTACAGCGAGGTGTAGCCGAACAGGGACGCGCCCTTGCCCTGGCTGGTCACCTGCGTGGTCTCGCACTGCGCGTAGAGCTGCCGCTCGCACATCCAGCACGAGCCGCAGGAGATGTTGAACGGGATGACCACGCGGTCACCCTTCTTGAGCCGGGTCACGCCGGACCCGACCTCCTCGACGATGCCCATCGGCTCGTGCCCGAGGATGTCGCCGGGCTTCAGGTACGGCCCGAGCACCTCGTACAGGTGCAGGTCGGAACCGCAGATGGCGGTCGAGGTGATCCGGACGATCGCGTCGGTCGGCTCCTCGATCCGGGGGTCCGGGACGTCCTCGACGCGAACGTCCCGCTTGCCGTGCCAGGTCAGTGCCTTCATGCCTGTCTGTCCCCTCTCCGGTGCCGTCCATCGGACTGCTACCCGGCAGGAGGCCGTTGAATCGGCGGCGCCGGTCACCGTGGCGTGAGGTCGACCGTCACGGCGATGGTGCTGGTGCTGGCCGCGGTGCCGGCGAGGGCGCCGATGTCGAGGCGGCGGCCGGTGCGGTCGGTGACGGCGCCGGCCGCGAGCCGCAGGCCGGCGACGGGCGTGCCGAGCGCCGCCGACGCGGCCTCCAGCAGCCGCCGCCGGGCCACCGCCACGGCGACCCGGACCGGGGTACGGGTTCCGACCGCCGGGTGGGGTGCGCCACGCGTCCGCCCCCCGGCCGGCCGTGGCGGTGGCACACGGACGCGCCGGCGCGGCACGGACAGCCCGTCGGCGATCAGTTCGGCGGCCGAGGTGTCGCCGTCGTACCGGTCCGGCGGCAGCGTGAACGACACGGTCCCGTCCGGGCCGACCTCGACGGAGATCAGCGCCGCCCCGGGCAGGGCCGCGGCCGTCATGATCTCGCCGAGGCCGAGCAGCCCGGCCACGTCCGGCGACGGCGTCCGGGCGGCGGCCGGGTACGCCGCGGTGAGTTCGGCGGCGGCCACGAGGACCGGCGCGGCCAGCACGTAGCCCAGGAACGGGGGGAGGGGCGCGGTCATGGTGCTCACCCGGGCGCTCGTCGCCGCAGCCGGGGACGGGAGGCGCCCCGGCTGCGACGCGGTGGTCAGAACTCGCGGTTGCCGAGCGGGATCTCGATGTTGATGGACTGCCCCTCGGACAGGAACAGCAGGGCGAGCTTGCGCAGGAACTCGTCGAACAGCCAGTAGCACTCCGGTGCGAGCGGGAACGGCAGCAGCGCCTCCCGGACCGCGATGAACGGGCCCCAGCTCGTCCGCAGGAGCGTGTCCCAGAGCAGGTCGCGCGGGATCTCCAGCCAGTTGGCGATCTGGTTGCCGAGCAGGAACCGGGTGAACGAGCCGAGGATGGGCTTGCTGAGCAGCCCGGCGTCGATCTCCCTGCCGAGGCCGAGCAGGATGTCCGCCAGCGCGTTGCCCTCGCGGGTGGGCGCCAGCACCGGGTCGAGGACCTCGGCGGCCTGGGCGTTCGCCTCGCTCCAGGAGGCGGGAATGTACTCGTCCTTGATGCCGAGCATGTGGGCGGCGACCTGCCACAGGTGCAGGAACGCGGCCGACTCGGCGGCGGGGATCGGGACGCGCCAGTCGGTCAGCTTCCGCATGACCGTGGTGGGCAGGCTGTGCCAGGTGACCATGAGGTCCCGCTGGCTGATCGGGATGTCCTCCGGCGCGACCTCGGCCCAGTCCGGCGACTGCGGCAGGAGGTGACGGACGCCCGCGTGCGCCAGCCGGGTCTTGACCGCGGTCACGATCATCGAGCCGTCGGGCTGGTACGCGTTGGCGGTGCCGATGTCGTACCCGAGCTTGGCGGTCTTGGAGATGCGGTCCTTCATGTCCGCGCCGCCCTTGGAGTAGTAGACGGCGCGCGCCTCCTTCGGGATGACGGTGCTCATCATGCCGCTGGCCAGGCCGTAGAGCACGCCGAGGTAGAGACCGCGCTTCTCGTTGAAGCGCACCGCGGTGGCCAGCTTGCCCTGGTCCACCCAGGACGGCAGCACGCGTGCGCGTTCGATGAACGCGCGGACGTCCGCCGGGAGGCCGACCGGCAGCGGCTGGCCGTTCCTCGTCCACGTCCGCAGCAGTTGGTTGACAAGTGGCGCCTCGCCCCGGTCCAGGAGGGAGGCGACGAGCGGGTCGGCCTCCTCGTCCCACACCCAGCGCGGGTCCACGCCCGCCCCGGCGCCGGCCACTGATCCCGTCGGGGACCAGGTCCACGCCGACCGGGCCTGTGCCGGCGCGGCGACGCTCAGCGCGCCGAGCGCGCCCAGTGCCCCACCGGCCTTCAACATCTTGCGCCTGCTTACCGGTTCCACGTCCACTCCTCGGGGTCGAGGCCGCTGATACGGTGAAACAATTGTTGCGCCCGTGTATCACATGAGAGCACGTGGTAACGGTGTCCACAAGGCTCGCGACGACAACTGTCGATGGTTTGCGATGAGGGGAGTCCACGGTGGCGCTGGTCGAGGGGATGCTGTCGGGCAAGGTGGCGTGGGTGACCGGCGCCAGTCAGGGCGTCGGCGCGGCGATCGCCGAAGGGCTGGCCCGGGCCGGCGCGTCGGTGATCCTCCAGTCCCGGCGGCCGGATGCGCTGGACGAGGTGCGGGACCGGATCGCGGCCGGTGGCGGCACGGCGGAGGTGGTCGCCGGTGACGTCGCCGACGAGTCGGCCGCGAACGCCGTGGTGGCCCTGGCCCGGCGGCGCTGGGGGCGGCTCGACGTCCTGGTCAACAACGCCGGCATCAGCCCGGCGCTGCATCGCAGCGAGCGGCTCGGCCTCGGTGACTGGCAGCAGGTGATCGACACCAACCTGTCCGGGGTGTTCGTCTGCGCCCGCGCGGCCGGCGCGGTCATGGTCGGGCAGGGCGCGGGCAGCATCGTCAACATGTCCTCCGTGCACGGTCAGGTCGGCTTCCCGCGCCTGGCCGCGTACAGCGCCAGCAAGGGCGGCGTCGAGCAGCTCACCCGCACGCTGGCGCTGGAGTGGGCAGCGGCGGGCGTACGCGTCAACGCGGTGGCGCCCGGCTACCTGGAGACCCCGATGACCGAAGGGCTGCGCGGCCACGAGCAGTGGTCGAAGCGGCTGCGCGACCGCATCCCGATGGGCCGGTTCGGCCGCCCCGAGGAGGTCGTCGGCGCGGTGCTGTTCCTGGCCTCGGACGCCGCGAGCTACGTCACCGGCAGCGTGTTGCACGTGGACGGCGGCTTTACCGCGCAGTGAGCGTGGGCCGTTTGGTTAGTCCGCGTTCGGCACCGGCGTCTCGCCGCAATGCGATATCACGCCGGATCACGGCCACTCCTTCCCAGAAAGTTAACCCTCGTTTACAGTGCTGCCATCGGCTGCGGAACCCGCGCGGGCACCACGGCGAGGGGTGCGGCCAGCCCTGCCACCACCAGGCCCGGTTGCGTGTGAAGGAGTAGCCCATGGACCCCTCCGACGTCCTCGCCGAGAACTGCGCCAAGAAAGCCGCCGACCTGACCGTCCCGGCACTGCTGCACCGCAACGCCACCGAGTACGCCGACCGGCCCGCGCTCACCACGCTCGGCCGCGACGACACCCGCACCTGGGCGCAGCTGCGCGACGAGGTCGCCGAGATGTCCGCCGGCCTGGCCGAGACCGGCCTGGAGGCCGGGCGGCACATGCTGATCATGATGTCCAGCCGCGCCGAGCACTGGCTGGTCGACCTCGCCGCGGTCCACGTGGGCGCGGTGCCGTCCACGATCTACCCGACGCTCAGTGCCGAGCAGATGCGCTACCTGGCCCGGCACAGCGCCGCCCAGGTGCTCGTCCTGGAGGGCCCGGCCGAGCTGGAGCGCTGGCGGCCGATCCTGCCCGACCTGCCGGACCTGCTGCGGGTGGTGCTGGTGGACGAGCCGGGCGAACCGGCCGCCGACGTGGTGCCGCTGTCGCGCGTGCGTACCCTCGGGCGGGCCGCCCGCGAGGCGGACCCGGACGCCTTCGAGCGGCGCTGGCGCACGATCCGGCCCGAGCAGCCGGTGACGCTGCTCTACACCTCCGGCACGACTGGTAACCCGAAGGGCGTCGTGCTCAGCCACCACAACGTGATCTACCAGGCGGTGGCGCTGGACGCGATGGTGTCCGTCCCCGACCACGCGCCGACGGTGGCCTACCTGCCGCTCGCGCACATCGCCGAACGGTTCCTCGGCATCTACAACGCGATCTACCGCGCCGGGCACGTCACCATCTGCCCCGACGCCACGCAACTCGTCGCGGCGCTGCGCACCGTCGGCCCCGCCTCGTTCTTCGGGGTGCCGCGGGTCTGGGAGAAGATGGCCGCCGGGGTCCAGGCGCACCTGGCCGGCGCCGAGCCCGCGGTCCGCGCCGCGGTCGCCGCCGCGAGTGCGGTGACGCTGGAGGCGTACGAACTGCGCGCGGCCGGAGAGGCGGTGCCGGACGAGCTGGCCGCCCGGGTGGCGCAGGCCCGCGACACCGTGCTGCGGCCGTTGCAGGCCACCCTCGGCCTGCACAACATGGTCTGGCCCGGCAGCGGCGCCGCCCCGATCCCGGTGGACGTGCTGCGGTTCCTCGCCGGGCTCGGCGTCGACGTGCTTGAGGTGTGGGGGCTGACCGAGACGACCGGCACCGCCACCCTCAACACTCCGGACCGCTTCCGCACCGGGAGCGTCGGCCGCCCCAACGTGGGCATGGAGGTGCGCCTCGCCGACGACGGCGAGGTCCTCGTCCGGGGTCCGCTGGTCTGCTCCGGCTACCTGCGCGAGGACGGCGGCGTCGAGCCGGTCGTGGACGCGGACGGCTGGCTGGCCACCGGCGACGTCGGGACGCTCGACGCCGACGGCTTCCTCACCATCACCGACCGCAAGAAGGAACTCATCATCACCTCCAGCGGGAAGAACATCTCGCCGGCGCAGATCGAGAACCTGCTGCGGGCGCACCCGCTCATCGGTCAGGCGGTGGCGATCGGCGACCGGCGGCCGTACGTCACGGCGCTGATCGTGCTGGACGAGGAGGTCGCGCCGCAGTGGGCGCGTACGCACGGCATCGCCGACCCGCAGCTGCCCGCGCTGGCCTCGGACCCGGTGCTGCTGGCCGAGATCCAGGCCGCCGTGGACGCGGCGAACGCGCGGCTCGCCCGGCCCGAGCAGGTCAAGACGTTCCGGGTGCTGCCGTCGGCGTGGACGCCGGAGTCGGGCGAGCTGACCCCGACGCTGAAGCTACGGCGCCGGGTCATCGTCGACAGGTACGGCGACCGGATCGACGACCTCTACCGGCCGGGCGACGCGGCGGCCGAGCCCGTCACGCAGTAGCGCCGGGTCCATGCCGGGCGGGGGTGGCGGCGCGCCGAGGTCGGCGGGCCGGTACCCCCGCGGGTAGCCGGGATAGGTGCGGTTGCGCGGCGCGCGGGTCAGCCGGCTCACGGTCCGCGCGGGCAGCCGCCGCACCACCGCGGCCCGGGCGCGCAGCACGCCGTCGACCAGCGCGGGCAGCGGTCGCGGGGCGGCCGGGAGCCCGAAGGCGGACCGCATCTCGGCCGGCAGCAGCGCGCGCACCCCGAGCCGCGCGGCCGGGCGCAGCGGCGCCGGGTACCAGGACGCGAACAGATCCAGCGTGTACGCCGCGACCCGCTCGTTGCTCGGCGTACAGCGGAACGTCTCCCGCTCGTACGCGTCCTTGAACGCGCGGAAGGCGGCGAAGTCCGCCGGGACGTCGCGGATGCCCATGCGCGCGCCGACCGCGCGGTAGTAGTGGAACGCGGCCAGCCGCTCGTGCTCGTGCAGCGGGCGCCAGCCGTAGCGGTCCAGCCAGTCGATCGGCTCGTAGACGAACGTGGACAGCACGTAGCGCATGTCGTCGTCGGAGATCGCGTACCGGCCGTGCGCCCGGTTGACCACCCGCAGCGCCTCCCGGCCGCGCGGCGAGTCGTAGCCGTGCTCCAGCAGCTCGGCCATCAGCAGCGCGGTGTCGTCGTAGCGCTGCTGCGCGCGCAGCCGGAACTCGCCTGTCGCGTCCAGCAGCGCGGAGATGCTCGGCACGCAGAACGTGCGCAGCAGCGCCAGTTCCAGCGCGCGCTGGTAGTCGAAGGGGAACTCGTACCCGGCGGAGAGCCGGTAGATCTCGTGATGGTCGCGGACCGGATCGAGCGTCTCGATCCGCCGCAACCAGCGGTACCGCCCGTCACGAGCCATCGCCACCACCCCCACCGCCCACCCTTGCCGATGCAGTCAAGCTCCTCTATGTTAATAGAAAATCACATCCCCGGATAACTCGAAACCTGCTTGTGCGCACCTCGCGGGCCGGTGTTCAGGGCGATGTCCGGTCGAAACCGGGAAGTGGTGCTAATGGAGAATCTCAGTAGACGAAGCGTCCTGACGCTCGGTGCCGCGCTGGGACTGGTAGCTGTGGCGGACGCCCCCAAGGCGTGGGCGTGGTCGTCGTCCGGCTCTATCGCCGGGACCGACACGGTCACCGACCCGTGGGACGTCTGGGACGACGACACCGACCCGCTCGTCGCCTCGATGCTGGACGCCGGTCAGATCCCGGCCGTGAACACCGCGTTCGCGTCCTGGATCCGCAACGGCGACGCGCTGCCCGCCGGCCTGCCCCCGGCGCTCACCACCTACCTGCGGCGCGTCAACACGCTGCCGTCCTGGGCCGACCAGGCCAAGCTGGACCGGGCCGCCCAGTTCAACAAGCGCATGAGCATGTACCTGTTCCTGCTCTACGGCCTGGGCAGCGGGATCATGAGCACGGTGATCCCGCGCGAGGCCCGCAACGTCTACTGGTCCGAGGGCGGCGCGGACATGAAGTCGCGCGCCGCGAAGACCTTCACCTACGGCTACGACCTGAGCGCCCCCGACGCGTTCAAGGCCACCGGCAGCTTCGTGGTGACCTCGCACAAGACGCGGCTCACCCACGCGGCGGTGCGGCACCTGCTGCCGCGGTCCGCGCCGTGGCGCGGCGTCACCGACCACCCGATCCCGATCAGCAACGGCGACATCCTCATCACCTTCCACAGCCTCGGCACGTACGTGCACCGCAAGCTGCTCGACTGGCGTCGCTGGGGCCTGCGGATGTCGGCCGCGGAGGAGGAGGCCTACCTGCACATGTGGCAGGTCGCGCTGCACCTGCTCGGCGTCCGCGACGAGTTCATCCCGAACAGCTGGGCCGCCGCCGAGGAGCAGTCCCGGTACGCGCTGTCCCCGCTCCTCGCGCCGACGCCCGAGGGCATCGACCTGGCCGACATCCTGCTGAACCTGACGTCCTCGGTGGACCTCGGCGTCACCCGGGGATTCCAGCGGGAGTTCGCGCGCTACGTGCTCACCGACCGGATCGGCGACTGGTTGCGGCTGCCGCGCGACTACATCTCCCGGGGCGTGATCGAGGCCGGCTGGCCCACGTACGTGATGTTCCGCGAAGGGCTCTCGCCGCTCATGCCGGAGACGTTCGGCCTGTTCGACAGGTTCATCCGCGGGCTGGCGATGCTGTTCCTCAACAACGGCTCGTCCGCGTCGCACACCCCGATCACGATCCCGGTGATGAACCGGCCGGGCACCTGAGCGGATGCGGCCTCACAGCGTCAGGGCGCCGGTGACCAGCGCGGTGACCGCGTCCCGGTGACCGGGCGAGTCCTGCCAGCGCAGGGCCCGCCCGGCCTCCACCGCCACGCCGAACCCGGCGTGCACGAGCAGCCGGGCCTGCCGCCGGTCCAGGTCCGGCCGGACCGCCCGCAACTGCTGCTCCCAGACCGCGATGTGCTCGCGCTGGGCGAGGATCAGCGGACGCCGCACGTCGGCGGGGAGGCCGGCCACCTCGGCCTCGGCCACGCTGTTGAGGGTGTTGTGCTCGAAGCAGTAGGCCACGTACGCCGCCGCCAGCGCGACCACGGCCTGCCGCGGGTCGGCCGCCCGCTGGAGACTGCGGTCGACCGCCTGGGCGAGCAGTTCCGCAGCCTGGAGGCAGGCGGCCACCAGGATGTCCACCTTGCCGGGGTAGTGGCGGTAGATCGCGGACGGGGCCAGCCCCACCGCCTGGGCGATCTGCGCGTTCGTGACGGTGGCGAAGCCGTCCCGGGCGAACAGCGGCACGGCCGCGGCCAGGATCTGCGCCCGCCGGGTGCGGGGCACCGGCTGGGCGGGCAGCTCCACCAGCCGCGCGGTCCCGGCGGCTGTCGTCGGATCGGTGGCGACCACCCGCATCGCTGACCGCAGCACCAGGTCCTCGATCCGGCGCTGGGCGATCGAGGTGTGGTGCATGGTCACCGAGCCGATCACACCGAGCGCCGCCACCGCCCGCAGGCGCTCGTCGGGCAGCGGGTACTCCCGCCGTACCGTCTCGGTCACCCGGCCCACGACGTGGCCGAACTTCGCGCGGAGCAGGTGGCGGTCCGCGCGGCCGAGGTAGCGGGCCTCCCACCGGTAGAGGCCGCCGGAGGAGCGGTGCGCGACGGTGACCCGGGTGAGGGCCAGCAGCACGTCGGCCAGCGCCGCGTCCGGCGGCCACTCGTCGACGGCCCCGACCAGGTTGTCCACCATGACGTTCGCGCACTCGGCGAACAACGCGTACTTGTTCGGGAAGTGCCGGTACAGCGCGGGCGCGCTGATCCCGACCGCCGCGGCGATCTCCTCCATGGACGCGCCGTGGTAGCCGCGCTCGCTGAACACCTGCCCGGCCGACTCCACGATGACCTGCCTGCGGTTGCGTGGCCGGGTGGCCGCGGCCGGCCCGGTGGTCACCGGACCGTCCGGGCGGACACGGACGGGCACAGGACCATAGGTGTCAGTCAACCACAGGGCCTCACGCCGCCCGTGCGGTCGCTGGACGCCGGTCAGGCGTGCAGGACGGCGAGCGCGAGCCGGGCGGTCTGGTCGTCGTAACCCGCCGTGCGGTCGAAGCGGCCGAGCCGCCCGACGTCGGTGACCACGTTCAGCGCGGCGTGCACGAGCACCCGGGCGTCGCCGGCCGGCAGCTCCGGTCGTACCGCCCGGACCAGGCCCACCCACTCCTCGACGTGCAGCCGCTGCGCGCCGCGCAACTGGTGACGGTCCCGCTCCGGCAGGTTGTTGTTCTCCGCCAGGTACACCGCGACCAGGTCGCTCTGGCCGAACGCGAAGTCGACGTACGCGCGCACCACCCGGTGCAGCGCGTCGGCCGGGTCGCTCGCCTCGGCGATGGCCGCCGTGGTGGCTCCGGTCAGCCGGTCGGTGGCCCGGTAGTAGGCGGCCGCGAGCAGGTCGGCCTTGCCGGGGAAGTAGCGGTACACGCTGGACGCCTGCATGCCCGCGGCGCGGCCGATGTCCTCCACCGCGACGGCGTGGTAGCCGTGCCTGTGGAACAGCCGCATCGCCTCGATCAGCAGCAGCTCGCGGCGCGACGCCGGGCGGACCGGCCCGGTGGCGGGGGAGTCCTCCACCCCGGTGCGCCGCCGGGGCGGCACCGTGGGCGCGTCGGTCCGCAGCAGCGTCCGGGCGACGCGGGTGAGCAGGTGCTCGGTGTCGGCGCCGGCCGTCCGGTACGTGGTCACGCTGCCGAACGCGCTCAGCGCCGCGTTCACCAGCAGATCGGCCTGCGCGGCGGTCAGCTCGGGGCGCAGCTCGCGCAACGGCGCGGCGACGCGGCCGATGAGCGTGGCCATCGACGCGGCGAACTCCTGCCGGTGCTCGGGCGTCAGGTAGCGGCCCTCCCACTGGTACAGCCCGGCCACCCGCCGCCTGCTCACCGTGACCTCGGCGAGCGCGCGCAGCAGTTCGTCGAGCAGCCCGTCCGCGTCGCTCGCCGCCGGCTCCTCGGTCGCGGCGAGCAGCGCGCCGACGACCTCCCGGGTGGCGTGCACGAGGATCGCGTACTTGTTCGGGAAGTGCCGGTAGACGGCCGGCCCGCTGATGCCGACGGCGGCGGCGATCTCGTCGACCGAGACCCCGTGGTAGCCCCGCTCGCAGAACAGCTCGGCCCCGGCGAGCGCGATGCGGGCCTTGCGGTCCTTGGGCCGCCGGACCGGTGCCGGGACGGTGTCGCCTGCTGCTCGTCGCACCGCTACAGGTTAGCGCCCCCTCGCGTCCGTCAGGTGGTGCCCCACGCGCTTCCCGTCGCGGAGGCCGGAGCCGGACAGCGCGGAACGCTTCTTGACAAGGAGCCGCAGCCTCAAGAAAAGTTAGGCGAAATTCGCATGCGGGTGAGCGATGAGGAGCTTGGCATGACGACCGATGCGTTCATCTACGACGCGTTGCGCACGCCGCGCGGGCGGGGCAAGCCGACCGGATCGCTGCACGGGGTGAAGCCGGTTTCGCTCGTCACCGGCCTGATCGGGGAGATCCTGCGGCGGATGCCCGGCCTCGATCCGGCGCTGATCGACGACCTCGTGCTCGGGGTGGTGTCGCCGCTCGGCGACCAGGGCGCCGACATCGCCCGGACCGCCGCCGTCGCCGCCGGCCTGCCCGACACGGTGGCCGGCGTGCAGCTCAACCGCTTCTGCGCCTCCGGCCTGGAGGCGGTGAACATCGCCGCGCAGAAGGTGCGCTCCGGCTGGGAGGATCTCGTCCTCGCCGGTGGTGTCGAGTCGATGTCCCGGGTGCCGATGGGCTCCGACGGCGGGGCGTGGGCGCTCGACCCGGAGGTCAACTTCACCACCGGGTTCGTGCCGCAGGGCATCAGCGCCGACCTCATCGCCACGATCGCCGGCTTCGACCGGGAGACGGTCGACGCGTACGCGCTCCAGTCGCAGGCGCGGGCCGCGAAGGCGTGGGCCAACGGCTACTTCGCCCGGTCCGTGGTGCCGGTCCGCGACCGCAACGGGCTGACCGTGCTGGACCGGGACGAGCACATCCGGGCCGACTCGACGGCGGAGAGCCTCGGCGCGCTGCGCCCCTCGTTCGCCGAGATCGGCGAGAAGGCCGGCTTCGACGCGGTCGCGTTGCAGAAGTACCACTGGGTCGAGCGCATCGAGCACGTCCACACGGCGGGCAACTCCTCCGGCATCGTGGACGGCGCGGCGCTCGTCGCGATCGGCAGCGAGGCGGCCGGTGCCGCCGCCGGTCTCACCCCGCGCGCCCGCGTGGTGGCCACCGCGCTCAGCGGCGCCGACCCCACCATCATGCTCACCGGCCCGGCCCCGGCCGCCCGCAAGGCGCTGGCGAAGGCCGGTCTCGGCGTGGACGACCTGGACCTGGTGGAGATCAACGAGGCGTTCGCCGCCGTGGTCCTGCGGTTCGTCGCCGACCTGGGCCTGAACCCGGACATCGTCAACGCCAACGGCGGGGCGATCGCGATGGGCCACCCGCTGGGCGCGACCGGCGCCATGATCCTCGGCACGCTCGTCGACGAACTGGAACGACGCGGCGGCCGCTACGGCCTGGCCACGCTCTGCGCGGGCGGCGGCATGGGCATCGCGACCGTGATCGAACGAATCTGAGGAGCGCGAATGGCAAACACCATCCGGTGGGAGCACGGCGACGACGGCATCGTGCTGCTCACCCTCGACCATCCCGGCCGCTCGGCGAACGTGATGAACGCGGAGTTCGGCGCGAGCCTCACCGCCACTGTGGACCGGCTCGAAGCCGAGCGCGAGCGGATCACCGGCGTGATCCTCACCTCGGCCAAGAAGACCTTCTTCGCCGGCGGCGACCTGGAGACCCTGGTGCGGCTGACCCCGGCCGACGCCGAGGCGTCAGCCGCCGACGCGACCGCGCTCAAGCACGCCGTACGCCGGCTGGAGACACTCGGCCGGCCGGTCGTCGCCGCGATCAACGGATCGGCCCTCGGCGGCGGGCTGGAACTGGCGCTGGGCTGCCACCACCGCATCGTGCTCGACGACCCGGCCGTCGAGATCGGCTTCCCGGAGGTCACGCTCGGCCTGCTGCCCGGCTGCGGCGGCGTGGTGCGCACCGTCCGGCTGCTCGGCGTCACCGCCGCGCTGACCGACTGGCTGCTGCGCGGCCAGCGCCGCCGCCCGCAGGACGCGCTCGCGCACGGGCTGGTCGACGAACTCGCCGCCGACCGGGACGCCCTGATGGCCGCCGCCCGCGAGTGGATCGCCGCGAACCCGGACGCGACCCAGCCGTACGACCGCAAGGGCTACCGGATGCCCGGCGGCACCCCGTCCAGCCCGGGACTCGCGATGCAGTTGCCGGCCATGCCCGCGCTGCTGCGCAAGCAGCTCAAGGGCGCGCCCTACCCGGCGCCCCGCAACATCCTCGCCGCCGCCGTCGAGGGCGCCCAGGTCGACCTGGACACCGCGTTCACGATCGAGGGGCGGTACTTCACCGAGCTGGCCACCGGCCAGATCGCCAAGAACATGATCAAGGCGCTCTTCTTCGACCTCCAGACCGCCCGGTCCCGCACCGCCGGAGGCGACCACGAGCCGGTACGCGGCGTCGCCGTCGTCGGCGCGGGCATGATGGGCGCCGCCATCGCGTACGTCTGCGCCCGCGCCGGGATGCGGGTGGTGCTCAAGGACGTCACCGCCGAGGGTGCGGCGCGGGGCAAGGCGTACTCGGCGGGCCTGCTCGACAAGGCCGTCGCCCGGGGCCGGACGGCACCGGCCGAGCGCGACGAGTTCCTGGCCCGCATCCACGCCACCGGCGACGTCGCCGACCTGGCCGGCGTCGACCTCGTCATCGAGGCGGTCTTCGAGGACCCGGCGCTCAAGCACAAGGTGTACGCCGAGATCGAACAGGTCGCGCCGGACGCGCTCATCGCCTCCAACACCTCAACGCTGCCCATCACGCTGCTGGCCGAGGGCGTCAGCCGTCCGGAGGAGTTCGTCGGGCTGCACTTCTTCTCCCCGGTGGACAAGATGCCGCTGGTCGAGGTGATCCGCGGGGAGCGGACGAGCGAGGCCACGCTGGGCCGCGCGCTGGGTGTCGTCCGCCAGTTGCGCAAGACGCCGATCGTGGTGAACGACAGCCGGGGCTTCTTCACCAGCCGGGTCATCGGGACGTTCACCAACGAGGGCGTGGCGATGCTCGCCGAGGGAATCCCGGCGGCGACCATCGAGCAGGCAAGCAGCCAGGCCGGCTATCCCGCGCCGGTGCTCGCGCTGATGGACGAGCTGACCCTCACCCTGCCCCGGAAGATCCGCCTGGAGACGGCCGCCGCGACAGTGGCGGCCGGGGGCACGTGGCAGCCGCACGCGGCCGACGCGGTGATCGACGCGATGATCGACGAGTGCGGCCGGACCGGACGCTCCGGCGGCGCCGGCTTCTACGACTACCGCGACGGCAGGCGGGCCGGGCTCTGGCCGGGGCTGCGGGAACAGTTCGGCGGCACGAACCTGGACACGCCGTTCGAGGACCTCAAGGAGCGGATGCTCTTCATCGAGGCGATCGAGTCGGTGCGGTGCCTGGACTCCGGCGTGCTGACCTCGGTGGCCGACGCCAACGTCGGCTCGATCCTGGGCATCGGCTATCCGAGCTGGACCGGCGGTGTCCTGCAGTACGTCAACCAGTACGACGGCGGGCTGCCGGGCTTCGTGGCCCGCGCCCGGGTGCTCGCCGAGCGATACGGCGAGCGGTTCGACCCGCCGCCGCTGCTGGTCGCCATGGCCGAGCGGGGCGAGCGGTTCGAGTAGACGACGACGCGGCCCGGCCGGTGTGGGGCGAACCCACCGGCCGGGCCGGGTCGCGTCAGAGCATCCGGTCGGACAGTCCGTACGTCTTGGCGATGATCTCGCGCTGGATCTCGCTCGCGCCGCCGTAGACTGTGGACACGATCGCCGAGCGCACCAGGCGCTCCATGTCGAACTCGGTGGTGTAGCCGTAGCCGCCCATCATCTGCATCGCGTCCAGCGCGACGCGCCGGGCCGTCTCGGTGGCCTTGAGCTTCGCCATCGAGCTCTCCCGGGGCAGCACCGTGTCGGGCGCCTTGTCGACCTTTGCGGCGGTGTCGTAGACCAGCAGCCGGGCGCACTCGATCTCGGTGGCCAGGTCGGCCAGGCGGTGCCGGATCACCTGGAACGATCCGATCGGCCGGCGGAACTGGCGGCGGTCCTTGACGTACGCCACCACGTCGTCGAACGCCCGCCGGGCGATGCCGAGCACCACGCTGGCGAGGATCAGCCGTTCCATGTTGAGCCCGGCCATCAGCTGCCGCCAGCCGTGGTCGACCCGGCCGACCACCGCGTCGGCGGGCAGCACGCAGTCGGTGAAGTAGAGGTCGTTCACCTCCCGGCCGCCCATGGTGTCGATGCCGGAGACGGTCAGGCCGGGCGCGCCGGCCGGGACCAGGAACATGGTCAGGCCGTGGTGGTCGCCGGCCCGGCCCGAGGTGCGCGCGACGAGCAGGATGTGCTCGGCCAGGTGGGCGTTGGAGCACCACGTCTTCTGACCGTTCACCACCCACCCGTCGCCGCGCCGTTCGGCACGGCAGCTCAGGTTCGCCACGTCCGAGCCGGCCTCGGGCTCGGACATCGCCACCGCCTCGACCACGCCGCGCGCCACCCCGCTGAGGATCAGCTTCTTCTGCTCCGGTGTGCCGAACCGCTGGTAGGTGGCGGCGACGATGATCGAGGTGGTGAAGCCGCCGATCGGTGCCATCGCCCGGCTGGTCTCCTCCAGGAACAGGCACAGCTCGGTCGTGCCGGCGCCGCCGCCGTCGAACTCCTCCGGCAGCGACAGGCCCAGCCAGCCGAGGTCGGCCATCTTCCGGTACAGCTCCGGGCTGTGCGGTTCCCGCCCGCCGTTCGTGAGGTTCTGCCGCTGCTCGCGGGTGCCCACCTCGCGGCGGCAGAAGTCGCGCACCGCCTCGACAAGTGACAGTTGCTCGTCGGTCCACTCCACAGCGGTACCTCCAGCGCATCGTGAGGGATTGACAGCAAGGCTAGACTATCGAATATCAAATGTCAGGAGGCTGCCGATGACGTCCCTCGTTGAGCACCCTCGCCGGCTGCGCGTCGTCGACCCGGTGACAGGTGAGCACCGCGCCGACTACGACATCGCCGACGACGCCGCAGTACGCGCCGCCGTGGCGCGGGCCCGCGAGGCGGCCGGCTGGTGGTCCGGCCTGGACGCCAAGCAGCGCCGCCGGCACCTGCTTGCGTACAAGGCGGCGGTCGCCGGCGGCATCGAGGAACTGGCCGGCATCGTCCGGAGCGAGACCGGCAAGAGCCTCGCCGGGGCCCAGCTCGAGGTGATGCTCGCCGTCGAGCACCTGGACTGGGCGGCCCGGCACGCCGGGCGGGTGCTCAAGCGACGGTCCGTCTCCTCCGGCCTGCTCGCGTTCAACCAGGCCGCCTCCGTGGAGTACGTGCCGTACGGCGTGGTCGGCGTGATCGGGCCGTGGAACTACCCCGTCTACACGCCGATGGGCGCGGTGTCGCACGCGCTCGCGGCCGGCAACGCGGTGGTGTTCAAGCCCAGCGAGTTCACCCCGGGCGTCGGGGTGTGGCTGGCCGAGCGCTGGCACGAGCTGCTTCCCGACCACCCGGTCCTCCAGGTCGTCACCGGCGACGGCACGACCGGCGCCGCGCTGTGCCGCGCGTCGGTCGACAAGATCGCGTTCACCGGATCGGCGGCGACCGGCCGGTCGGTCATGGCCGCCTGCGCCGAGAGCCTGACACCCGTGGTGATCGAGGGCGGCGGCAAGGACGCGCTGATCGTCACCGCCGACGCCGACCTCGACGCGGCCGCGCGGGCGGCGGTCTTCGGCGGCCTGGGCAACGCCGGGCAGACGTGTGCCGGCGTCGAGCGCGTCTACGTCGAACGGTCCGTCTACGAGCCGTTCCTGGCCACGCTCGCCGAGCTGGCGCGGCAGGTCCGGCCGGGCCCCGAGCCGGACGCGCCGTACGGGCCGATGACCACGCCCACCCAGCCCGAGGTCGTGCGGCGTCACGTCACCGACGCCCTCGACCGGGGCGGCCGGGCGGTGGTCGGTGACGCGGACTCGGTCCGGCCGCCGTTCGTGGAGCCGGTCGTGCTGACCGATGTGCCCGAGGACAGCGCCGCCGTCACCGAGGAGACGTTCGGCCCGGTGCTGGTGGTCAACCCGGTCGCCGACGCCGACGAGGCGGTCCGCCGCACGAACGCGACCAGCTACGGGCTCTCCGGCTCGATCTTCACCCGCGACCGCCGCCGTGGCCTGGCGCTCGCCGGGCGGCTGCGGGCCGGCGCGGTGTCGGTCAATTCGGTCCTGGGGTACGCGGGCGTGCCCTCACTGCCGTTCGGCGGCGTGGGCGACTCGGGGTTCGGCCGGGTCCACGGCGCGGACGGCCTGCGCGAGTTCGCCCGGGCGCGGTCGGTGACGTGGCAGCGGTTCCGGCCGCCGATCGAGGTGATGACGCTCCAGCCGTCCGCGTCGGCCATGAAGCGCTCGCTGGCGATGTTCGCGTGGCGTCATGGCCGCCGGTGACGGCTCACCCGTTCCACACGCCCAGCCCGTCCAGGTGCTTGACCAGCCGTTCCGCGCCGTCGGTGAAGTGCCGGGCCATGACCGGCCGGACGGCCTCCGGGTCGCCCGCGGCGAGCGCGTCGAGCAGCGCCTCGTGATCGGCGACCATGCCGGCCCGCCACTGGGCGTCGGCGGCGTAGAACCGCGACGGCGTGTAGCGGGTCACGGTGCGCAGCAGCCACGACAGCTTGCGCGCGTCGGCGAGCCGGTTGATCCGGCGGTGGAACTCGTATTCGAGCTGCTCGACCCGGCTGACCTGCCGGGCCTGGGCGGCGCGGCGCAGCCGCTCGTGCTGCTGCCGCAGGTCGTCGAGCTGCTCCGGGGTGATGCTGACGGCGACCCGGGCGGCCAGCTCACCGGCGATGTGGCCCTGGAGGCTGAACACGTCGATGATGTCCTGCCTCGACAGCGGCGCCACCACGTGCCCGCGGCGCGGTTGCAGCTCGACCATGTCCTCCGCGCGCAGCATCAGCAGCGCCTCGCGTACCGGAGTGATGCTCAGCCCGGTCTCCTGGGCGACCTCTTCGAGCCGGATGCGTTCGCCCGGGCGCAGCTGGCCGGACATGATCCGGTCGCGCAGCAGGCTCGCCACGGTCTCGGAGAGCTGGGGTTGGGAGACGTTCTGGATCCTGCCGCGGTCCGCCACCAGATCAGGGTATCAAATGTCAAATGTCAGGACAGGAGCGCCGATGAGCTCGACCGTGCCGGAAGCCGAACCGGCCGGCGCCGGACTGCGGGCCGCCACCAGGGGCGGTGTGCGCACCATCTGGTTCGACCGGCCCGACCGGCGCAACGCGATGACGCTGGAGATGTTCCGCGACTACTACGCGGCCCTGGTGGCTGCGGACGCCGACCCGGAGGTGCGGGCGGTGGTGGTGACCGGGTCCGGCGACTGGTTCTGTGCCGGCGCCGACCCGGAGGCGCTCGCCGCGCTGCTGGACGAGCGCAACCGTGACCTGCTCGCCGGTGAGTTCGGGTTCCCGCCGCACCTGCCGTTGACGCTCGGCACGCCGATCGTCGCCGCGATGAACGGCGGCGCGGCGGGCCTGGGCCTGGTCCACGCGCTCTACGCCGACGTGCGGTTCCTGGCGGCGCGGGCGCGCCTGTCCACCTCGTTCAGCCGGCTCGGTCTCGTCGCCGAGTACGGCAGCGCCTGGCTGCTGCCCCGGCTGGTCGGCGTCGGCGCCGCGCTGGACCTGCTGGTGTCCGGCCGCAAGGTCGACGCGGTGGAGGCGCTGCGGATCGGACTTGTGCAACACGTGCTCCCGCGAGACGAGGTGCTGGCCGAGGCCCAAGCCTATGCCGCCGAACTGGCCGAGCACTGCTCACCGGCGTCCATGGCGGTGATCCGGCGGCAGGTGTTCGGCGGCCTGGAGGCCGGCGTGGGCGAGGCCACCGCCGACGCGATCCGGCTCATGGTCGAGTCCCTGGCCGGCCCCGACTTCGGCGAGGCCCTGCTCAGCCGGGCCCAGGGGCGCCCGCCCCGCTTCGCCCCACGGGCCGGCGCGTGAGCGGCCCGCTCGCCGGCGTCCGGGTCGTGGAACTGGCCGGCATCGGGCCCGGCCCGTTCGCCGCCATGCTGCTCGCCGACCTCGGCGCCGACGTGGTGCGCGTCGACCGGCCGGAACCCGGCGCGTTCGCGGCCGGTGACCCCGGACAGAACCTGCTCAACCGGGGCAAGCGCTCGATAGTGGTGGACCTGAAGCACCCCGCCGGCGCCGAGGTGGTCCTCGCGCTGGCCGGCCGGGCCGCGATCCTGATCGAGGGCTGGCGTCCCGGTGTGGCCGAGCGGCTCGGCGTCGGACCGCAGGACGCGCTCGCCCGCAACCCGGCCCTGGTCTACGGGCGGATGACCGGCTGGGGCCAGGACGGGCCGCTGGCCCGCGCCGCCGGCCACGACATCGGCTACATCGCCGTCGCCGGGGCGCTGCACCCGATCGGCCGGGCCGGCGGGCCGCCGCAGATCCCGCTCAATCTGGTCGGCGACTTCGGCGGCGGCTCGCTCTACCTGGTCGTCGGCCTCCTGGCGGCGCTGCACGTGGCCGGTGCCACCGGCCGGGGCCAGGTCGTCGACGCCGCCATCGTGGACGGCGCGGCCCACCTCACCACCCCGTTCGCCGGGCTGCTCGCGCAGGGCGCCTGGCGAGCCGAGCGGGGCCGCAACCTGCTCGACGGCGGCGCCCCGTTCTACGACGTGTACGCCACCGCCGACGGCGGGCACATGGCGGTGGGCGCGCTGGAGCCCCAGTTCTACGCCGAACTGCTGCGGCTGCTCGGGCTCGCAGGCGCGGACCTGCCGGCACAGCACGACGTGGCGGGCTGGCCGGTGCTGCGCGCCCGCTTCGCCGAGGTGTTCGCCGGCCGTACCCGCGACGAGTGGACCGCCGTGTTCGACGGCACCGACGCCTGCGTCGCACCGGTGCTGTCGCTGGCCGAGGCGCCGGGCCACCCGCACCTGCTCGCGCGCGGCACGTACGAGGAGCACTTCGGCGTCCGGCAGCCGGCCGTGGCGCCCCGCCTGTCCGGCACACCGGGCCGGGTCGGCGGCCCGCCGCCCGCGCCGGGCGCGGACACCGGGCCCGTGCTCACCGACTGGGGGCTGGGCGCACACCTACCGCGGTGGCGGGACGACGGCGTCGTCCGCCAGGGACAGGGAGTTCACTGATGCGTATCGGGACGACACTGGCGTACGCCGCCGATCCCCGCAGCGGCGCGGACGACGTGGCCGCCTGGGAACAGGACGGCCTGGACGTGGCCTGGGTGTCCGAGGCGTACGGCTTCGACGCGCCCACGGTGATGGGTTACCTGGCCGCCCGGACGAGCCGGATGCACATCGGCTCGGCGATCCTGCCGATCTTCTCGCGTACCCCGGCTCTGCTGGCACAGACCGCGGCGGGCCTGGACGCCATGTCCGGTGGCCGGGCCATCCTCGGCCTCGGCGCGTCCGGACCGCAGGTGATCGAGGGCTGGCACGGCGTCGCCTACGACAGGCCGCTGGCCCGCACCCGCGAGGTGATCGAGATCTGCCGGCGGGTGTGGCGGCGGGAGACGCTGACGAACGACGGTCTCTACCCGCTGCCGTTGCCGCCCGGCGAGGGCACCGGGCTGGGCAAGCCGCTGAAGATGCTCACCCACCCGGTACGCGACCGCATCCCGATCCACGTGGCGAGTCTCGGCGACCGGAACGTCCGGATGACCGCCGAGATCGCCGACGGGTGGCTGCCGTTCCTCTACGACCCGCGGCGCGCGGGCGACGTCTGGGGCGCCGCGCTGGCGGCCGGCCGGGCGAAACGCTCCGCCGACCTCGGGCCGCTGGAGGTGGTGGCCGGCGGGCCGCTGGCCATCGGCCCGGACGTGACCGGGCTGCGCGACCTCGCCCGGCCGCTGATCGCCCTGTACGTGGGCGGGATGGGCGCCAGGGGCCGCAACTTCTACCACGACCTGCTGTGCCGCTATGGCTACGAAGCCGAGGCGGACCGCGTCCAGGACCTCTACCTGGCGGGCCGCAAGGCCGAGGCCGCCGCCGCGGTGCCGGCGGAACTGCTGGAACGCACCAGCCTGATCGGGCCGGAGAGCTACGTGCGCGACCGGGTCCAGGAGTACCGCGACGCGGGCGTGACCATCCTCAACGTGGCACCGCTGGGCGAGGACCCCCGGCGTCTCGTCGCCGCCGTCGCGGACATGGCCCGGTAGCGCGGGAGGAGCTGACACATGGACCGCGCGATCTTCACCGCCGACCACCTCGCGTTCGCCGAACTGGTGCGCGCCTTCATCGACAAGGAGATCACCCCGTACCACGAGCGCTGGGAGGCAGACGGCATCGTCGACCGCGCCGTGTGGCGGGCCGCCGGGGCAGCCGGGCTGCTCGGGTTCTTCGTCGACGAGCGGTACGGCGGCGCCGGGGTCACCGACCGGCGGTTCCACGCCGTCCTGACCGAGGAACTCGCCCGGGCGGGCGCTAGCGGTCCGGCGTTCGGCCTGCACAACGACATCATCGGCCCGTACCTGACCGACCTGACCACCGAGGAGCAGAAACAGCGCTGGCTGCCGGGCTTCTGCTCCGGCGAGATCGTCACCGCCGTCGCCATGTCCGAGCCGGGCGCCGGCAGCGACCTTCAGGGCATCACCACCACGGCGGTACGCGACGGCGACGACTACGTCCTCAACGGGCAGAAGACGTTCATCAGCAACGGCATCCTGGCCGACCTGGTGATCGTGGTGGCCCGTACCGACCCCGGCGCCGGGCGGCGGGGGATCAGCCTGCTCGTGGTCGAGCGCGGCATGCCCGGCTTCGAGCGTGGGCGCAACCTCGACAAGCTCGGGCAGAAGGCGCAGGACACCGCCGAGCTGTTCTTCGCCGACGTCCGCGTACCGGTGGCCAACCTGCTCGGCGTCGAGGGCGAGGGCTTCGCCTACCTGATGCGCAACCTGCCCCTGGAACGGTTGTCGATAGCCGTCGCGGCGCTCGCCGGCGCCGAGACGGTGTTCGCGCAGACGCTGGACTACTGCAGGCAGCGCCGGGCGTTCGGCCGTCCCATCGGCAGTTTCCAGCACAACCGGTTCGTGCTCGCCGAACTCGCCACCGAGCTGCGCCTGGGCCGGGTCTTCGTCGACAACTGCCTGGTCGCGCCGGACCTGAGCGCGGAGACGGCGGCGATGGCGAAGTGGTGGTGCACCGAGTTGCAGCAGCGCGTCGTGGACCGGTGCCTCCAGCTGCACGGCGGGTACGGCTACATGCGCGAGTACCCGGTGGCCCGCGCCTACCTGGACGCCCGCGTGCAGACCATCTACGGCGGCACCACCGAGATCATGAAGGAGGTGATCGGCCGGTCACTCGGCCTCTGAGCCGGGCTCCAGCATGGGTACGAGGAACCGGCGGGCCATCTCCCGCAGCGCGTCGGCGTCGTCCAGGTCGATGACGTGGCTCGGGGTCAGCAGGAAGGAGCAGGACAACCGGGTCATCAGCTCGGCCACCACCTCCACGTCGACTGTGGCGGCGATGGTGCCGGCGCGCTGCTCGCGGCGCAGTTGCCCGGCGACGAACCGCTGCACGGTGGCCAGCGTCCGCCCGCCGTCGCTGATCATCGAGGGGATGAGCACGTCGGGTTCGACGCTCATCAGCCCGCCGATCAGCGGGTTGCGACGGATCGCGTCCAGCGCGCTGACGAAGCCCAGCACCACCCGGTCGCCGACGGTGGCCGCCTGCTGGATGTCGACCAGGAAGCGGTCGAAGTAGCGCCGGAACTCGCGGCGGATGACCTGCTCGACCAGCCGGTCCTTGGTGGCGAACCGGCGGTACGCGGTGATCCGGGAGACACCCGCCCGGCGGGCCACGTCCTCCATCGTGGAGCGGCGGATGCCCATCCGGCAGAACTGCTCGTAGGCGGCGTCGAGGATCCGGGTCGCCACCTCGTCGGTGTCGTCGGCGCTCTGCAACGCCTCGGTGAAGGCGCGTTCCAGCAGCGACTCCGGCGGGCCGGCCGGTCCGCCGTGACCCGCCTCGGGGGAGGACGCCTGCGCCGCAGCGGTCCGGGCCATGGGTGCCCTCCCGGGAGAGACGGTGACGCGGTTGGCGCTTCACCGTACCAATCGCCGGGGCGTACCCCCGCGCGAGCGCGACCGCCGCGCCCGGCGGATGCGGGGCGCGGCGGTCGCGTCTGTCGTGCGGTGTCCGGTCAGGAGCCGGAGCGCTTGGCGGTCGCCTTCAGGTAGTCCCGGTTGAGGCGGCCGATGGTGTTCAGCGGGATGCCCTTCGGGCAGGCTGCCGCGCACTCGCCGATGTTGGTGCAGCCGCCGAAGCCGGCCTCGTCGTGCGCGTCCACCATGCCGATCACCCGGGTGTAGCGCTCCGGCTGGCCCTGCGGCAGCAGCGAGAGCTGGGTGATCTTCGCGGCGGTGAACAGCATGCCGGAGCCGTTCGGGCAGGCCGCCACGCAGGCGCCGCAGCCGATGCAGGCCGCCGACTCGAACGCCGCGTCCGCGTCGGCCTTCGGCACCGGCACCGAGTGCGCCTCCGGGGCGCTGCCGGTCGGCGCGGTGACGTAACCGCCGGCCGCGATGATCTGGTCGAACGCGTTGCGGTTGACCACCAGGTCCTTGACGACCGGGAAGGCCCGGGCCCGCCACGGCTCGATGTCGATCGTGTCGCCGTCGGAGAACTGCCGCATGTGCAGCTGGCAGGCGGTGGTGCCGCGCTGCGGGCCGTGCGCCTCACCGTTGATCATGAGGCTGCACATGCCGCAGATGCCCTCGCGGCAGTCGTGGTCGAACGCGACCGGCTCCTCGCCGTCGAGGATCAGCCGCTCGTTCAGCACGTCGAGCATCTCCAGGAAGGACATGTCCGGCGACACGTCCCGCACCGGGTAGGTGACCATCCGACCCTTGTCCTCGGGGCCGGTCTGGCGCCAGATGCGCAGGGTCAGGTTCACTTGTAGCTCCGCTGCGTGGGGTGGACGTATTCGAAGGTCAGGTCTTCCTTGTGCAGCACGGGCTCACCGGTGCCGGTGTACTCCCAGGCCGCCACGTAGGCGAACCGCTCGTCGTCGCGCTGCGCCTCGCCGTCCGGGGTCTGGTGCTCGGCCCGGAAGTGGCCGCCGCAGGACTCCTCGCGGTGCAGCGCGTCGATGCACATCAGCTCGGCCAGCTCGAAGAAGTCGGCCACCCGGCCGGCCTTCTCCAGCGACTGGTTCAGGCCCTCGCCGTCACCAGGCACGCGCACCCGCTGCCAGAACTGCTCGCGCAGCGCGCGGATCTCGTCGATCGCCTTGCGCAGCCCGGCCTCGGAGCGCTCCATGCCGCAGTGCTCCCACATGATCTGGCCCAGCTCGCGGTGGAACGAGTCGACGGTGCGGTCGCCGTTGATCGCCAGCAGCCGCTTGATCCGGTCCTCGACGTCGGTACGCGCCGCGACCGCCTCGGGGTGGCTCGCGTCGACCTTCTCCAGCGGGCCGGAGGAGGCCAGGTAGTTGGCGAGCGTGTTCGGCAGCACGAAGTAGCCGTCCGCCAGGCCCTGCATCAGCGCCGAGGCGCCGAGCCGGTTCGCGCCGTGGTCGGAGAAGTTGGCCTCACCGATCACGAACAGCCCGGGGATCGACGACTGGAGGTCGTAGTCGACCCAGAGGCCGCCCATCGTGTAGTGCACGGCGGGGTAGATCCGCATCGGGACCTCGTACGGGTCCTCGCCGGTGATCCGCTCGTACATCTCGAAGAGGTTGCCGTACTTGGCCTCGATGGCCTGGCGGCCCAGCCGGTTGATCGCGTCGGCGAAGTCGAGGTAGACGCCGAGGCCGGTCGGGCCCACGCCACGTCCCTCGTCGCAGACGTTCTTCGCGGCGCGGGAGGCGATGTCGCGGGGGACCAGGTTGCCGAAGGACGGGTAGATCCGCTCCAGGTAGTAGTCCCGCTCGTCCTCGGGGATCTCCCGAGGGCTGCGCTGGTCGCCCTTGGCCTTGGGCACCCACACCCGGCCGTCGTTACGAAGCGACTCGCTCATCAGGGTCAGCTTCGACTGGTGGTCGCCGGAGACCGGGATGCAGGTCGGGTGGATCTGCGTGTAGCAGGGGTTGGCGAAGTACGCGCCCTTGCGGTGCGCCCGCCAGGAGGCGGTGACGTTGCAGCCCTTGGCGTTCGTCGAGAGGTAGAAGACGTTGCCGTAGCCGCCGGTGGCGAGCACGACCGCGTCGGCCATCTCGGTGCTGATCTCACCGGTGACCATGTCGCGGACCACGATGCCGCGTGCCCGGCCGTCCACGATCACCAGTTCGAGCATCTCGTGGCGGGCGTTCATCTCCACGTTGCCCAGGCCGATCTGCCGTTCGAGGGCCTGGTACGCGCCGAGCAGCAGCTGCTGGCCCGTCTGGCCCCGGGCGTAGAAGGTGCGCTGCACCTGGGCGCCGCCGAAGGAACGGGTGTCCAGCAGGCCGCCGTATTCGCGGGCGAACGGCACGCCCTGGGCCACGCACTGGTCGATGATGTTCACCGACACCTCGGCCAGCCGGTGCACGTTCGACTCACGGGAGCGGAAGTCGCCGCCCTTGACCGTGTCGTAGAAGAGGCGGTGCACCGAGTCGCCGTCGTTGCGGTAGTTCTTGGCGGCGTTGATGCCGCCCTGCGCGGCGATCGAGTGGGCCCGGCGCGGGCTGTCCTGGTAGCAGTAGGACCGCACCTGGTAGCCCTGCTCGGCCAGCGTGGCGGCGGCGGAGCCGCCGGCCAGGCCGGTGCCGACCACGATCACCGTCATCTTCCGGCGGTTGGCCGGGTTGACCAGCTTCATCTCGAAGCGGTGGCGCTCCCACCGCGTCTCGATCGGGCCGTCCGGGGCCCGGGTGTCGGCGATCGGGTCGCCTTCGGTGTAGAGATCCATGTCAGGACACCAATCCGGTGATCACGGCGAACGGGACCAGCAGGTAGCCGCCGACCAGCGCGACGGCGAAGACGAGCGCGGCGATCCGAGCCCGGCGCTCGCCCTTCGGCGTCTGCTGGCCGAGGCTGCGGAACGCGCTGAAGGCGCCGTGGCGCAGGTGGAAGCCGAGGGTCACCAGCGCGAGGGTGTAGAAGAGCGTGACGTACCAGCGCTCCGGCGCGAAGCCCGCGACCACGTTGCCGTACGGGTTGGACGGGTCGCCCTGCGGGTTCAGGTGACCCGTGGTCAGGTCGAGGATGTGGTAGATCACGAAGAGCAGGATGATCACACCACCCCAGCGCATCGTGCGGGCCGCGTAGTTCACGTGGATCTTGCGGCGGTGCGCGTACCGGACCGGGCGGGCGGCCCGGGACCGCATCGCGAGCACGGTGGCCGCGCCGATGTGCCCGACGACCGCGGCGGTGAGCACCGTGCGCTGGATCCACAGGAACCAGGTCGTCGGCAGCAGCGGCGTGCCGATGTCCCGCAGCCAGTGCGCGTAGTGGTCGAACGACGTCTCGCCCGTGAAGATCTTCAGGTTGCCGACCATGTGGGCGATCAGGAACAGCACAAGAATGATGCCCGTCACCGCCATGACGGCCTTGAGGCCGACGTTCGAGCGGATGGGCGACCGAGTTTTCGTGATTACCACGCGGTCGACGCTAGGAGCACTTCGATCAGGCGTCCAATGCATCGAAATCGCAGCATCGATAGCCGTAAGCTATGGTGATGCAGCTCCATCAGCTCCGGTACTTCGTAGCGGTCGCCGAAGTACGACATTTCACCCAGGCGGCCGATCTTGTCGGCATAACCCAGCCCTCGTTGAGTAAGCAAATTCACGCGCTGGAGACCGACCTGGGAGCCCCGCTGTTCGAGCGGGTAAGGGGCAACATCCGGCTCACCGCGGCCGGCGAGGTGCTGCTGCCGCTGGCCAAACGGATCCTGGCCGACGTGGAGACCGCGACCCGCGAGGTCCAGGAGCTGGTGGGGCTGCGGCGCGGCCGGGTCCGCCTCGGCGCCACGCCCAGCCTCGCCACCTCGCTCGCCCCACCGGTGCTGCGCCGGTTCCGCGACGCGCACCCCACTGTCGACCTGCGCGTGGAGGAGGGTGGCTCGCAGGACCTCGTCCGGGACCTGCTCCGCGGCGGCCTCGACCTCGCGCTGATCATCATGCCGTCGGCCGGCACCGACCCGGGGCTGCGCGCCGACCCGATCCTGCGGGAGAGCCTGGTGGTCGCCTCGGTCGACCCGCTGCCGGGCGCCTCGGCCACCGGCGAGCTGCGCATCACCGACCTGCGCGACCAGCCGCTCGTCATGTTCCGCGAGGGCTACGACCTGCGCGACGCCACGCTCCAGGCCTGCCGCGCGGCCGGCTTCGAGCCGACCCTGTCCGTCGACGGCGGGGAGATGGACGCGGTGCTCAGCTTCGTCGAGGCCGGGCTCGGCGTCGCGCTGGTGCCCGGCATCGTGGTGGCCCGCCGCGCCGGCATCCGGGTCACCCGGCTCGTGCCGCCCGGCGTCCGCCGGACCATAGCGGTCGCCCGCCGCCGCGACGTGGTGCCCACCCACGCCGGGCGCGAACTACGCCGCATCCTCCTGGAGTACGTCCACGACGCCACCGCCACCGCCGAACTCCCCCCAGGCGTAGAACCCCTCTAGGGCCTGTGTCGAAGTCCGTGCGAGGGCTTGAGCTGTTGGGTGAGGATCTTGGCGTGTCGGTGTTCGAGATGTAGCGAGGTCTCCGGTATCT